>NZ_JAMYLU010000028.1:0-70632 GCF_040318135.1 Mesorhizobium sp. M1295
GTCCAGAAGTTCCTTCTCAATAGCCATGCGATGATTCTCTCCTTTCCATCATCATGGCCTCGCGCACAGAATTCCCGACAGTCCCGATCAGATTTGAAGCTCCGCGACCGTGTGGCGCCGACCGCAGCCAATGAAAGAGCGTCTGACCGATCGTCGCGTTCATCTCCAGAAGCCCGCCTAGCATGTTGTGACCCAATGCAGCAGTCCTGGATGGCTGCATCAAATAGGTCCAAGATGCCCCGGGTGCGCTTCCACCGCATCACCGGGACCTTCGCTGCAGCTAAATGCAGAAAATCCAGGCGCGCGCTGAAGCATCGTGAAAAATTCATGGATTATGTCAGCTGATAAAATGACCCGATCCAATTTCAGTCGATCAATCAGCGCCCTTCGTCGGGGCTGTCGGTCCGCATCGCGCCTGGCGACGGCGCTATGCTGGTGCTCCTACGGCCGCCCTGTTGAACCGCTTTCTCCAGCACCGAACTGAATTGGTCCCGCTGGCGGACATTTCGATGCTTCCGCCTTGCGGGCCTTCTTTGTTGCGGCCGGCTCTGCGGCACGGCTGCGCCGACGTGAACGTGCTTGGTGGCACGTTTTGTGAGGGAGGGAAAGAGGCGCGCGGCCCTCTCCCTGCAAGTCGCCGCTGGCGGATTCCTCCGTCTGCCTGCTTCGCTCCGTGCAGACCGGGGAGACCCCTCCGCCCGCCCCTCCGCCCCCTTGCTCGCGCTGCTCGCCACGATGCAGGGGGACAGGCGACCTGAACCCGTGCCCAAGCCGATCTGATGGCAGAGGCGGTGGGGCTGGACATGGGCCCGTGGTGGACGTACGTGCCACACAAATCCTCATGCTCGCCTAACCGGCCGCAACGTGTGGCAATCCGGGCAGTCCCGACTAAAGATGGAGTAGGTCTCGGCCATTCCCGTGTCCGAACCCAGAAAAGTTACTGGTTTCTTTACGGGCGCGATACAAAGGGCACGGGCTGGACTTGGCTGCCGGGGGCGGGGCTTGTCGACCGCTCGATCGAAAGTGAGAGACGAGGAGGAGAATCACCGACCTGCAGAGCGGCAAGGCGCTCGCCTACCTCCCTGTCAGTCACCGTTAGCCGATGGTTTAGACGAAGATAGTCCGTCCATGTCGGCGTGCGGAATGTCTCGGTCCAAAGAGTCGAGTTCTGAAGATCGCGCTGGAGGGTCCAGTCCCGCGCACCGGCACGGCTCTGAACGCGCCGCCTTTCGCGCATGCAGCTCAGAAATTCCTCGATATTCTCCTCGGGTATCGAGTACTCCACCTTGATCACGATCGGGCCGCTCCTGGGCTTCAAATCGAGGGCCAGTTCTGGTGGCCTGAAGTCGAAGGCCCCTTGATCCGATTCCTCCCATAGCCGTACCGGCAATAGCTTTCCCACGGCTGCAACCAGCAACAGCGCCGCTGCAGCACCTTCCAAAGCCCACGTCAGGGAATAGTACTGCGCGACAGCACCCCAGATCCAGCTGCCCGCTGCCATGCCGCCGTAGGTCAGGGCGTAATAGATCGACAGGGTGCGACCAACGACCCACCTTGGGCTTGCCAACTGCACACACACGTCGGTTCCGGTCCAGGTGACAACCCAGCCTGCGCCAGCGATTGCAAGCGCGATCGCTGCTACAGCCACCGATGATGTGAGAGCCAGTAAAAGGCAACACGTTGCGCAAGCAACGGATGCGAGCGTGATCAATCGATTTTGGGACGTGATGCGTCGCAAGTAGCTATTGCCAATGCCCGCGATGAAGGCGCCTGTGCCGAAGCCGGCTAACAGGACGCCGTAAACAATTGGCCCCCCCGCCAGTTGGTCGCGAACCACGAGGGGGAGCAGAGCAAGGATCGAGATGCTTGACAGCCCGAACAGGGTTGCGCGCACGATCGCCACTCTGATCTCCGAGGAGATTGCCGTGAAGCGCATGCCATCATGAATGGCCGTCGTCATCCGCTCGCGCGGAAGAGGCGAAGAGCGAACTTGCCACTTGGAGCGCAGCACAGCGCTCAACGGGACCAGGTCGGTCAGCGCAGCGAAGGCGAAAGCCGTAAGGGGGCCCAGCAAAGCCACAATTACACCGCCCAGCGCCGGTCCTATGCTCCGAACCACGTTGTACCCCACCGACATCAGCGTCACTGCAGCGGGTATGTCGCGCTTTTCCAGGATGTCGCCGACCGAGGCGTGCCAGGCTGGATCATTCAAGGCAAAGCCGCATCCCGCCAAGAAACTCAGTCCCAAGATCAGCCATGGACTGACAAAGCCGAGTCCAACAGAGAGAGCCAGCGCCGTGGATGCCAGTGCGATCAGGCAATGTCCGGCAAGCATCACGCCGCGGCGGCTGAAGCTGTCTGCAATCGCTCCAGCAAGGATCGACAAGAAGAAGGCGGGCAGTGTCGATGCAGCCTGCACGAGCGCAACCATCAGATCGGAGGCTGAAATCGTTGCCATAAGCCAGCTTATAGCCACGCTCTGCACCAGCCAGCCAAGGCTGGATATCTGCGTGGCTGTCCAGATCGAACGAAAGACCGGATTCTGAAGAGGGATCAGTGTGTTTGCCGCAAAGGGCGGGGAATCTTGACGCCGCATGACTTCTCACCTCCACCACGTAGTTCTTTCACTCACTCACTCACTCGCTGACAGCGGTGCGCTTACGCACAGCTGCGTCACAACCAAGTTCCGATATCGCGCTCGCAACAAAGTAGATGTCGCATCCACGGTGCCGATGCGCGATGAGTGTGCCAGTTGGGCGTCAGCTGGTCTGGGTCGCGCAGCCCGATGGGGTGCGGTCTGCCCTGCGACTCTTGGCCTTGGACGGTGCTACCGCCCCGATGGCCGGGTTGTCAAACTGCCACGGTGCTAGCAGCGCCCATCCCATCCTGACAGGCATGAGCATACGACGCAGTGCATCGCTGGTATCGGAGGCGGGTGCAAGATCAAGGGTGGCATCGTCTTGACAAGTACGAGCTGGTGGGCGCCTTTGCCCGACCTACACATCGGCGATTCATGGGGCCGCCGTTCAACTCGTTGGTCTATGCGCAAAAAAACATAATACGCTTGTAAAAGACGTTTCGTGTCGGCGCAGGCGCCGAGGAGGGCGCGGAAGCCTTGACCATCGTCATCCCGCCACCGAACGTCACCGGCTCGCTGCACATGGCCATGCGCTCAACAACACGCTGCAGGACATTCTGGTGCGCTTCGAGCGCATGCGCGGCAAGAACGTGCTGTGGCAGCCCGGCATGGATCACGCCGGCATCGCCACGCAGATGGTGGTCGAGCGCCAGCTGATGGAAAAGCAGATCCACCGCCGCGACCTGACGCGCGATGAGTTCATCGACAAGGTCTGGGAGTGGAAGGCCGAGTCCGGCGGCGCCATCCTCAACCAGCTGAAGCGGCTCGGAGCCTCGGCCGACTGGAGCCGGGAGCGCTTCACTATGGACGAAGGCCTGTCCAAGGCCGTGCTCGAAGTGTTCGTGACGCTCTACAAGGAAGGGCTGATCTACAAGGACAAGCGCCTGGTGAACTGGGACCCGAAGCTGTTGACCGCCATCTCGGATCTCGAGGTCGAGCAGCAGGAAGTCAACGGCAATCTGTGGCACTTCCGCTATCCGGTCGCGGGCGTGACCTTCGATCCGGAGAATCCGAAGACCTTCATCACCGTTGCGACGACCCGCCCGGAGACGATGCTGGGCGATACGGCTGTAGCAGTCCACCCCGACGACGAACGTTTCCGGCATCTTGTCGGCAAGAACCTCATCCTGCCGATCGTCGGCCGCAAGATCCCGGTGGTGGCGGACGAGTATTCCGATCCCGAAAAAGGCAGCGGTGCGGTCAAGATCACGCCGGCGCATGACTTCAACGATTTCGAGGTCGGCAAGCGCCACCGGCTGCCGGCGGTCAACATCCTCACCGTCAATGCGGCGGTGAGCCTCAAGGACAATGACGACTTTCTCGCCGGGACGACATGGTGCGTAGTCGCCATGCTGCCCCTGGCCAGATCGTAGATGACCTCGGCTTGTTCGCCATGGCGAGCCGAAGCACGTTGACGGCCGTGCCGGGTGATGCGCCGTCCCAGACTATCATCCCAAAATCGGCGCGCGCCATCTCCCGGTCTTTGCCGGCGTTCATTGCGGGGTTCCTTGGCCGCATGGAAGACCCCGACATGTTTGTAGCCGTAGCCCGCCAGCAGGCCCTGCGCCTCGGCATCGGCTCCAGACGCGTCGCCAATCAGCACGCCGTGCACGGCAACAACGATTGGGCGGATCCGAGCGATGGCAGGTTCCGGCAGCTCAAATATCTCGCGTGAACCCCCTATGAATATCATCGACATCATGACTTTCCCTTCTCTCCAGGGCTCCCTCGCTCTGACCGCCGTCTCCCTCTGGCCCTGCGTGAGGGGTCACCCGAACGCCGAGACGGCGAAGCCGGCTCGGGGAGCGGCGGGACGCCGCAACTAGAGCCCGGTCGGCGGCAGGCCGACGCGCAGACCTGCCGCTCCGGAGGCGCTACGCGCGCGGAGCTAGTGGCCTTTGTCGGCCAGCCAGAGGCTCACGTCCTGGATCGAGCGCATGAGCACCGACGGATTGTCCCGCGCGGGAATGAAGCCCCAGCTCTGCCAGTAGCGCTCTGCCTCGGCGTCGATCGCCCGCACCACCACCGCGCGGCCGCCGACGATGTCGGCGCCGGCGACGCAGCGATACAGCGCGTCCTTGACCAAGCCGCTACCGACGCCTTGTCCGGCATAGCGGTGGTCGACGGCGAGTTGTCCGATCAGCAGGCAGGGGATCGGATCGGGCGGGCGTCCGGTGCGGATGGCGCGCGGTGCGCTATTTGGCTGGATCACGCCCGGCGCGAGGCCGTAATACCCGACGACTGTTCCCTCGTCGTGAACGACCAGGACGCGGGTAAACCCGCGGGCCTGGTTCGTTCGCGCGAAGCCGGCCAGCCAAGCATTGAGCGCCGGCTTGCCGCAATCGAAGCTGTCGAGGCGGTGTGCGTGGTCGAGGAGTTCGATGCCTGAAAGCGCCACCTAGCGGTCCCAGGGCGGGGACCGACGCAGCCGCTCGGCCGCCTTCGCCGGGGGCGCAGCGGCCGGGGCTGAGATCGCCTGCATGAAGGCGTCATAGGCTTCCGGGGACACGCGGATGACGGTTTCGTTGAGGATGGCCGCCTGCGCCTCGTGCAGCGCGGCGCGCCGCATGAACTCCGTGCGCGACAGGCCGAGCAGCTCCGCGCCGCGGTCGATGATGGTGAGATCATCGTCGCGAAACCGCATCGAAACGGGTGCTTCCTTCCTGGTGGGTGTGGTGGCCATGGCGCGCTCCTGTGCTGCGGACGTATATACGTTAGTGTAACGCGGAACGCAATACTACGTTCCCTGGCGACGTCTCGTGGCGGATGGTCTCAGGATTTCTCGCCGCATCGGTTCTTCTCGGCTTCTCGCCCCAGTCGCCATTGCCGCAACCCAGAGCAAGGTGGCTTTGGTCAGCTCCGGCGGATCAATTACGGCTTAGGAAGCGCATTTGTTTTTGGCGGCCGGATGAGCGGGTCCAGAAGCGAAGTCGCTGCCATGACTGTCGCCGGACGAGCCCCGGCTATCCCGAACCTGATAAACGTCTGACGCGATGGCGACTTTCGGGCCGTCACGCCACAAAGGAGGAACGGCTATGAAGGCTGGGCGGCGGCACTTTCATTCTCAGGCGCCGCTCTATGCCACCTGTCGGCCAATGTGACATCGCCACTGCGGTCCGGGCAATCGCGGTTGTGGTGACCGCGAGCCACTAAGCTTGTGCCGTACCCTTACAATGATTCATCAAGGCGTTTACCTCGGCAATCACGAGATCCGGCGTGATGTCGAACTTGCATCGGACTTTGACCGGACAATGCCGCACTTGGTCCAGACCACATCCGCGACATTCAATAACACTCATAAGCATGCTGACCAAGGGACCTCGAAACCCCCAAATCTCCGGTAGATGTGACGCCGTGAAAATGCCGATAGTAGGGCGGCCAAGCTGGGCAGCGACATGGCCGGTGCCTGAATTGTTCGAAACGACGAGCGCGGCCGAATTCACGAGACAATTGAATTCCAATTCTGACAAGTCGACAGCCGTCCGAATGTTCGCGGCTCCACGTTCCCTAGCTATCTTCGCAACCTCCTCAAGCGCTTCCAGGCATTCGCCACGGCCAACGAGGACCACCTCACCACGGGTCGAAAGAGCAGCGACAACTTTGCCAAAACTTTCAATCGGCCAATCTCGCAGGCTGGAATTGGAGAACGGAGCCACGACAATCGGGGCATTGCCTGTAGTCGAATTCTGTGGGTGACCCGCTCCGCTTTCGAAATAGGCAGCTGCCTTTGCGACCAGAAAGAGGAGGATTTCTGACACATGCTGGAGACGCACCTGCTTACGGTCAATGAACCAATCAAGCCATCTACGGGGGATTTTGTTAGCAAGCCCTATTTTTTGGACCAGCTTGTAGAAAATGGTTCTGCGCAGTTTCAGATTGAATGGCGCTATCGCAATATCGATCTGATGCATGCTGTACGGATCAACTATCGCCGCACGGTGCCTGGCGGGAACTTCAAGCAAGATCGGCCTCGTTTCTTCCGGAACACGCATATCAATGGCAAGATCAAACTCGCCGGTCAGCAGCGGCCTTATGTCGGCGGCTTCTTTGCGCGTTTTGACTTTTGGGTTGCGAGGAAAAAAGTCAAAAGCAACGTGATCGTCGGCGAGGTCGAACTGTTTTGCAGTAGCGATGTTCCAGCTTCCCACCACCAGCGTAATGTGGGCATGCGCAAAACGCTGACGAAGGTCCTTTAGAGGCCCTAGAGACATCCAAAAGTCGCCGACATGATCAAGCTTGAGGACCAAAATTCTCATCCTTGCGCTTGACTGTTCCGGCTCTTCCCAGCTGCGGTATATAATTTGATTGCCGTCGTGCTTTGTAAAATATGCCATTGCCATTCCGAAGATTATACGGTCAACACTGATAGCCCAGTGACGCGTGTGTAGGTTGGAGTGCTCCCCACTTTGTCCGCGTCTCCGCAAGAATTCTGCCATCAGATCCAAGCCGCGCTCCAGCAGGAGCTGTTGGACGAAGTCTGCATCTCTAGCGATGGTAGCGCGCCAAGAAAGCCAGCTATGTCCCGACCCGCAATGTGAAGGGCTTCGTCACGGTCTCGCATGCAGTGAGTTCGGCAACGCCGAGTAGACGGTGATCGCCATGCCGCCGTCCCCAGATCTCGGAGCATAACGGCAGTGGGCTCGCTCTTTGGTCGATGCTGATCCTGAATGCGACCGTCGCCGCCGGCGACGACACCGCCGGCCGCATTGACCGTCTCGGGCACGCCCTGTCGCTGTGGTCCCGCATCATGGTGGTTACAAAGGACCCGCCGCAGGCGCTTTTTTCTGCGCGTCCGGGTCGTCCAACATGAAGTGGACGAATCAACCCTGTGATGAAGTCGACTGCCTGCCAGCGGTGAGGTGGCAGGCGGCATCGATGAACACCATTATTCGCCGAGCTTGGATAGCGGCACCTCTATCACGCTGAGAGCCTGTTATGCTGGTCCAGCGTTTGATCGCAGTCTTGATCCATGCGAGCAGCTTGTGAGGGATGCAATCGAACGAGGCGCTGCTCCCACAGCCGTCGCAGGCCCTCCATCAGAGCTTCACGCTTAGCCTGATCCGGCGCAATTGGCTTGAGGAGATCTCCCAACACGGCTTCGCCCTCAATCCGCATCAGCAGATTAAACAAGTCGTGTGAAATTCGCACGCTGTCACTGCTCGAGTGGTTCGTATTGATCTCGCAGACAGTCTCCTGACGATCTTGCGCTGTGTACGCACGGTCTTGATGGAGGGACACATAGGGCGGCAATGAAACCGCAAGCGCAGTCCAATCCTGCAGCGTTGCAGCCCGCTTTTTTACCAGGAAGGGCCCGACCACAAGTCCATCCAGCTCTGTCGTCAGAAATGTGGCAATCGCGTCCGCAACCGAATCCACGATCGGTTCGGCATTGTTGTTGAAGGAGGTATTGAGCAGAATTGGAGTGCCTGTGCGCTTCTTGAACGCATTGATGACTTCCCAGTAAGCGGGATTGGCGTTGCGCGATACTGTTTGCAGGCGAGCGGTACCGTCGACGTGCGTAATGGCACCGAGCAAGGCGCGCTTTGAGTCACGCACGCGAACGACGAAATTCATGAATGGAAATTCGCGCTTGCCGTCCGGGAGGTCGAAAAATTCGCTCGCATCCTCCTCCAGCACAGATGGCGCGAAGGGCCGATAGCCTTCGCGCTTCTTGACCATCGCATTGATTCGGTCCTTGTTTGCGGCGGGCCGAGGGTCGGCAAGAATGCTGCGGTTGCCCAGCGCACGTGGCCCAAACTCCGAACGACCCTGCACCCAGCCGATCACGGCGCCGTTGGCGATCCAGTCGGCTGCACTGCTTGCCACGTCATCAGAGCGTTCAACCTCGAGATGTCCGGCCCATGCATTCAGTTCCTGTTGCACGGCGCGGTCGCTCCCGAGATCAGGACCCCAATAGACCTCCTGCAGTCGCTCACACGGCGCGGGGCGGCCCATCTCGTTAGAGACTATCAGCGCAGCTCCCAATGCGCAGCCAGCGTCGTGAGACGCGGGTTGCACGAAGATGTCTTCGAAAAGCCCTGAATACAGCAGCTTACCGTTCATCGTGCAGTTGTGGGCTACCCCCCCCGCCAGGCACAACCGCTTCATGCCAGTGGCCTCACGGTGATGCCGGAGAATGTGGAACACGATCCGCTCAAGCGCTTCCTGCAGTGACGCACTCACATCTCGATGCTGCTGAGTGAAGGGCATTCCCTTTCGCCTGACCTCGATGTTGCGGAGCAACGCCGGACCGATGCGGTCAAGGTGAACACGGTAGCCACCTCCGTTGGCGGAGAGCTCGTAGAACTGCTCGAAGAGCTCGCGATAGGGAGCGGGGTCGCCGTAGGGCGCGAGTCCCATTACCTTATACTCGTCGAACAAGCCGTAGCCGAGATAGCGGATCGTCTCGAGATAAAACAGCCCAAGAGAATTGTTCTCGGGGAAAGCCTCGACTTCCGTAATTTCTGTGCCAGACCCTACCGCCAAGAGGCCCGATAGGAAATCACCACAGCCATCAATCGCTAGAATGAGACTTTGTTCGAAGCCCGACATTGCAAAGGCGCTCACGGCGTGCGCCTGATGATGACTTACGAATGAAATACGCGAACTGTCCAACTTAGTGCCGAACTCACGCGTTAACAGATCCTGCACCAACGATTTAGCACTCAACGGAATGGAGAGAATGTCCGGGTGGGATGCGGAAATACCTTCAAGCATGGCATTGGCATAGGGCTCGCTTGCGTAGACCGCGACACGATCAATGTCGCTGAACTGAACCCCCGCCGCTGACAGACAGTATTGAATCGAACGAATTGGGAGCTTGTTGGAGTGTTTGATCCGATTGAGGCGTTCCTCTTCGACGGCGGCTATCACCTGTCCGTCTCGGACGAGCACCGCGGCGCCATCGTGCATAAAGGCGTTCGGAAGCTCGAATCGGTTTTCATGGACTTGGTCAAGTCCGCCGCTAATTCCTAGACACAGCATTTCTTTCTCCACATAGTGACGGGCAAGCCAAATTGGCCTGCCTCAGACCGTTTCCAACTAAATAGGCCGCGTTGTCGCTTGCAGCTGCAACCGCCTGTCAGGCATCACCGGCATCAAAGAACGCCTCATAAGGGGCCGCCTGAATCAACATGAGATGCTTCGATCGTGGCGCCTGCCGTTCCATGACGCCGAGAGCTTGGCTGGATAATCGAATCTTGAGCGGCTGCTGACTTGCATGCCGGCGATGCCGTTTTCATCTGCAGCACGAACTTGTGACGCGGGCTGCCTATATCCTTGCGAAGGGGCGGCTGTTGACGAATAATGCCGCGCCGTGAACTGGCCCGATTTCATTCCCCAAAAGACCGTCGCACAGGCGAGTGACATGTGCTGCACTGTCCGCCTGCTTCCCGGTCGCACATCCGATAACGCCTTCGCTTGTGCAGGAGGCCGCATCGCGTCATTCGTCGGCCAAACATGGCACCGACTGGAAGCCCGGCAATACCGCGTAGATGTAAAGTGCGCTGATGTTGTATGGTAGCGCTGCCGGCCGGGTCTCCAATCCGCTGCCCAAACGAGCGGACTGCCTGCGGCAAAAAGCCCGCCACAAGCAGAATCGCGCTGGGCAGCTGGCTCGCCTGCAAGACTTCGCAGCTCAGGAACATTGGGGACGACTAGCGTCGAACCGCCGACATGATCGGCCAGTTGCAACTCACTTCTCGGCACGACCTCCACTGCACGTCAGGGCGCATGGAAGATTTTCTCCTTTGGATGGGTGACCGGTGCGGACGTGCTTTTGTCCATGCAAGATTTCCGAAGAGTTATGAAATCGTTTGTTTCGATCAAAGTCATCCACGCTATGAATAGCTGCCGGACATGCGCTTCAAAGGGGCTTCAGGCTTCCCGGATGGCTACTCCGATTCGAAGCGCGTGGCATTCCATGCGCTCTATGACAACATTTTTCAGCAAAGGGTATGAGAGCAAACCCACACTTCTTTTTCAGAAGTCGCTTCGAAGCAGCCGAGGCCTTGATGGGCTTCTTCACCAAGTTCGGCGATGGTGCCGCAGACATTCTTCCTCTTTCCGGGCTGAACAAGCGCAGAGTTCGCGCCTTGGCAGTGTATCTGGGCGCTCCGTCTGATCTTGTTGAAAAGATTCCGACCGCCGACCTGGAGAACCTCGTCCCGGTCTCACATACGATGAGATTGACGACTTCCTCGAAGGCCAAGAGATCAACGAAGCGGCGCACAGGCGCATACTTCATGCGCATTCCAGCACAGCCCATAAGCGAGCGCTTCCCGTCACAACGATTGCCATGACGGGTTCGATATTAGGCATCGGCAATAGCGTCTCAACATACACGATTGATGGGCTTGCCGCAGTTAGGCAGCTAGCGGCCTGAATTACCGCTGGAGCGAGGCGCTGCTCTTTCAGCCCGCATGCGGTCATGAGGTTGACAGTGTCGGCACGTATCGCCGAGGCCGGCACGCGAACTCATTCTCCCTGAATGCCTGCTCTATCGATCTTCCGCAGCGTACCCACTTGACCGGTCGCTTCGACATTCCAGGCACCTGGATTGTAGCCGATCCTTGCCGCTCTCCTTCGGCCGGTCGCAATGCTAGACGTGCGGCCGTTACGCGATGCAGAGCTTGTTGTCAGATGCGTGATGCGAAATGTGAGATGCAGCTCCAGTTTTGGCGATGGCAGGCTCGCCGCATTGTTGATAATATCCGCACAAAACAGGCGCGCAAATGACATCGGATTCAGAGAAGGCTGAGGCGGTCGAGCAGTTGCTTGATACACCTGACCTTGCAACCGCACTGGAAAGCGAACAGTTCAAGAAATTCCTCGACCAGGTGCCGATCGCCATAGCCGTTTCGGACCTTGCCGGTGAAGAGCGCGTGGTCTACGCCAATCCGGAATTCGAGAAACTGTCAGGCCTGACAGCCGCCAGGCTCACCCAAGAAAACTGGGTGGCCCTTTTAGGCACGGGCCTCCATCAGCAAAAGGACAGGCCGCTAGCCGAGGCCGTGGTCGAGGAAACCGATTTAGTCGGCACCTACAGGCTGGAACGCAACGATGATAAGCCGACGATCGTCGACGTTTATTCCAACGTGATCGAGGACGACAACGGCAAAATGTGCTTCCGGCTGGTGGCGCTGGTCGACGTATCGGCCCATGGCGAGGCGGGAGATGAGCGCTCGGTGGAGGACCGTGTCAGCGAGAAAGACACGCTGCTACGCGAACTGCAGCACCGGGTAAAGAACAACCTGCAGATGATCACCGCACTGATCCGGCTGGAAAGCCGCAACGCGCCCGAGGCCGACCGGAGACGGTTTGAGCGGCTCGCCGGTCGCGTCGACGCTCTGGCGATCCTCTACCAGACGCTAACGGCCGACGAGCCGAAGGAGGAGGTCGATCTTGGCGTCTATCTCAGCCAGATCGCGTCCGCGGTGATGAGTTCGCATGCAGTCGAGGGGATCCGCCTGGATATGAAGGTGGATACATATCCCGTGTCAATAAACGTCGCAATGCCGGCGGGACTGGTCGTGAACGAATTGCTGACCAATTCACTAAAGCATGCGTTCCGGGAACGCGACGGCGGCACGATAACGCTGCACAGCATCGTCAATGGCGACGGCTGCCGGGTTATAGCGGCGGACGACGGAATCGGCCTGCCGGAAGGCGAGGTGTGGCCCAAACCAGGCAAGCTCGGAGCGCTGATCGCGCGATCGCTGACCGAGAACGCCAAGGCGCAGCTAGCCGTCGAGTCCAGCGCCAACAAAGGGACGAAGGTGACCATCGTTTTCAAGCGGTCGGCGGCAGCAAGCTGAACGGTTGCTGTCGACTAGCAGGCTGGCGGCTGGCTTCATGTCGCGGCTTTGAGCAGGTGGCTGCAAATAGGCTAGGTCGCCCTTCACGGCCTGCTTCACATGGTCGAGGTCTTCCATTATGCTCCAGGCTTGCTGCTTCTGACTTCGGCGGCCAGTCCATCCCCACCTAGCGGAAGGCACTCCCGCCTGATTGCGTTGCGGCTTGAGTCTTGACGGCGGGGGCACCTGACGCCTTCGCGCTCATCACGCGCGGGCCGGCAATTCAGCAGCGAGTCATCGCTTGACCAATCTTGCCGAGGACGAAGGTCTAACCTACAAATAAAATTGGTCCGACTGTTCGTGGCCGGAGGTAGCCGCGAATTTGCGCTATCGGGACAGGAGAGCAGTGCTGTAGGCAAACCGCGATGCGTGCATTCGTTCGATTGGTTCTACGATTATCCTGACGCCTGGGGTGACCAGTTGCACCAGTATTTCCTACTACGCGCAATCTTTGCAGGGTCATGTGCAGATCATCGCGGCCCGCCAAGACATCGGAAAACTGATCGACGATCCTTCAACCCCTGAGATATTGCGCGCCCGAATGGCATCGGCGGCCGCCATATAATAGTTTGCGGCAAAGACGGCCGCGATCGAACGGCTGAGGACGCGCTCGCCAACAGATTGCGCGACAGACGATGGGGTGGATACCGCGGATACGACGCCTGGTTCGATGCTCCGATCAACAACGCGAAGCTCGCCGCGACTTCCGTCTACAGCGATTCGGTTCAAAGGCTTGGCGCGTTGGACAAAGCTCGCCGCGCCGAAGCGCGATGCATAGAAGCCGGGATAGTCGCCCGAACACAAGTCGAACAAGCGGAGTGGTCGACCGTTTCGTCCTCCCCGGGGACGAGCCGGTTGCTCTGGCCTGGGGCGACCTGATGGGTCTTGCGGAGCACCGTCTCCAGCATGGCGATCAGGTCTTCGGGAAGTATGGCCTCATTCTGCACAGACGGTTTTGCGTGGCTGTTACGGATGCCGGCGGGCACGGTGGCGATATGGCGGTCCTTTCGATCGAGCGGCTCGCCACGCTGCGTATAATTCCACGCCAGGGAGGAGAGACGGCGCTCGATCGTCGCCACAGAGTTTGGTTTCTTGTCTCCTGTAACCTTTCTGGATGCACAGGCCGTGATGTAGAGGCCGACGGTCTGCGGATCAGGCGGCAACACCTCGAGGTGCTGCCGGCGCGCCCAGGCGCAAAAAATCCGCTCTCGACCGAGCGGCGTCAGACCGGTATTCTTATGGATGTTCATCCGGTCCCCCTGGAGTCACTGAAGCTTCGACAATCTCAGCTTTCCCGGTTCGGACCGGATGGACAACCTACTGAAAGCTCACAACTAGCTACCAATGCGATCAGCTTTCGGGCTATCGGGCGCATCCAGGGAGGATGGGTATGTTCTTGGCTAACGGGCTCAAGCTGCGGGACCGCGGGTGCACGCTGGCACTGATGTTGGCGATCATATGTGTATGTGCGCCTGCACTGGCGGCAAACGCGTCGGATCAGGCGTGCCGGTCCATCGCCAAGCTCAAAATTCCAAGCGTGATCTTTACCGAGGCTAGCCTTCAAAAGCCGCAGGAGATCCCCGCAGATCCCTTCACTGCATTCACCGGCGCCTCGCCTCAGGCGGTAAAAGTGGGCGGGCACTGCCTTGTCCGAGGTGTTATCGGGAAACGCCAGGGGGTCGATGGTCAATCATATGGCACCCGGTTTGAGGTGCGTCTTCCGACGACCTGGAACGACATGTTCCTTTTCCAGGGCGGCGGCGCAGTTGATGGCTTCCTGGCGCCGGCCGTCGGGACCATTCCTTGCCGGAACTCGACCGCGGCTCCCGGGCTCTTGCGCGGCTACGCTGTTGTAAGCATGGATGGCGGGCACCCAAGCCCCGATCCGGCTTTCGGGGTCGATCAAGCCGCACGCATTGATTTTGCGTACGCCTCCATTGGCAAAGTCACTTCGGTCTCGAAGCAGGTGATTGCCAAGTTCTATGGGGCGGCTCCGAAAAAGTCGGTGTTCATGGGATGCTCGAATGGCGGTCGTGAGGCGTTGATAGCGGCTCAGCGATATCCGCTCGAGTTCGACGGCATTGTTGCAGGTAGCCCGGGTTTTCGTCTCAGTGCCGCCAACATTGCCGAAGCCTGGGATACTCGCCAGTACATGAGCATCGCTCCCAAGGATGAGGCCGGCCATCCCATTCTATCCCGCGCCTTCTCCCAGCAGGATCTGAACATCGTCGCCAAGGCGGTTCTCGCTGCCTGTGATGCCCGCGATGGCATTGAGGATGGCGTCATCAACGCCTGGCAGCAGTGCCGGTTCGACCCAAAGGTCCTGTCCTGCCAAGGCGATAAGACGGACAGCTGCCTCACGGCTGGTCAAGTGCAGGCCATGAGCCGCGCGTTCGCGGGTCCGGAAAGCTCCGATGGCGAAAAGCTTTACAGCGATTGGCCATATGATACGGGCGTTGCGGGCGCGGACTGGAGAATGTGGAAGCTGGGCAATTCCCCCACTTCCCAGTCGGATGCAAATAACATCGTTCTGGGAGCCCGCTCGCTTCAATACTACTTCATGACGCCCCCGGCGCCGAATTTTGACCCCCTGAAGTTCGACTTCGACAAGGATCCGGCACGCGTTGCGGATACGGCCAAGCTCAATGATGCGACCGGCACGTATCTCGCCAGCTTCGCTGCCCACGGTGGAAAGCTGCTCTTGTTTCAGGGACTTTCCGATCCGGTCTTCTCAGCCAACGATCTGGTGCGCTGGTACAAGCAAGTCGTCGAGGTCACAAGCGGCGGCGATTTGGAAGCGACTCGCCGTTTCGTGCGCATGTTCATAATCCCGGGGATGATCCACTGCGGCGATGGCCAAGCCTTCGACGACTTTGATCCTTTGGCCGCCATCGAGGGCTGGATAAACCAAGACAAGGCTCCGGATTCTCTCGCGGCTGGCAGCAAGGCATTCCCCGGCAAGCACCAGCCGATCTGCGCTTATCCCACTCAAGCTGCCTATGGCGGTAAGGGAAATCCCGATGAGATCGCGAGCTATTCGTGTCGGGGATAAGAGACCTCGTCATTTGTTCGCTTCAATCTGCGCGCATTCCCGGAACAGGTCTCCCGGACCAAGGATCGGTTGGAAAAGCTAAACCCGGAATTTGTGGGCCGTGCCATAACGCAGTTGATGATCATGCCTGACTACGAAGCGTCGGCCGCCGATAGTCTGGACACAGCGCTCGCTGTGCTCGATAAGGTAATTGTTATCGCCTGAGATCTGACCGCCTCATCCCAGCGGACAAAACGGGGGCAGGGAGGGGGCTTTTCAGAGCCCGGACGCCTTGGTGAGATTGACGCGGAAACGATCGCGCCGGCGCTGATAATTTCGCGTCATCTCCGCGGAGGCATTTTTTGCACATAGCGTTCGTCGACCTCGGCCGACGCGAGGCGAGGCCGGCGCGCAGTGAGTGGCCGGCGAATTTCTTGGCCCGTTCGCCCTCCGACAGATCGCCGCGCACGCCGGCGGCGAGCGCCGTGCGCTTGACCAGGCGTGCGACCTCCTGGTCGTTCAAGCGATCGGCACCGACGGCTCTGCCTTGACCAGCAACGCGCCGAAACAGCGGTCCGTGCGCAATGCGCGCCAGTCTTAGCCAGGTCTGCAGAGCGACCACAGGGCAGGTGGCGTCGGAGGAGCCGCGGCCGATTTCGACCTCGCGCCAGCCGGTTTTGCCGCGCAATGTGACAAGCAGACCCTTATCGGCAAAAATCTCGACCCAGCCGCGCCCGTCCTCAGTCTGATCCCTGCCGACGTCGAGGCCGACGATTTCGGATCGGCGAAGGCCGCCGGCGAAACCCAAAAGCAGCATGGCGCGGTCGCGCAGACCACGCAGCGTGCCGCGGTCGAGGGTCTCGAACATGCGATCAGATCCTCGGGCAGGATCGCTTCCTTCTGCCGGGGAGGGGAGGCGTGGGTGTTGCGAACGCCAGCTATCACCGTGGCGATATGCCGATCCTTGCGGTCCAGCGGCTGGCCGCGCTGGGCAAAATTCCAGGAGAGCGACGAAAGCCGGCGCTCGATGGTTGAAACGGTGTTGGGCTTTTTGTCGCCAGTGGCCGTACCTGACGCGCAGGCGGCGATATAGAGCCCGACGACCTCAGGATCGGGCGGGAACATCTCGATGCCTTGGCGCCGGCACCAGCTCGAAAAATGCTTCCAGTCGGCTGCGTAGGCGCGGCGCGTGTTGGCCGAACTCGCCGCCTCGATATAATCGCGCGCGCGGCCGGCGAGCGCCTCAAGCTGCGCAGGCAGGCTGGGATTGGCAATGGCTGGAAGGGGAGGGGACGAGGCTAGGTCGGCATCGCCCATCTGCATGACGATATCGATGATGTCGGGCAAAGCCGCGGCGCTTTGTGTGTGAAGCTTGTCCGAAATTCGTAGCATATTTCGGACATCTTGACCGTCACTTCGTCCGAAATCGGACCACAGATTTCGGACAAAGCCCCGGCATCAACCCGCCAATATCTCGATCTGCCGTCGCCGCTGCAAACGTCGTCTGTGAGAGGCGAGCCGCCTCTAAACTGGTCGTATATCCCGATTAATAATAAGAATGTAGTCAACTTCCATATTTTAGAGGGCACGCATGCTGCCACTCAACCGGCCTGATCACCACACAAAGTGAGGAAGAACCTGGTTAGGTGCAAAGCGACAATTGCCTCGACAGCGGGTCCCGGAAGGTTTATGCTGCCCAATCTTACCGCAATCCGAAATGGCGATTGAGTACCTTCACGAGTGAAGGGATTCCCGCGGTCTTAGAGATGAGTTGTCGAATGGCGCGAAGTCGCACAGAATCGCGAAGTCGCACAGAATCGTGTGTTTGATACCGATCGGGATCGCGAGCTATTTCAGGCGCAGAGAGGTCTTGCGCCCGATGCACGAGTTGCTCCCGGTCCAACGGAAGTGAATGGGGTGGAACTGCTTTGTCGACCAAATTGTTGACGGAACGTCCGGCGCCCATTGTTGCTACATGTCTGGATTCTTGGGGCGTTTTGGATGATGCAATCCACCATCTCACTCCAAAGGGCAGTGGAATCTGGAACAATGTCGCTTTTGTACGCAGGACATCCTTCGCGCCCGATTGGCATATTGTCTTTAACTCTGCTTCTATTTTTGGGCTCCCTGTTGATATCGAGGCGAGTCCAAACAGGACAATTTTTGCAATCGGCGAACCGCCGACGAAAGCTCATCGCGCATTTCATGAAGGGCAGGGGAAAAATACCATCGTCCTGACGTCTGACGCAGAGCTGGCTGCTCGGCAGAATGCAGAGCGCCGATTCGTTTTGTCTCCACCTATCACTCGGTCTTGGTCTGTAACAAAGACATATGACCAACTTCTGGTCAGCGAAGTCGTGGACAAGCCGCTTCGGCTCTCATGGATTACCAGTAACATCGCCCTGCTTAAAGGGCATCGATATCGGCTGGCGTTTCTGGAACGGCTGAGAGAGGAGCTCGATTTTGACCTGTTCGGCCGAGGTTTTCGGCTGATTGGAGATAAATGGGACGCACTCGCACCGTACCGTTACAGTATAGCTTTCGAGAATACTCGTGCTGATTACTATTTTACAGAGAAGCTTATGGACTGCTTCGTTGCTGAAACAATGCCGATCTATTACGGCAGCCCGGCAATCACGAGGTTCTTCCCTTCCGACTCAATGGTTCTGATTGACCCAGAGGACAAGAACGTAATCCAAAAAATTCAAGAAATCATCGACTCGGACCTCTGGAAGGAGCGTCGCGGCGCAATACAAGAGGCGAAGCGGTTGGTTCTTGAGAAATACAATACGTTTGCTTATCTCGCGGGCTTCATCGAAAGCGTTCACGATAAACCCTTACCGCCGGAAGTTATACACATCGGTTCGCCTGCGGTCGATTTTGGGACAGACGAATGAAGTACTCCAACGCTCGCTTCGCGTGCCCGGCGGTTGGTGGTCTGGCGAGATCGGTACGGAGCGCTCGGCGGAGAATGCCTACCTGCGCAGACGGGCCGGCACGGGCGCACGAGGTCATGCGCCCCCGGCTGCCGCTGATCAGACGAACTGGGGAAGGCCAGGAACGGAATTGAGGACCTCGTCCACGAGTTCGTCGCCGGCATGTTCCTTGGCGAAGGCGATCGTCTCGTTGGCGATGGCGGCGATCTTTAGAATGCTGAGACCCTCACTCATCAATTGCTGGCCGAGCCCCATGAGGCCGCCTCCGCCCTCTGGGTCGTTGCCATGATACTTCGCCACTAATTCCGAAGCTCCGGGAATGGCCGCGATCATGCGCGCAACGGGACCGTCGGCCGCGTGGCGTTGCAGGAAACCCAGCATTAACCCAACGGCCTTCTCTGCGAGAGCCGGGCCGATGCCGGCACCAGTGGCGATGCGCGATAAGAATTCTTCCATGGCAGGGTTCGTCTCTCTTTAATGAGGTTTACACGGGGCCGGTCCGGCGCCCAAAGCGCCCTTGGCCGAACCACAATTGAACTCCACAAAAATAGGCCGGCGGAAGTGCTATTGCAACTGCGCGTAAAACCGCCTCTGTCAACGCAAGCTGCGTCGGACGTGCGTATTTCGCAAAAACGGGACAGTCGTTCCGCTAAATCGCGGACAGCAGTTTCACTAATTCGCGGACAGCAGGATGGGGTCGGCGCTCGGTTGCCTGGTTGAAGTCATTTGCGATTGATTTCGCCGTTTTCGGCGCCGGTCAAGGGCGGCGGTGTTTTTTGCTTTCTCATGCTGTCGCCTTCGAGGGTGATGCGATGGGCGTTGTGGATGATCCGGTCGAGAATGGCGTCGGCTATTGTCGGCTCCGCGAATGCTTCATGATGCACCTTTCCTTGATCGCCTGGTCCGTTGCAGTCGGCGTTGAAGTTGATCGATCTGGTCGCTGGAAAGGTTTCCGCTTGGCCGCGGGCGTCACCATTTCTTTCCCACAAGATCCTTCAACGCCGCATTGTCGAGCATGGCGTCGGCCAGAAGCCGCTTCAGCCGCGTGTTCTCGTCCTCCAGAGCCTTCAGTCGCCGAGCCTCGCAGACATCCATCCCGCCGAAGCGGGCCTTCCAGTTGTAAATCGAGGCGTCGCTGACCCCGTGCTTGCGGCACAGATCGGCAACCGATACCCCGGCCTCATGTTCCTTCAAAATTCCGATGATCTGCTCTTCAGAGAAGCGGCTACGTTTCATGTCCTGGTCCTCTCGATGGGCTAGAACGAACTTCAAACCGGATTAGATAAGAGGGGCAAGGTCAAGGTCGATGACTCAACTGTTGTGTGGGGAGAGCTCTTACTTCTCATTCGCTCCAAATGCGGACGCGGCGCACGAGCTCGGAAGTTGAGATCCCGTAGCGATCGTGAAGCGTCGGCAGCGCGCCAGCGTCGAGGAACTCGTCGGGCAGGGCGATCTGGCGAAAGACTGGGGTCACTCTCTCGCGCATCAGCAGCGCGGCAACGCCTTCGCCAAGGCCACCAATGATGGTGTGGTTCTCCGCCGCCACCACCAGCCGTCCCGAACGGCGCGCGGCAGCGAGTATCGCCTCCGTATCCAGAGGTTTGATCGTCGGAACGTGCAGAACGGCGCAGCCGATCCTGTCGGCTTCAAGCGCCTTCGCGGCCTCCAGCGCGCGCATGGTCATCAGGCCGCTGGAAATGAACAATACGTCCGCGCCCTCGCGCAGCATTCGCGCCTTGCCGATTTCAAATGTATAGTCGTCTTCGTCGAGCACGACAGGAACCTTACCGCGCGAAAGCCGCATGTAGACCGGCCCGTTGTAGTCCGCGATCGCCTCCGTGGCCTGTTCGATGTCGAGCGCGTCGCAAGGGTCGATGATCGTCAGGTTCGGCATCCCGCGGAAGATCGCGATGTCCTCCGTCGCCTGGTGGCTGGGGCCGTAGCCGGTCGTCAGCCCCGGTAAGGCGCAGACGATCTTCACATTGAGTTTCTCCTCGGCGATCGCCATGCAGATGAAATCGTAGGCACGTCGCGATGCGAAGACGGCGTAGGTGGTGGCGAAGGCCGTAAAACCCTCCCGCGCCAAGCCGGCGGCGGCGCTCATCAGCACCTGCTCCGCCATGCCCATCTGATAGAAGCGGTCCGGATGCTCCTGTGCGAAGACATGGAGATCGGTGTATTTCGCGAGGTCCGCCGTCAGGCCAACTATCCCGGGCCGCTGGTGCGCCAGTCTGGCCAGTGTGTGCCCGAACGGCGCATTGCGTGTCGGTACGCCATCGGGCGCGATCGACGCGATCATCGCCGATGTGGTCTTGCGCTCACCGGCATTGGCGGCGTGGCGCGGCGCGAACTTTGACAACCTCAACGCGGACGTCCCTTTTCCAAAGCTTCGAGCGCTAACGTCCATTCGTGCGGTTCGACGCGGATGAAATGCGTGATGTCGCGGGTTTCCAGGAATGGCACACCCTTGGCCATGCGCGTATCGCAAACGATCACACGCGGACGAGGTTCCTTCAGGCCGCGCGCCATGTCGAAGGCCTTGCGGACCGCCTCGATGTCGTTGCCGTCGACGCGCTGCGCATGCCAGCCGAACGCCTCGAACTTGTCGGTCACCGGTTCGGAGGAGAGCATGGCCGTCGACGGACCATCGGCCTGCTGATTGTTGAAGTCGACAATGGCAATGAGATTGTCGAGCTTGTGGTGGGCGGCCGACATCGCGGCTTCCCAGGTCGAGCCCTCACCGAGCTCGCCGTCGGACAAAAGATTGTAGACGAAACTGTCGCTTCGCTTGCGCGTCAGCCCCATGCACATGCCAACGGCAATGCCAAGGCCGTGACCGAGCGAGCCGCCGGTGATCTCCATGCCGGGCGTGTATGGCGCCATGCCGGACATCGGCATACGGCTTTCATCGCTGCCATAGGTTTCGAGCTCTTCCTCCGGCAGCACGCCCGCTTCGATCAGAGCCGCGTAGAGCGCGATCGCATAGTGTCCGATCGACAGCAGGAAGCGGTCGCGTCCCTCCCACAACGTGTCCTCCGGCCGGTAACGAAGCGCATGGAAATAGGCGACGGCAAGCACGTCGGCGACACCCAGCGCCTGTCCGACATAACCTTGGCCCTGGACTTGACCCATCCGCACGGCGTGTCGGCGGATACGATAGGCTCGTTCGGCCAGGCTAACATTGCTGCCAGCGCGAGGCATCTCAAGCTCCGTTGTCCACTCAGCCATGGATTAGCATCCCACCGTTGACATCGATCACGGCGCCGGTGATGTAGCTGGCCAGATCGGACGCCAGGAAGAGATAGGCGCCGGCTACGTCGCGCGCCTCGCCCAGCCGGCTGAGCGGGATTCCCTTGATGATGTCGGCGCGCATGGCGTTGGTCAGTTTGCCGCCGGTGATGTCGGTCTGGATCAGGCCCGGTGTGATGCAGTTGACGCGGATGCCTTCGGGACCGAATTCGCGCGCCATGGCCTTGGCAAGCCCCAGAACACCCGCCTTGGCAGCCGAATAGTGCGGGCCACCGAAGATGCCGCCGCCGCGCTGGGCCGAAACTGACGACATGCAGATGATCGAGCCGCCGCCATTTTCGCGCATGTTCGGGATGAATGCCTGGCTGAGATGGAGCACGCCGCGTAGGTTGACATCGAGGATGCGGTCCCAGTCAGCCGCGCTGATCTCCAGCGTCTTGACCGGCTGCGTGACGCCCGCATTGTTGCAGAGCACATCGATCCTGCCCAAGGTTTCTGTCACTTGCGCCGCCGCCCTCTTGCAGGCGTCGAGGTCCGCGACGTTGCACGCAAGGCCGATATGGTCGCGTCCAAGCGACGCAGCGGCGTCACGCGCTTGCCCGTCATCGAGGTCGAGTATTGCAACGCGAGCCCCGTGCTGTACCATCAGCGCTGCCGTGGAGCGGCCAATTCCCCGGGGGCCCGCGGCCCCCGAAATCACCACGGCCTTGCCCTTCAGCAACAAGTCGAACTCTCCTGCTATTTCTGTTTGCCGGCGATCTAAAGTCGGTAGAACCGGGCGGCGTTGTCATGGAACAGCGCGAGCCGCTCCTCGTGCGGGTGGGCGATCGTAATTTCCTTGAAGGCGTTCAAAATGGCGTCGAAGCTCGAGAACAGCTTGTCGACGGGGAAGTTCGTCGCGAACATCGAGCGGCCGACGCCGAAGGCTGCGATCGCCTCCTCGACATAAGGACGGATCGAGAACGTGGTCCAAGTCCAGTCGCCCATGCCGAGGCCCGAGATCCAGGCGACGTTCGGCGCTTGCGCTAACTGGTGCATGCCTTTTTTCCAGGCGCCAAAATGCTCGGCGCCGTCGACCTGCATGCCGGTGTGATTGAGAATGATCTGCACGTCGGGAAAGTCGCGCGCCAGTTCGAGGAACTCGCTCATCTGCGGATAGTAGAGCTGCGGGTCGAAGCTCAGCCCGCGCTTCGCCAGCTCCCGGAAGCCGCGCCGCCATTCGGGCGTACGACTGACCTCCGGCCGCGCCAGATAGGTCTCGGCGGGGTCGGGATGATAATTCATCGGCTGCCGCAACCGCGGAAGTTCGGATATTCCCTGCCGGCGCTACCCAAGCTTTGGGTTGAACTCGGCTCCATCCTGTATCTCCTTCCGGGACCACTGTGCGACCGATTGACATTCGGCTCAATTTTCGTTTCTTAACATTCTGTGTAGCTGAGCTTAACTGACGAGGACGAGGTCAGACATCAAGTTCAATTCGATGACGCATTTCGAGGCAGTCGCGCGGCTCGGCGGCGTGGCAAAGGCCGCTCAGGAATTGCAGGTGACACCTTCGGCGGTTAGCCAGCAGCTGCGGCTGCTCGAACACCAACTCGGGGTGCGGCTTTTTCAGCGCGAAAAGCGCCATCTCTCGCTCACGATCGACGGTGAGCGGCTCTTCCAGACCACGACCCAGGCTTTCGAATCCATACGCGAGGTGCGTAATGCCATTGTGCGGCAGCGCGAAAGCTTCCAGCTTAGCCTGCGCGTCAGTCCTTCCTTCGGCGAGAAATGGCTGGCGCCGCGGTTGGCCGAGTTCAGCAAGGGCTATCCGAGCTGGAATTTGCGCGTCGACGCCACGCCCAATTTCTCGGATTTCGAAACGGAGGTCATCGATCTCGATCTTCGTTATGGCGACGGCGGCTGGGCCGGCCTTTATTCGGATTGCGTCGTCAACGATCTGATCCTGCCGATGTGCTCGCCTTCCTATCTTGCTGAACTGCGCGCGATCTCACCGGATCCGCGCGAGCAGCTTCGCCATGCGCGGTTGATCGACAGTGTGAAGGCCTATTTCCGGTGGGATTATTGGCTGCCGTGCAACGGTATCCAGGGCGCCCGCATGACGTATCCCTATCGTTTCGACCGTTCGTCAATGTCGGTTCAACTGGCGAAGGACGGTGCAGGTGTGGTCCTGGAAAGCACATCCATCGCATTCGAGGACCTGGTGTCGGGTTCTCTGGTTCCGGTCTCGATAGAGTTCGAGGTCATCGAGTTTCCGGGATACTGGCTGGTCTGTCCTTCGCGGCATATGAACCGGCGCGCGGTTCGCCTGTTTTCGGACTGGGTGTCACGCGTGGGTAAGCGCGACACCGATCTGGCTCGCCGGTTTCTGGCGGATAAGCAACTGCGCATATCGTTCGAACGACGGCCTCATTTCGGGGCACGGGATGACAAAGCGGCGCCAATGGCGTGAACAGTTCGGCGTTCAAGACATGGCAAGACGAAGATTGACAGCACGTTGCGGTTGAGGAGCTGGCAAAACGCAGGCTGTGTGCAAGCGAATGGGTTGGCCCCGCTTTTCATTTTCCGCGTAGCCTGTGCCTGTGGCTGCCCGCGCCACAAGGCGTTGGTGCACAAATGTGGCATTAGGCACAATCAGCTCTTTGATGCCGCCTGCTATGTCGGCCTTGCCGGGCAGCGAACGGACTCCGGGCGTGCGCACGCCGTCATGCGGTTGAGAACGGCGCAGCCGATGGCGACCTCAGTCTGCTGAGCCGAAAGGAGCGGGCTCGCAGGCGACGTCCGATCAGCCCCTTGTAGCGCCCGACGGCGGTCTCGATCAGGGCGCGCTTGCCATAGCCGGTGGACGCCTGCCAATTCAGCCTTCCATCATTGGCGATCGCCGTGATGTGACCGTCCCTTTGACCGGGTGGTCCGGTGTCATCACTCTCCACGGCCGTTGAACGTGGCGGGATGACTATCCTTGCGGTGACGCTGTGTTGCAGCACCGCGCAGTAGGTGGGACCGCCATCATATGCTCCGTCGGCCGTGAATTGGTCGATCTCTGCGTCGATCCGGTCGAGCAGCGGCTTCACCTGCGAGGGATCGTCGCCGTCCTGGTCGGTCAGACAATGGGCGATGATCTCGCCGCTGTCGGCATTGAGAACCAAATGCAGCTTGCGCCAGGTCCGGCGTGATCTGGCACCGTGCTTGTCTTCCAGCCATTGGCCGGCGCCGTAGACTTTCATCCGGTGCTATCGATCAGCACATGCAGCGGACCGTCCTCGGATGCCGCTGCCGCTTGGCCGATGGTTCCCATATCTGCGCCCGGCGGCTTAGCGTCGTGTGATCGGGAACCGGTAGATCAAGCCCCATCAGATCGAGCAGCGAGGTCGCCAATCCCTCGCTCTGGCGCAGACGAAGCCCGAAGACGCATCCCAGTGTCAAGACCGCCTCGATGGCGAGATCGGAATAGCGGGGCTGGCCGCCGCGGGTCGTTCTTCGCGGCGCATGCCACCTGGCCAAGGCTTCTTCTGTCAACCACAGCGTCAGACTGCCGCGCCGCCGAAGGCCCGCCTCGTATTCCGGCCAGTTTGTCACCTTGAATTTCATCTTCGCGACTCGGTGACGGCGGCTGGCATTGTGTTTGTAGGGCATCGGGCGAAGATCATGTCGTTGGCGATCTCGCCTGCCTATCGGCAAACCCTTGAAAAATATTCCACGCACCAACGCTCGACAAGCACCTTTCTTGAAACATTTCCCGAACGACCCGCAGCGCAAAGCCTCCCCATGAGAAAAGAGCTTCCCATGTCTTTCACGCCATTGATTGACCCCGAGATCAAGGCCCGCCACCCGGATTTTCATCTGATCAGCATTGTGGTGCGGAACGCTGGAATCGACGTGCCGGATGCACAGGCGTTGAACGACACGATTGCGGCGGCGGAACAGGCAGCGCTTCGCGATGACGCCCAAAGGGACGCGCGTCTTGCGGCGTGGGCCGTTGCCTACGAGGCTTTCGGCACAAAGGCCAATCGAACGCCGTGCTCGGCCGCCGCGCTTCTCAAGCGGGTGCGGAAAGATGGCTCTCTCCCGCGGATATCCCCACTGGTTGATGCCTACAATGCCGTCAGCGTGTTGTATGGCGTTCCGATTGGCGGGGAAGATCTCGATCTCTACCAGGGGGTCCCGAGACTTTTAATTGCGAAGGGAGCGGAGCCATTCGACACGATCCAGCAAGGTGAAATGGTAACCGAGCATCCTGAACCGGGCGAAGTCATCTGGTGCGATGATGCCGGTGTCACGTGCCGCCGCTGGAACTGGCGGCAGGGGCGGCGCACCATGGTCACGGTCGATACCCGCGCCATGTGGCTCGTGCTGGAAGCCCTCGGCCCAATGTCAGCTAAACAGATGACGGCCACCGGAGAGCATCTGATGGGACTTATCCAAGCGTTGTGCCCGGGTGCGCGAATCGAAACAGCGCGGATCGACGAATCCACTACATCTCGTGTCCCTTAGGGCATGGCCCCACCGAGAAACACCCCACTCAGCCCTGTCCGGATCTGGCGCTCCTTGCTCGCTCCGCTGGCCTACACAGTTGATTGCGAACGACCCAGAACGGCTCTCGAAAACGAGCGTCGAACGAAATCAGATCACCGTTTGTTCTCCCTTAGCGTTGTTTGGCGTACTTTTATCGCGATGCCCTCTTGTGGGCCGTGCCATAACGCAGTTGATGATCATGCCTGACTACGAAGCGTCGGCCGCCGATAGTCTGGATACAGCGCTCGCTGTGCTCGATGAGGTATTGTTATCGCCTGAGATCTGACCACCTCATCCCAGCGGACAAAACGGGGCAGGGAGGGGGGCTTTTCAGAGCCCGGACGCCTTGGTGAGATTGACGCGGAAACGATCGCGCCGGCGCTGATACTTTCGCGTCATCTCGGCCGAGGCGTGACCGAGCTGCTTTTGCACATAGCGCTCGTCGACCTCGGCCGAGGACGCGAGGCCGGCGCGCAGCGAATGGCCAGCAAACTTTTGACCGCGTTCGCCCTCCGACAGATCGCCACGCACGCCGGCGGCGAGCGCCGTGCGCTTGACCAGCCGCGCAACTTCCTGGTCGTTAAGCCGATCGGCGCCGACTCTTTTGCCTTGCCCTATTACCCTTCGGAACAAAGGGCCATGGCCGATCCGCGCCAGCTTCAGCCAGGTTTGCAGCGCGACCACCGGGCAGGTGGCGTCGGAGGAGCCGCGGCCGATTTCGACCTCGCGCCAGCCGGTTTTGCCGCGCAGGGTCACCAGCACGCCCTTGTCAGGAAAAAACTCAATCCAGCCAGAAGAATCCTCGGTCTGGTCGCGACCAATGTCGAGCCCGACGATTTCGGAGCGCCGCAGCCCACCGGCAAAACCCAAAAGCAGCATGGCGCGGTCGCGCAGCCCGCGCAGCGTGCCGCGGTCGAGGGTTTCGAGCATGGCGATCAGATCCTCGGGCAGGATCGCTTCCTTCTGCCGGGGCGGGGAGGCGTGGGTGTTGCGAACGCCAGCCATCACCGTGGCGATATGCCGGTCCTTGCGGTCCAGCGGCTGGCCGCGCTGGGCAAAATTCCAGGAGAGCGACGAAAGCCGGCGCTCGATGGTGGAAACGGTGTTGGGCTTTTTGTCGCCAGTGGCCGTACCTGACGCGCAGGCGGCGATATAGAGCCCGACGACCTGAGGATCGGGCGGGAACATCTCGATGCCTTGGCGCCGGCACCAGCTCGAAAAATGCTTCCAGTCGGCTGCGTAGGCGCGGCGCGTGTTGGCCGAACTCGCCGCCTCGATATAATCGCGCGCGCGGCCGGCGAGCGCCTCAAGATGCGCAGGCAGGCTGGGATTGGCAATGGCTGGAAGGGGAGGGGACGAGGCTAGGTCGGCATCGCCCATCTGCATGACGATATCGATGATGTCGGGCATGTCGTCCTCGCCGGAAGCAGCCGATGATCGTTGCGCGTCGCCAGCCATGCTCATGCCGCTTCGATATCCGTTTGGGAGAAGTCTTTGCCGACGAAAAGCAGCGGTTCATCCGCACGCTTTGCCAAAGCATAGGAGAGGCAATCGGCAAAATTCAGCGCCGCCGGGTGGTGGCCCTTGCCGTAGGTCAGCCAACCTTGGGTCGCCAGATCAACCAATTCGGAGTCGACAGGAATGATGTCGGCCTCGATTTTGCGCAGCCAAAGATCGATCTCGGCCAATGCGTGTTCGCCGCGCCTGCTGACCAGCACCATGCGTGCCTCGAGCACGCAGGTTGCCGGGACCAGACGGATTGGGTCGGAGACCAGCGCTCGTTCCAGCCGTGCTGCCTCAGGCTCGCTCCGAAGGATCGCTACAACGGCTGAGGTGTCGATCACCATCAGTTAGGGATTCCATGCTCGTCGTACCCGATGATCTCGTCGTCGCTGCGACTATCCAGTTCAGGCAATCGTGCCACTCTTTCTCGGATGGCGCGCAATTCTGCCAGCAGCCGCTCCTGAGCGGTCTCTCCAAAGCCCAAGCGATGCAAGCGCTCGCTCAGGGCCTGATGAATGGCTGCCGTCTTGCTGATACCCTGGCGGCGCGCGAGTTCGTCGGCGAGAGCCACGGTGGCCGGATTTTTGATGTTCAGGGACACGAAAGACTCCAAAATTCTACCTTTCTGGCCAATTCTACCATGGACCCCTAGCCTCGTAAACAACGAATGATAATGCAACATTTCGTTTTGTCAGTACGACAGGCGCAGCGCTTGTTGTCCATTTCTGTTGCCATAAGCGCCGCCATGATTCATCGTGCTGTCGATGATTCTGCGTCCTAAACCCTCTCCGCGCCACGACGCCACGCTTGTTGGTGCCCCTTCGATCGCGCCGATGGCAACGGTGCCGGCCTGGCTACGTCGGGCGGTTCCTGATGCGCAAAGCCTTGCGGGAAAAGGCGTTGAGGACGTCGCGCTCGCCGCCGGCGCCACCATCGGCGCGCTCGATGCGGTGGTCCGCCGGCAAGAGCGATGGGCCGGCGCCTGGCGGCAGCGGCTGGCACTTTCGGCGGCCGCGGCAACGGCAAAGCAGGCGGGTCGCGTCGAGGACGAAGCGGCCTTGCGCGATGCCGTATTGCTTACAAGACCGGGCGACAATGTCGGTCCCGCCGGCCTTTTCCTTCTTGCTTGGCGGCGTCTGGCATCTCGGCCAGCGGACGATCTGCTGACGGAGAGAAATGTCGCGGCGGTGCTGGAAGATCTAGGTCTCACACTCAACGATGAGGCGGTCAGCGATCTGATGGACGATCTGCGACAGCTTGCCGCCAACACCGGCACGGTCGAAACGCTGGTCGGGGCCTTCGCGGCCGCGGAGCGTTACGGCTTCCGGCGCGTTTTCGGAGCCTGGGTTGCCGATGTCTTGCTCGCGCAGCGGCTAGGCTGGACACATGCAATCCCTTTGTTGGGCGCCGAAGCGACCTTAGTTGTGGGTACGGGCCGGGCGCGTCGACCAGGGACTGCCGCTCTGGCTGCCGGCGCCGAAACGGAAGCGGATTGGGCTAAAAGCCTGCTGGCCGCACAGGCGCGCGCTGCGCTGCGCGCCATTGATCTTTTCGCCGAACTTGAGCGCCGCGCGGATCGGCTGCTTGCGGTCGCGCCGAAACTCAGGGCCAAGGCGGCGGACGTCGTCGTGGAAAAGCTGCTCTCTGACGACGCGATCGTCGCTTCGGAACAAATCGCCGGCATGAGCGATCGCGGCCTGCGCCGCCTGTTCGACCGGCTGGTCGAGCTCGGTGCCGTGCGTGAATTGTCCGGCCGCGCCACCTTCCGCATCTACGGGCTGTGAAGACAATGGCGGAGAGTGCACGTAGGCGAGGAGGGAGCCAGCCAGATGACCGTCGATCAGCTGACCAGCTGTTTGACCGGGAACTGGATCATCTGCCGCCGGAAGCGCGTTGGCGTGAATGGATGCACCGAGTCGAAGCAACGATCTTCGCCGCTAGCGAGCCGGTCGACCGCGAAATGCTCGCCCGCATCGTCGGGAAAAGCTGCAGCATTGATCTTCTCATCGACGACATCCGCGAGGAGCTGCGCGGCCGCCCTTACGATCTGGTTTCGGTCGCCGGCGGCTGGAAACATTTGACCCGGCCTGCCTATGCAGACGCCATCCGCACTGCTGTAGGTGGAAGTGGGAAGACGGCCGACCTCACGCAGTCAGAGGTGCTCGTGCTTATGTGCATCGGCTACTTTCAACCGATCACCCGCGCCGAGCTGTCGTCTTTCTTCGGCAAGGAGATCAGTCGCGATTTTATTGGTCATCTGCGCGGTGCCGGCCTGATCGCTTCCGGTCCGCGCAGCCCAACGCCGGGCGCGCCCTACACCTATGTGACGACGAAAGAATTCCTGCTGGAGTTCGGGCTCGACACGCTGCGCGACCTGCCGGATTTCGAGGCGCTTGAGGATGCCGGGCTGCTGTCGAAGGAGAAGTTGCTGGGCGGTGACATCGTGCCAGACTTTGCCGTCGGCCCAGAGGGTGTCGGAGGCGAACTCGACGAATAGCCGCAGCTTATTGTTTGTGAGGCTTTTCCGAAATTCGTAGCATATTTCTGACGTCTCAACCGTGATCTCGTCAGAAATAGGACTAGAGCACGTCCTGTGATCGATGAATCGATTGTGATGTGACGGCTGCGTTTTGTGCTGATTCAACATCCACCTCGATGGAGGTGGACGATGGGAAGAGCATTGAGCGGTGATCTTCGGTCGCGGGTCTTGAAGGCTTCGGACGAGGGCATGTCGGCGCGGCAAGCGGCGGCGCGGTTCGGCGTGGGAGTGTCCAGCGCGATCCGCTGGATTGCGCGGGCGAAGATCGGCGAACTGGCGCCACGCCCGCAGGGCCGCCGCCGCGCCTCCAGCCTCGATGCGCATGAAGCCTTCATCGTCGGGCTGATCGAGGAGCGCAAGGACATCACGCTGAACGAGATGGTGGAGCGGCTCGTCGCCGAGCAGTCAGTGCGGATCAGCCGCAGCGCCTTGAGCGCCTGGCTTCGCGGTCACGGCTGGACATTCAAAAAAAGTCCGCGCACGCACTGGAGCAGGGTCGCCTCGACATCCTGAAGCGGCGCCGGGACTGGTTCGACGGCCAGCTCGATCTTGATCCGGCGAAGCTCGTGTTCATCGATGAGACTGGCCTCTCCACAAAGATGGCCCGCCTGCGTGGAAGAGCGCCGCGCGGCGAGCGCTGCCGGGCCGGCGTGCCGCATGGCCACTGGAAGACCACGACCTTCACCGGAGCGCTGCGGCTGACGGGCATGACTGCGCCCTTCGTCTACGACCGCGCCATGAACGGCAACGTGTTCCTGGCCTATGTCGAGCAGGTGCTGGTCCCTACATTGTCGGAGGGCGACGTAGTCGTCATGGACAACCTGCCCGCCCACAAGGCCGCCGGCGTGCGCGACGCGATTGAGGCCGCAGGTGCGAGCCTGCTCTACTTGCCGCCCTACAGTCCCGACTTCAATCCTATTGAGAACGCCTTCGCCAAACTCAAGGCGCTGCTGCGAGCAAAGGCCGAGAGAACCATCAAGGCTCTCTGGGACGCGGTCGGCGCGGTCGTCGACCTCTTCACCCCAGCCGAATGCGCCAACTACTTCAAAGCCGCAGGATATGAACCTGATTAAACAGGACGTGCTCTAGATTGTTCGGACAAAGTCCCCAGCGTTAACCCGCCAACGCCCGAAGCGCGAGTTGTCGCGGAGCCTCAACAGGTTTCCTAGGTTAGATCGACGCGACTGACAGGTGGTTTGGAGCGTCGGCGCATGTCCCAATCACAGAGGCGTGGGGCACGTTGGACAGGTTGACCTGGCTTCGCTCAAGGTGCTCACTCCAACGACGGGGAGGGGACACGGCATTTGACCGGCCTGCGATCACTGATGCGCATGATCGCGTTTACAGGGACAGCAGGCGCAGCCGTGTTGGCCGGAGCGGAAGAGCTATCACAAGAGTTGCTCGCTATGCCGGGACAAGCTTCTTGACCTCGATCTCAGCCGAATTCGGCATGTCATCGGCTTCGTACTTGCGGACCCTGGCGATGATGTCCTTGGCGCGCGTGATCTTATCGTTGCGCCATTGGGCCACTTCGTTCGCCGACAGGTTGTCGAACACTTTGAAGAAGTAGTCCTTCTGGGTGTAGCAGCCATAAAAGCCCAGGCCGACGATCCATTTTTCGAGGCCGTACGAATCGTAGACATAGCCGGCTTCTGCGTTCCAGAATTTGACGAGGCGGACGGTTGGCTTGATCAAATAGGAATTGTTGCCGTTGACAGTCTCGAGCGTGCTGTTGAAATCGTTCGGGTTCGTGCTCTGCCACTCATCGGGACCCTTGGGGATCTGATACGTCGTGCCCCACGAGAACAAGGCGGGCACTAGGTCGAACTTGATATGGTTGAGCTCCAGCACCACCGTGGGGCTCGATTGGTAGAGTTCGGAGTTGGCGTATTTCTGCTCGGCGAACTTACGCAGTCGGGTGAGGTAGGTCTGTGGGTTCAGTCCGCCTTTTTCAAAAACGATCATGTAGTCAACGTCCGAGTGCGCATCCATCTTGCGGGGAAGGATCGTGCCACGGGTGTGCGAGCCGAACCGGAAATGCGACGTTAGGCCATCACCGGCGACCGTGAAATAACTGGCCAGCCGGGAGCTCAAGGTCGTGACCGAGGTCGCGATCGAGGCCTTCTCGTCGGCCGAGAGCACCGCGTCGCTTGCACGGGATATGAGGTAGCTATTGACCGTCATTGGTGGAACCTTTGTCGACCGCGTGCTTGGCTTCGCCGGCGTTAATGCCGTCGCGGGCCTCTTAAAATCGCGGTCTGAAAAAGCAGGGCTTGCCTGGTTCAGTTCATCGCGCCGCGTGGTGAAGCCTTTCAGGGCGGTCAGCACGGTTTCGGCATCGGGAGTGTTGTGGAGTTCGACCTCGCGGAAAACGCGGGAATTGTTGCGTAGCGCCAGGTACTGGTCGCCCGAACTCTTGTGGTCAGCCGACTTCTCACCGGGTTTCAGGAACGTCATCAGCGACGTGAGGACGGCAACGCAAAGCGCCATGGACCCCGCGACGACAGGATAGTCCTTGAAAAAAGCAGCGCCCGCTGCGGTGCTGAGGATCACCGAGGGAATGCCGAAGACATAGTTCCACACCGCCCAGCGCGCTGAAGCGTTGAAGTGCGCTTTGCCGGAATGAATACAATCTTCTTCCATGCGGAGAAGTTCGTCTGTCACGCGTTCCCGCGTCACGTCGGACATGATGTCTCCTTTGCAGAGCAGAGAGAACTAGCACGCCTCGCATGGCCAAGCTGCGGAATTTCAATCTATCCCCGTCTTTCAGCGGGTTAGTCTGGGACGGTCTGTCGAAGCAACAGCTGCGGCTTGGTTAGGGAATACTGCTGCCGGAGGTGCTTGACGCGCCGCAGTGCCGACGTCTCTTTCCTGCGCTACTAGCTCCCGTCGGACACGGGGCTCGATGCGGCTGAGGCCATTTTCGCTTCTAGCCGAGAGGCCTTTTCCGGAGTGTCAATGTACTGAGAAAGAGCAGGTTTCGACCCGAAGATATGCCGCCAGACGATCTGGATTTCATTGTTGTGTCGGCGGACCTCGGTGCTGATCGTCGGTACGAGATGCGCATGGGCACAAATCAGCGCATCGCTCGACCGGTCCTGGCCGACGGTCATCCGGTACGCGAATTGAGCGATTGTTCGATTGAACCGGCGAACTTTGTGCTTATCCGTGACGTCGCGGTGCCGTGACAGGACGCCAAACGGCTGACGCTTGCTTGAACCGAGCACCAGCATGCGAGCGGTCAGGGGAAAGATCATCTCGATGTCACCGGAGTGATCGTAAGGGGTGCGTGCGAGCAGCGGTTTGCGCGGGTCATAGGTGCACACCGGATTGTCGGAGGTGAGGAATGGGATGTCGGTCTTGTTGTGAAGAACCTCGAAGCCAAGCCTAAAGCAGAGATCGCCGAACGTCTGGAATTCGTCCTCCATCGCGAGCAGAGTTTCTTGCGGATTGATGCCGACCGGGACTGTGTCGAACTGACCGGCGTAGCGTTCCAAGTCTGGGGGCAGTTTACCGATTTCCTCGAGCACCTTGCATTCGCTTCGCAGCTTAGCCTCCAGCATAAGCGCAATGCGATCACGGGTCGCCGGAACGCGCGTGCGCATGATCGTTTGCATGCCTTGGACATTGAAGGATAAAGCCGGTGAAAGACGACGTGCTTGAAGCGCACGGACGGTCTCCGGCCAAACGGTCTCGATCGGATTCCAGAGGTCTTCGAATCTGTGGTTTTCTTGACCGCCACCGGGGAGTTTCTGAGAGTAATAGTAGTTCTCGTACCCAGTTGCCCTCGGCTGCTTCGGCAGCGGTGCCTCTGGCGCCTCGGCCCGATAGACTTGGACGCGGCCGCGGTCATTGGCGAAGCCTTCCATATAGGTGACCGAGATGAAGTGGTGTTTTCGGTTCGTCCGTCCCGCCCCGCTGCGGACCGGATTGAAGATGCTAAATGGCCTCACATCGCCGTCGATGGGGACGTCTCCCCATTTGCCAAAATAGAAGGGTGACTGCTCCATGGTCCTGTGGTCGGGCTCCCCGGTCACTGCGCCTTGTCGGGCATGACCCTGCGGATTGGCATCCTCAGCTTCGGCTCTTCACGAAGCGCCGCGTGGCGTCCGTTTTCACCACCCGGATCGAATTGTACTGGCTGGCGAGTACCTTGTAGTCGACGATCAGCTTGCGGGCCATCAGATAGGCCAGAGCGGGGTTTATGCGCCTCGGCTCCCAGCCGTACCGCTCGGCGACCTGGCCTGTATCGTGGGGCATCAACGGGTCGTTGATCAGGTCGGCAGCGATACGCAGCGCGTCATCTTCGGGCGACCAATCCATGAAATATTTGTCGAATGTGGCAAACAGGTCCTCCTTGGGCAAGACGCGGCCGAAGCTGACGGAAACCAGATCGCGCAGCTCGTGCAGAGCGTCCTCGATGTCCTCCTCGGACGCTTCAATGGTGGCCGCCAGCTCATCTACCCCTTTCTGAGGGTGCGAGAACATTGCATCCGACGTCTCCTCAACAAAGATCTTGGCAATTGCCGTTGCGACCTTGGAGTAACCCGTCGCCGGCTGCACAGCCGCAATGGGCGCTGGGCCGAGCTGCGGCTTACGCGTCACGCCATGGATGTCGTTCACCAGATTGCGCACGCCTTCGTCTAGGCGCGTGGCATCAAGTTCTGGCGAGAGCATGCCCGACAGAAGCGGCGGCAATTCCCGTGCCGCGACACCGTAGCGAAGGGCTATGAAGCGCGCCTGCCCAGAGATGCGGCGGACCAGGCCGGCATCCATCTCCTGCTGGACCCACGGCTTCTGCATGGCGCTCGGAGTCAGCAGCACGATGAAATGCGTGCAGTTGCCCAGTCCCTCGTCGATTTTGCGGCGCAAGGAATCTCCTGAACGGATCTCCCATTCCGCCCACCAGGTATCGATTCCATCCGCCATCAGGGCGCGCGCGACCGTCTCTGCTAGCTGGCGATCGTCGAACGAGTAGCTGAGAAAGGCTTTCGGGGAGCCCTGTTGCAGGGGCAGGAACACAGTCGACGCCTGCTCATTGTCGCTCATCTTGTCCTTCACCAGCGCGAGAAGCTGCGGCGAGCCCTCAATACTGAGCCGCAAATCATCGAGGGCTTCTCCAAGGACCAGGACAGTGGGAAATTCGCCTGTATCAGGATGGCGAATGGCACTGAACCGCTCCCACAGCTGTTCCTTGATGCTCTCGATAGCCGCAGCTTCAAAATCCTTCGCAAAATCCCCCGAGTCAAACGGCCGGCCCTTGTATCGCATGCCCATAGTTGAGTCCTCGTGTTGTCCCCTGATATGAACATACGCAGAACAAATATCAAAGGGAGTCCGTTGAAAACCACGGTGGATTATGGGTCCAGTACCGGAAATCTTAGAGTTTCCGGAACACGGGTCCGGCACAGATCCAAGATCTCAACGGAGCAGATGGCGAACCTCCAGAACCAATCTTGTGAGATCGCCCGCATAGCTTTCGACCATCGCCGGTAAAAATGTTTCTCTTCTGACGCGACTAAAATCTATGGGATATCCAGCGCGCTCGCCGAGCATCGCCATGAATGACAATTGAGAACGGCCATTGCCTTCTCGGAAGGGATGGATCGCGTTCAGTTCGGCCAGGAAATGGGCCGCCTCGGTCACGAAAGCCTCAGCGGTCTCCGCTCCAATCACCGACGGAAGCGCACTGAAAAGCCGTTTCATCTCGCCGTCGATATACTCCGGAAAGCAGAACGGATTGCCAGCCTTTGCAGTTCGCACCGTGCGGTACTTGCCAGCCCAGCTGTAGACATCCTGGAACAGGTGGTGATGGACGCGGCGATAGTGGCTCGGGTCATAACGACCGCGCGGTAGCGGCTCGCCAGCGCGCAGCGTTGTCATTTCAAGCTCGAAGGCTTCAAGCAATGTGGGATCGCGCAAGCCTAGCTTGTTCTTTAGGGTCGTGGTTCCCTTATAGGCGTAGGGATCGTCGAAGGCGTCGTAACCGACCGACATCACCCGCGTGACTTGGCATCCTGATAAGCGCGGATGATCTCGGCCCGCTGATCGTCAGGCGAAAGCTTGCGCTTCTTCAGGTCCGCGAGACGCTTACGGCTGGCCGCGCTCAAGTTGATGCCTTCGACGGCTGTGATCGCCGCGAATGTGCGCTGTCCGAGGATATGGCTGGGCGCGCTAGGCGTCAGACCCTTGGTGTATTTCTTCATGCTTCCCCTATTATCGAAGGCAACACTGACCAACTAGCGGTCGAGCAGCTTACGCGCCTGTGAAATGCGGTCCTTGAGCCCGGCCTGAAAGCTTGGGTCACGTCTGCGGGTCTCAATATGAGTGGTTATCGCTGCCCGAATAATATCGGACACGGGCCGATTTTCGACGCTGGCGACCATCTCCAGGGCCTGAGCCTGCTCTTCGGATAGGCGAACAGTCATCGCTTTAGCTTGTTTCATGGCGCTGTTTTGCACCAAAACAAGCCTATTGTCAACCACCATGGTATCATGGTATCACGGTATCAATTCATGGAGGTGATGATGAGCGACATACAGAATGACGAGCACGGGCGTCCCGACCGCCCCAAGATGTTCGAGATCAAGATAGATCGCATGAATTACAAGGTCTCCGAGGCCGTTCTGACTGGAACGCAGTTGCGGCAGTTGCCGGAGCCGGACATTGGCCAGGATCGCGATCTCTTCGAGGTCGTGCCGGGCGGATCCGACGTAAAGATCGAGGCTGACGCGAAGGTCGAAATGCGCAATGGCCTGCGCTTTTTCACGGCGCCTGCGCAGATCAATCCTGGCCATGGGTGAGGGAAGGCGACGATGCTGCCAGCGATCGACCAAGACTATCTGCAGGCGCGGGCGCCGGGCCATAGCCTTTCGCTCGATGGCGGCATGGTCGCTATCATTATCCCATCCTTTCCGCTGCCGTCCGGATTCACCGCCGTCGCAGCTGATCTGCTGCTGCGGCTGTCGCCCGGGTACCCGGATGTTGCACCAGACATGTGGTGGTTTGAGCCTGCGGTGTGCCGTACGGATCGGCAGGTGATCGAGGCGACCCAGTCGCAGGAGGCCTATCTTGGCCGTACATGGCAGCGTTGGTCGCGCCACTTTCAGGCTGGACAGTGGCGGTCCGGCATCGACTCGCTCGAAAGCTACCTGACGCTCGTCAGGAAGGAACTTGACGTTGCCGGGAGGGCGCGCGCCGCATGATCACCACCTTGGTCCTCCCGGGCTCGCTCGCCGACGAGATCGCGACAGCCTCGCGCAATCCGCTTGAATGCGCAGCGGTCCTTCTTGCGCGGCGGATCGACACTGGCCCCGAGATTCGTCTTCTTGGGCGATCGCTGCACTGGGTGCCGCAGGCGGCCTATTGCGAGCAGAGTTCGCACCACATGCTGATCCGCTCCGAAGGCTATGTCGGCGCGCTCGGCGCTGCCGAAAAAGACGGTGCGGTCCCGATCTGGTTTCACACCCATCCCGGCCACGAGGGCGTACCGCTGCCCAGCCCCCACGACCGACAGGTCGACCGTGAAATCGGTGATCTCTTTCAACTGCGCAGCGGCTCTGGCGTATACGCGACGCTTATTGCGTCACCGCGCGGCGAGAGCTTTGTCTTCAGCGGCGAGATCACGCCTGAAGACGGCGATACGGCGCCGATTGACCGCGTGTGGCTGGTCGGCGATCGCTGGCGCCTTCTGCCGAGTTTCGCGAGCCAAGTCGCGACGCCAGACGCGATCTTCGATCGCAACGTGCGCGCTTTTGGCCCCGATATTCAAAGTGTGCTCGGCGATATTCGGGTTGCCATTGTCGGTGCCGGCGGCACCGGGTCGGCCGTCGCTGAACAGCTTGTTCGGCTTGGCGTGAGACATCTCCTACTGATCGACAACGATACCCTGTCGGCGAGCAACGTCACGCGCGTGTATGGGTCGACACCCCGCGAGGTCGGTCAGCCGAAAGTGGATGTGCTGGCGGCACATCTGACGCGGATCGCTCCCGAACTTCGCTGTTCAACGATCCAGGGCATGGTGACTGTCAAGCATGTTGCCCAGGCCCTTCGGGCAAGCGATCTCGTCTTCGGCTGTACCGACGACAACGCAGGCCGGCTCGTCTTGTCGCGACTGTCGACCTTCCTGTTGACTCCAGTGATTGACGTAGGCGTTCTGCTCAGCAGCGATCGTACAGGGGTGTTGACCGGCATTGACGGCCGGATAACGACGCTAACGGCCGGCGCGGCTTGTCTCGTCTGCCGCAGTCGGGTCGATATGGCACGTGCGGCCGCCGAGATGCGCACGCCCGAGGAACGGCAGCGATTGGCAGACGAGGGCTACGCGCCGGCCTTGGGCCAGGTCGAACCAGCGGTCGTTGCCTTCACGACCGCAGTCGCTGCCGCCGCAGTCAACGAACTGCTCGATCGGCTGATAGGCTACGGTCCGCCTGAGCGGCCGACCGAGACGCTGCTGAGGCTTCACGAGCGCGAGATCTCGACCAATCAGGCCGTACCTCGCCAAGGCCACTATTGTCATGTGGCCCAGGGCAAGTGGGGGGCTGGCGATGAGGAGCCGTTCCTAGGGCAGTTGTGGAGCACGGCATGAGGATTTCTTGGGGGCAATGGCTTCCGATCTGGCGCTGGCGCGTGGTCGGCGCGGCCGAGTCGGCCGACGAGGTGCCGGACCGGTTGCCGCGCAATGGTGTCGCGCTCATTCGCGACATCAATCGAACGAAGTGGATCGTCTTTGATTGCCCTTGTCGGACTGGACATCGGATCATGCTCAACGCCGATCCAAGTCGGCGGCCCTACTGGACGTTGAACCAAGTCGTTCGACTAACCATTTCTCCAAGTGTGGATTTCAAAGGAAGTCAGCGACGGTGTCATTACTTCATTCGTAACGGCAGGATTGCCTGGGCTAAGGATAGCGACCGATGACCGATAGCGGAGAGGCAGCCCAAGAGCCGCAACCAATTACGCCGCAGCCGCCGCGTGCGATCGAAAAGACACCCATGTACACGGCGATGAATGCGGCGCGCTATCAACGGCAAACGCTCATTCGCGACATCGAAAGGGATCAGCCCAAATTGATCTGCTACGTGGCCGGCAACAAGGCGGCTGTCGACCGCATCGATACGCTTGGCTTCGTCGACATGCTTCACAACACCAATCCAGGCGACCCCATCGATCTCCTGCTGCATACGCCCGGCGGCGATATTGATGCAGCCGAAAAGCTAATCACGCTGGTCAGGAGCGCAGCCGGCGAGGAAGGGCAACTAAGGGTCATCGTGCCGGATTTTGCTAAGAGCGCCGGAACATTAATGGCGCTCGGCGCCAACACGATCGTCATGAGCGACTCGTCGGAACTCGGACCGATCGATCCTCAGGTCTCATCCAAGGACGGCAACGGGTCCGACGTAGTTTATTCTGTTTTGACCTATCTGAACGCCTATGACGCGGCAAAAAAGGCGCTTCGCGAAGCACCCGACGATCTTACTGATCGGATCACCTTCGAAAAATTCGACCCCACGATCGTGCGCAAGTTCCAGTCGGTCAGGGACCGCGCGCGGTCCTTCGCCGAGAATCTGCTCAAACGGCGGGGCAAGAATTTCTCGAAAATCACCACCGAATTGATGGACGTCGCCAAATATCAGTCGCATGCTCAGATGATCGGTTGGGAAGCCGCGACCGAGATCGGTTTGACGATCGAATACATGCCAGCAACCGACGTGGTCTGGCGCAAATATTGGGCGCTTTACTGCCATTTGCGTCTGGCCATTGAGAGCGAGCAACGGATTTTCGAATCGAATTATGTGTCGCTGCTGCTTTAGGGTCGCAAAGCCCAGTGATGCGCTTGCCAGAGTTGAGCGTGCGGCACCACGGTTGTATGCCTCATCGCTTGCGTTGAGGCCTCATTTGATTCCACGTGGCGGGCAATCAAAATGCAGCCTTAAGAACCCACGGGCTAGGGAAATCAAGAATGCTAGACTTATTTGAGCCGCGCGGTGAAATTAATTCGCTGTAATGCGCAAGGCGTTTAGTGTCTCGGGCGTAATGGTGCCGGTTACCTTCAGATTGTAATCCGACTGCATTTTCAGGAGCCCAGATCGCATAGCAGGGCTCATCTTTCCATCCAACTCGCCATTGTAGTAGCCGAACGACAGCATCGCGAACTGAACCTGGAGAACGATCTCCTTGAATTTGGCAGCGTTCCCGGGAAGCACAACCAGAGGTGCTGCAGCCGGCGCAGTGGCAGTCGGCGCCTGGTAGGTTGGCGCGGGCTCTTGATACACCGGTGCTGGAGGCTGATAAACGGGTGCAGCAGGTGGGTAGTAGGTGCCTCCCGTGGAAGATCGATGACTGCTGTGGGAGCTGTGGCTGCTATGGCTCGAATGCGACCTATGCCCCGCCAATGTGAATTTGTGATCCAGCTTGAAAATGTCGAACAACGATTTCGACTTGCCTCCATCATTGAATGGAGCGATCGGCATTGCGGTGCTCTCGATTGGCATGAAGCCGGCTGCGAGCAACGACGGGATAGTAAAGAGCCGCTTTCTCATGTGACGCCGAACCTTTCATACCCATGCGCTTTCGGATGCCATTCGAAGAAGCCTCCGCAATCGTCACGCAGTCCGCAACCAGCGCACTCCGAGACGTAGGTTCGCTTCCAGTCTGAAATCGTCGACGGAGCAAATGTTCTGTAGTTGGGCGGAACAGTGCATAGCGGGAAATTATACAGCATGGCGCTGATTCCGCGGCTGATGGCGACATCGAGCGCCTTTTTAACCGTGTCAAAACCTCTGGAACTGTCGAAGAACAACGAGTCCCAGTTCTGCCTGCCGTAGCCGATGTTCTCAAGCTGCATGATCGCCCACTTATCGACGAAAGGCAGCGATGTCGTCACGAACCTAGCCAGATCCGCCAGACCGGCTGCATTCGGCTTCATGAGCACCGTACGCAATTCGATTTTTGCGCCGGCCTGACAAAGGATCGACAGGCCTTCTCTGACTTTGTCGAACGCGCCCGGCTTTGCCACAATCCGGTCATGAACGTAAGGATCGCTAGAGTAGACAGGAACACCCCAAAGGACACGATTTAAATCCAGCTCGCCGAGCTTCGCCAGATCATCGCGGTCAAAGTGTTGCGCGTTGGTCAGAACGTGGAAATCAATGTTGGGCCGCGCTGCTAGCATTCGTCCTAGGAATTCCAGCAGCTCCGATTTGAACAGCGTCGGCTCTCCACCGGATAGACCAATCGTTGCGTTTTCTGGCGAGAGCAGGACTGCCGTCTCAAAATACGGGAACATGTCGACATGCTGCTTTTTCGGTGGCTGCGAGCACATCAGGCAAAGCTGGTCGCACCGTTCAGTGACCAGCAGTGTGTTGTGACGGGAATTTGCTCGGATAAGGCGGTGTGCAGTCCGACGTCGAGGCACAACGAACAGCACGTCGCCATTTAAATCACTGGCGTCTATTCCGAAGACACGGAGGGTTCCCTCTCCGCCCGAAAAGTCTGCACTTTCGCCGGATGCGTTACCCAGCACCGCATCGAACGAGCTGAGCGTTGGCGTGTCGTGGGCAACGCCCTCGAAGGACCGGAGCCGAACCACATATGGATCGGTCGCGTCAGTCTCAATTCTGAGGCGAAGCGGGATCATGCGTGGACCGGGACCATGTGATCTCCCCAGGAAGGAACTCCGGCCCAATTGGCGACGGATTGCCGAGCTGCATCGTCGCGACGCGTCATCACCTCTACGACTTTGTCGAATAGAGAAATATGCCGTCTGCAGAACCACGTCTCACTGCGAATGAGATCGATATGGCCGTCGCGTGACAAATCGTCGACGACGTCCGTGCCGCAAAAAGGCTGATAAACACAGTGGATGCAGTCGGCATCGAAATTGTTGATCGATGCTCGATTGAGGAGCTGTACCTTTTGCTGATCAATGCCGCGGGTCACTGTTCCAATCGAGAGGTCGACACGTCCGATCCGCGACAGCATCCTGGCTTCGTCCGTCGGATACAACTGCCCATCGTAATCGACAACGATGTAGTCGGACGCGAAGAAATTCGGATTGCGAAGATCGACGTGGTCGTCGGTGCCTGATCTCAAAAATCGCCGCAGGCACTGGCTGAAATAGTACTCTTCAACGTATCGGCCAGTGCGTTGATTACGCTCTATGAGGTAATCGATGAAACCTGAATGAAGTGAATTCCATTGAGCGATCGCATTGGGATCGCTCTTCCGCCGGCGCGCAAAGCCTTGGTGGTTTATCGGTCGCAGATATATCGACTGTATCCCATGGCGCTCGAAGTTGCCTACGAGATCCTCGAAATCCGGCGGATGCTCCACGTCGATGGTTGGCAGGGCGGACACCTTGCCGACGCCGAGGCGCCGCACAGCTTCAGCCATGTTTCCGAAGAAGGTGTCCGTAGCCAGGCCGTTGCCAGTGCGCTGCCGGGTATGCGTCTCGTGGTTCCCGTCCAATGACGTGCTGACGAACGTGTCCGGTTGATCAAGGAAGGCCCACTCAACCTCACCCATGCGCTGGAGGTTGGTGCAAACGACAAACTGGCTGCGCGGAAATTTCGAACGGGTGAAAGCCCGAATTTGCTCGAGGAGATCAACGCGAAGCAAAGGCTCCCCGCCCTGAAACTCGATCTTAATGTCCGGACCTTTCAAATTGCCGATGAAGTCGAGGGAGGCGTTCAATGTTTCGTTGGACCAGTCGAAGCCGCGCGCGGCCTCAGGGGCCCGGGAAACCTGGCAATAGCCGCATGTCAGATTGCAACGCAAAGTCGGGACGAGAATGAGATACGAGAGCTCTTGCTGCTTCGATTGCCTTCCCGCCCAACGATAGGCAAAGGATGTCCAATCAGGATCGCCTTCGCGTTCAAACGTATGCCCATTGCCACGAAGAAATCTCAGGTCCTCGGGCAACAGCGCATCGCGCGCGTATCTCCCTAGAAACTCGCCGCTTCCGAGAAAAAACCCACCGGCATCGTCGCTAAACAGGAACGTTCCGTTTGGGAGATCTCTAAACTTGAGCGGCCACACAGTCATCTGGCGGTGACCGCCCCGATCAACGCATGTCGTAGCGGAAGCGTTTCCGAGTAGATCTTCTCGCGATAGATGGCGTGAAGGACGTTCTTTCGCAGATCGTCCAGCCTGTCCGGCGGAAGCTCTTCAACCGCCACGCCCTGACTGGAGGCCGAAAACCGCAGCGACGGATATTGGACTTGTAGTCGAATTAACGCGCCTTCCACAAAACGCTGAAAGTCTTGTGGAATCTCGATTGTTGCCCGTCCTAGAAAGCGCGCCGCCCCCACGTACCAAGTCCTCCCTCTCAACAAACTATACCCAAAACTCGAGTATGGGAATTAGTGCATTTCAACTTCGATTTTTCAGTGAGGACCGATATCACTGATTGTTGGGGTTGTTGCTGAGAGGACGGCAGTTTGCGCCGCATCCCGGCCGTTGGTGGTACGCAAGCTACAGAAAGCGGCCAGCCTGCTTTTCGAAGAGGCCGTGTCAGCAACGGGATGGAAAGTGGACACGCTGATAGTCAGTGGCCAACGGCTGCCAAGCTGCCAAACCCAGTCGCGTGATAGAACACCATGCTATCCGACGGTTGAGGTCCCGATGCGGCCTCTCTCCCCTATAGTTAGTTAGTGCGCGGCACTATCGGACCGCGTCACTAGAACAGGTCATCGTCACTAGACTCGACCGGCTTTCGCCTCAGTGGCTCAGGCTTCATCGGTTCGGGCTTCTTAGCCAGAAATTCATGCAGCGCCGTCAGCTTGGCGAGCAGTTCGTCGAAAGTGATGACAATCACGTCGCGTAGGTTATTGCGGTAAAGCTCGAGGCTCTTCTTCTCTTCGTCTGCGGCGGGCGACTGACCTGCGATCACGATGCAGGGCACCGCGTAGGTGAAGACGTCGTACGCCTTCGAGGCGATCTTCTTGCTGTTGATGTCGTTCTGCAGTTGGTGCCGCTGGTCAAGCACCTGCGTAACCGCACCGCTCAGTTCCTCGGAAGGCGCGTATACGCCACCGCGGTAGGGACGCTTCACAAGCAAAGCCGTCTTGGGCGTCTTGATCTCGATCAGTGCAAGGTTGCCGAACAGTCCGAGCCTGATGGCGTAATCAGCCAGTTTGCCGCCGCTACCATCGAATTTCGTGCCACCAACCGCGACCTGGTCGCCGAAGGCCAGTGCTGGCAGGTTGAAAGCGAGCTGCAGAATAAAAGCGTTTGCGTTGAAGAACTCCTGCCAGTGACGCTCTTGCAGACCGGTCTGGCCGAGCTTCTTATCGAAAATCTCGATCAGCTCCTCCAACGACACGAGCTCAATTTCACGACGCAACTCGAGCAGCTCCCCCGGCTCTTTCTCTGCCAACGTCCTGACCGACTTCTTGACCGTGCGAGCTGCGGCCTTGGCTTCGGCCTCCGGCGATCGAGACTTGCCGATGAGCGTCTCAGCAAGGATGTCGGCGACTGGCCGACGGGTGCCGTCGCCAATCGGAAGCTCGAAGTCTGGATCAAGCATGATGTTGAGATTGGCGTCGAGGTACTCGCGCTTCGCCCTGTTTGCCAGGTCGATGGATCGCTTGTGCGTACGGTTGATATCGCGACGAAATTTGTCGAACATCGAGTACGACATCGCAAGCACGTCGCCCTTGCGGGATACCCCTTTGTCGTCCGAGATTCGCAGCGTGGTAACGCCGCTCTGGCGCTCTGCCGCCTCCGCGATGAACCGCATGTCGTAAGCCAAGCCGAAGCCGGCCAAGGGCTCCCTGATGATGCCTGCTGGCAACTCCTCAAAGTAGAGATAGTCATCGTCATTGATCGCGCCCGGTGAGTCGACGTCTTCGAGAATGATGGTCTCTAGATGGAGGTATTTCGGCTCGAGGAAGTAGGCCCCGAAGGTTGTGCTGATCGGATATGTGGTGAGGGTGCGGGTTGAGGCCTTGTATCGGGCAAGAATGATCGGCTCTGTCGGCGTCTCGAAGTCGGGGTTGGCTTTCGCCGCCGCTTTCATTGCTTCCGGTTTGAGTTGGAGCTCGATCTCATAGTCACCGACCTTTTTCGGATGATAGGCGACACGAAGGCCTTCGTCCGCGCGATCGGGCATCAACTTTAGGATTATCGGCTTCTCACTCATGACGCTTCTTTCGGCTTGTCGTGCAGTGGTAGCGCACGCCCAGGATGGCGCAGTTGCCACGTCTCGATGATGAAGAGCGCGATCGCGGCGCGGAATGGATAGCAAGCTTGGCTATGCGGGCATCGATACGTCGGAAGCCTTTCTCTTTGCCATGGGCGCCGCCGACGTGAGTGCGGAGGGAGCCGATGCTCTGCACCGAAGTAACCAAACCGGAGAGCACCGCCTTCACGTCGTTGACGATCTCGGGCGCCAAACCTTCTTTCATCGGATCCAGACCAAGAGGATCGCGTACTGCGCGATAGAGCGAGCTGATGTCCTGTTTGGCAGGGAAGTCGAGCTCGAGCTCGACAAGGATAGAGCGGCAGACGCTTTCGACGACTGCGCAAGCCGATGTAACTGCCAACTCGGGGTCTGCGGTGGCCGCTCGAAGCGCACGATCTAGGTCCCGGCTGACCGTATCAAAGTCGATGCCGGCGGCCATTGCGGAAAGCTCATTGGTAACCGGGGCAGTTTCCACAATCTCGACCAGGCGCATTGTGCGCCCGGCCGGCTCTAACGTGAGTCCGTCGTAGAACAAGTGCTTGTTGAGGTACTCGACAACAGCGATGTGTCGCTCAGGCTCCTTGATGAAGTCGCGCGGGTCTGCCGCGCTCTCGATGATCCTTTTGAGCAGTTCGCCGTTGCCTGTGTCGATGAACATTGCGCCATGGATGGCCGTCTTGGTGGCAGGTAAACGGCTCTCGCCTTTGATGTCGAAGGGTACCCCAAAGCCCTTGAACCAAGCCTCCAACCGCCACCCCTGCCGGTAAAGGCCAATTGACGGCTCGTGGCCGCCGGCCGAGCCGCCCGAGATAATCTCGGCTAAGGCATCAACCGACTGATCTGACAAATCGATTCGCATGCGCCAATGTTACAGTAGATTCATCAGCGTAACTTCCTGAGGATGTTTTTCCAAGAGCTTGAGGTGGCTTTCGCCCTACGTTAACTGTTAGCTGCCGGACCGCTACCGGCCCAGTTGCGGCCATTTCTGAACTCCCACTTTGGCTTTTCCAGCGCTAAACTGGCCTTGGGCGATGAATGGAAACGGTCAGATGTTCCCGGTCTGTGCGCGAAAAGTCGCATAATTGGCAGTGTGGAACTCAACGGCGGCTCATTGGTTTTGCGGGTTCAGCTCGTGGAAAAGGTCCGTCGGCCTTTCGTGAATGCGGGTTTCCGCATCGCCTACCTCGATTTGGTCGATGACCGCCGGACAGGCGAGGCGGAGCCGTATCTCGCCCGAGAGCACATTCGCGCGCATGATTTCGACGAACGCGCCTATCTTTTCATCCGCAGTGAGAAACCTGCGTTTGACGGATGCAGTGGTGCTACGCTTGTGGAGCCCCTGGCGTCTCTATGCGGCAATCCTTCATCGTGAGCCGATGCTATTGTGCAAGTTTCGCAGCACTGCGGGTGGCGATATCGGCCAAGACAGCATGAAGAAGCGTTCCAACTTCCTGTTCGGCGACCCCGGGTGCAATTCCTGATTCGGACAGTTGAACGAGAATTGCCTTGGCGGTGTTGCGCCAGAAGGCGTTCGCGTCCTTCCCGTTCTTGGATTCCAGGACCCGGGCGATCCCTTCGACCAACTTCCGCCGCCGATGCAGCGGAAACGCGCTTATGTTTGAATCACACATCGATCACCTCACCCCTTCAGTCGCGCGAATAAGCATTGGCGGGTGAGAAAATTTGGTTAACAGCGCTTTTGGACAATGGTCAGCAATGGAATAAAGCGTCTACCCAACAAGCCAAGAGGTGTGCCACGTGTTGATGATCGGCGCGTGCTGAACGGCATCTTCTGGGTGCTGCGCTCCGGTGCTCCATGGCGCGACCTGCCTCAGCGCTATGGCCCGCGCACCACCTGTTGCAACCGCTTCGTCCGATGGCGAAAAGTAGGTGTGTGGCTGCGCAGTAACGAGCTACGCCTAAGGTTTGCGGAGCCTCACGCCGGCGCGGCTGCCGTTCTCCGGGATGAACTCGACGCCGGCGGCCTAGAGGGCGATGCGCAAGGCAGCAACGGTCGCTCTTGGAGCCCTGTCGGGCCGCGACATTGTCTATTTTAGACAGTCGCCGCGACCATAACTTTTGATAACAGGTCAGGGTCGCGGGATGCCGAGCCGCTTGAAATACCGAGTTACGTCCGGATGCTCGCGATCGTCCCGCCTCAACCGCGCAAGCGCGTCATCATCGCCGGCGAGCGCCATAGCCAAACCGGGAGCGCTTATTCTCCACGGAGCACCGGGCATTGTCTGGTTGTGAAGACGGTGCTTGATCACCAGCCGCCTGAGTGTGTCTTCGCTTACGTTGTAGTCGTACTGAATAGATCAATGGCCCTCTGGACCGTGATCGCCTCTGCCCGTGGGATGTAGAGCGGCCGAAGCCGTTCGCCTGTTGCCGGCGCTGTTTTGACAGGGCGCGCATTGGTCATTCGGCCCATCGCGCTTTTCTGCGGCCCGCCGTTTCGCCCGACATCAGGGAACGATATCTTCCCCCATGTATTAGAAACCCATGGACACTATGGAACCCCACGGCCACGGGATGGCTGGCCGATCTTTTTACATCGGAAGTTGCCAATGCCAGGCAGCGCATCCACCGGACCGAGCTCGCGATTCAACGCACTGAAGAAATGCTGGCCGAAAATCTCGCGCTGTGCAGCAGGATACGAACTGCGGTCGAGGCCGCAGACCGCTTGGTGAAGATCGATCCCCCCAGCTTTGAAGGACGTCGCGCGGGTTGAACTGGGCCGGCCTTTCATCGTCGCGACCTTGCGGCACCCTGCCGCAAGAGCCTGCCCTGTTGGCATCACAGCGTGAGCAAACATTGGACAGAAGCATTTCAACGGTCGCTATGTGCAACACCGACGCTAGATCGACACGATCTTCTGTTCAAACAGCGGGGATTAATGCTGCGGCAATCGAAGGGGGCACGGGGGTCTTCGCGCGAGCCAGTTAGCCGATCTCCCGCTCAGAAATTTCAGCCAAAATATTCCGACCTCCTGATGGAACCCGTTCGTTGCGGGCGAGTTACGGCTCATTGGGGACTTCCCGAACATGACAACGAGCAACAAAGCAGACCATCAGTCTGTCTCCGGAGCGTTTCGGAAACTGATCCGTTCCGAAGGCTATCGTCATCACGTACAAACGTTCTTAAATCTGGAGGTCGAACCAGAACTGCCGCCAACCCTACAGTCATTACTTGCGGCTATTGATCGGGCCAAACAGGGGCCGACGGAAGAAGTCCCTTAGCGGGCTGGCTGAGCGTCAGGTCAAAGAGTATAGAGGCTCGCTTCGTGGCTTGTCCCTCTGATTCCCACTCAGAAGTTATCAAACATTCTTCTTGATTTTTCTCGACAGAGGATCATGAATGTTCCCTTGGGTTCTCGCTGAGGTGGGAGGCCTTGTATGAACGTTTGGACGAACTGCCGACCCGACAAAGTGACTGCCAAACACCTTGTTCACGAGCTGATCCTACAAGCCCGTCGCGGCCAGATCATCTCCGTCAAAGAGACTATTGCAGCGGTGCGCCGAGACGGGCCACACCTGGCGGAAACTGACTGCGAGCTGGTGGAGCTTATTGTCAATGTTGCCCCAGCCTTTGGCCTGTTCGTCGGGTTCGATCTCCGCGAATAACCGCCTCCTCAACAGGGCGGACCGTGGCGACACGGTCTCGATCAAAGCTGCACTACGCGAAGCTCGGGAGGCTGCGCCTTGCTTGGTGGCCTCCGACGAAGAACTAACCGAGGCGATCGTCGAGGCAGCAACTGCCATGCCTCTGCGTGGCTTTCGACTGTCGCGAGTAGCTGTCAGCCAACTTCAGTCACTGTGGCATCGCAACGAAAGCGCGCCGTCCTGCGCCATTTTCAATAGCTAGAGGAGTAATCCGCAATTACCTTCGCAACCTGCTCACTCTGCCTGTAGAACGGGAACTGGGCTGAGCAAAAGATTTGCTGGAGGAACTTGATCGGGCCGACAAAGAGTGACCGCATGGCTCTCCACTGGTTCAACCCTCCGGTCCCGGTCAAGTCCGAGCGTCCCGGGATCATCCACAACGTCAACAACGCCGAGACTGCCGGCGAGGAGCTGATGAAGTGGACCAAGCGTGGCCCTTGCTGGGACCTCGCGGTGCGCGTTTGTATGGCCGTGATTTTCGACGAGATGGAACCTGAGGAGGCCCGCAAGGCATTCCTGGCTGCTGCAAAAGAGGAGGGGACATTACTCCCCCAATGAGAACCAGCTAAATTGGATGCGGTATAAGGTTCTAGGTGTCTATTACCAACCGCCTTCGCGAAAGGAGCCCGCCGCCGGTGAGGGAGAGGCGACGGACCCCCCACAGCGGCTGCACATCCACGAAGAATCCCGCTGCCACCTCTAAACCCGCGAGGGCCTACATCGTTCCCTTAGCTGCGGCTAAAGCGGGGTTGGTCGGCGGGCTCTTGCCGCTCTAAGTTCCCCCTTATGGGTCCTCTCTGGTTCTCTCCACCGGTCTACGTGAAGACGAAACGTCCGGGCATTCGCAATGGGGTCAGCCACGTCGAGGGAGCCGCCGAGGAACTCATGGGGTGGGACACAAACGGCCCGAAGTGGACCAAGGCGGTCCAATCCTGCGTCGATGCGTTCGAGGGCAAAGCCTCCCCCCAAGAGGTCCGTGAAGCCTTTGAGGCGGCTGCCAAGGAGGCCAACGTGTATCTCTTCCCTGAGTAGGAGGTATCATGGCGCCCATCTGGTTCGTCCCGCCGGTGTTCGTGAAGAGTGAAACCGGTGTCAGGCATGGCTGCAACAACGCGAAGGAAGCCCTTGAGCAGCTCAAGATGTGGACCCGGCGAGGGCCTCGCTGGCACAAGGCGGTGACCCTCTGCCTGTCAGCCTTGGAGGGCGATTCGATTGACCCTCAGGTGGTCCGAAAGGCCTTCGAGGCTGCCGCCAAGGAAGCCAAGATGTATCTTTCCCAGTAGGAGGAGGTGTCATGGCAACCCATTGGTTCTCCCCTCCGGTGTACGTCAAGACCGACCGACCTGGGGTCACCTACGGGTGTAACAATGTCGAGGGTGCCGCCGAGGAACTCATGAAATGGACCAAGATGGGACCTAAGTGGAGGAAGGCTGTGCAACTGTGCGCCGACGCCTTTCAGGACCGTGTGACTCCGGAAGAGGTCCGTCAGGCTTTCGAGGCTGCTGCCAAGGAGGAGGGGGTGCTCCGTGAGTAGCAGGCCAATGCCCATGGCTATGTTGGGAAGGACCCGCTAGGCTGTCTGAATGCTGACCAAGTCCGCGCTGCTCGAAATAGACCCGGATACGAGAGCATTCACTCTGGTCGGCGCATATATGGGCCATTTTGCACTTCTTGAAACTGGCATCGGAGCTGCTCTGGGCGAGGTACTTGGCGTCAATGGGGCACGTTGAGGTAGGGGGACCGGAACCGGAATGTCAGGCTTCGAAAGCCGATGGCAGAAACCGGATACGCTGTGGCGGCATTTGAGGGCACGTTCCTGCTCTTGATTATTGCCTGTGAGCTGTGCGCGAAAATCGGGAATGGAAGGGCCGGAGGCAGGAAGCACGGCCTCAGGCCGAGGCGCTAATCAAGCGGGTCGGTAATGATCGCGAAAAGCTCAACACGGCCGGCAGCGAAACTAAAGAAGTAGTCGCGCGTTGGACGGCGGATAACGCTGTTTCGTCTCTGAGTATGGTTTAGGTCAGAGTGGTCAAGCCAACGTCGCGTAAGGCAATCAATGCGTCGAGCGCTAGTCAAGCGAAGTCGCCCGCTCGTGACGAGGTCACTTTAGCGCCGCCCGCTTTCCGGCCGGTCCAGCTCGCAACGCTCGTGGACACGGTCCCTGCCGGCGATCGTTGGATCCATGAAATGAAATACGACGGCTATCGTATTCTCGTTGCAGTCGGCGCTGGCGAGGCGCGAGCCTACACACGATCTGGTCTGGACTGGTCTAGCCGTTTTCCCTCGATCCTCTCTGAGGCTCGCAAGCTCAAGGTGCGCTCCGCCCTGATTGACGGCGAGGCCGTGGTTGTCGATGCGGAAGGAAGATCTAACTTCCAGGCGCTTCAGAATGCATTGAAGGGTGCCCCGGCGACTATCGACTTTTATGCGTTCGATCTGCTGCAGCTCGACGGCGAAGATCTGACAAGGCTTTCTCTTCTTGAGCGCAAGGCGAAGCTGGAGGCGATCTTGCCTGCGAAAAATCCGGTCCTTCGTTACTCCGACCATATCCTCGGCCGCGGAGAAGAGCTGCTCGATCGCTTCTGCGCTGCCGGCCTTGAGGGCGTCATCTCAAAGCTCGCGGATTCGAGTTATGTGGCGGCCCGCGGCGCAAGCTGGCTGAAGATCAAATGCATCAGGCGGCAGGAATTTGTGATTGTCGGCTGGACGCCGTCCGACAAGGTCCGCGCGTTTCGGTCCTTGATCCTTGGCGTTCATGACGGCGGCAAGCTGCGTTACGCCGGGAAAGTCGGCACCGGCTTCGATACCGCTGAACTTCTTCGTCTCTTGAAGATCATGGCGCCGCTTGAGCAGAAGGCCGCCACCGTCGACGCACCACGCGCCGAAGTGCGCGGCGCACACTGGCTCCGTCCGAACCTGGTCGCTGAGATTGCCTTCACCGAAATGACAAATGAAGGGACGTTACGACATCCGAGCTATCTTGGTCTCCGTGAAGACAAGAAGCCGGAGGCGGTCGTGCTCGAGACGGAACGTCATGCAGCCGATCTCGCCGCGTTTGCGACAACCGCCATCGCGATAAGTAACCGTGACCGCGTCATCTATCCGGAGTCCAACATCACCAAGGGACAGCTTGCCGACCATTACGCAGCGGTCGCGGCGATCATGCTTCCTTGGGTTGGCAGCCGGCCGATCAGTCTGGTTCGATGCCCACAGGGCCGCGCGAAGAAGTGCTTCTTCCAGAAACACGACGCCGGCAGCTTTGGCGACAAAGTCCACCACGTAGGCATCACGGAGAAGGACGGGCACGAGGAACCATATCTCTATGTCGACGATGCCGACGGACTGATGACTTGCGTCCAGATGGGAACGATCGAGCTGCATGGATGGGGGGCTCGGATCGAGGATGTCGAAAAGGCCGACCGCCTCGTGTTCGACCTCGACCCCGATGAAGGCCTCGATTTTGAGGCCGTCCGCGCCGCTGCCTTTCAGTTCCGCGCTATCCTTAAATCGCTGGGGCTTACGACTTTCCCGATGCTAACGGGAGGCAAAGGAGTGCACGTCATCGCGCCCCTCACCCCTGGCGCCGAGTGGCCAGAGGTGAAGGACTTCGCGTCTCGCCTGGCGCAGGCGGTCGCCCAGAGCGATCCGGCCCATTTCACGGCTGTGTTGTCAAAGGCGCGCCGCAAGGGTCGCATCTTTGTGGACTATCTGCGCAATCAGCGCGGGGCGACCGCGATCATGCCCTACAGCGCAAGATCACGTCCGGGCGCTCCTGTCGCGGCACCGATCACGTGGGCGGAGATGAAGACAATAGATGCGCCCTCTCATTTCCACGTGGGCGATGCTCCTGAATTAAAGAAACGCGCAGGCTCCAAAGCTCTGGCTGGATGGGGTCGCGCTGACCAATCCTTGCCCAATCTGTAGCGTACGTGAAGAGGCAGTAAAGCCGGGACTCTAAGGGCAACGCGGCGCTCATGGCCTTGCCTGATTGGAACCTGCGGAGATCGGCCTCGTTTGGCTGAAGCCATGGCAAAAATCAATCCGAGGACCGTCGCCAGCCTTTTGAGGGAATACGCACAACGGGCGTCTATGCGCGGCGACAATCCCTATCGCATAAAGGCATACTTGCGCGCGGCAGACAGTCTGACGGCGCTGTCGCAGCCGCTCGATAGGATCATCGCCGCCGGCGCCCTCACAAAGATCCCGGGGATCGGTGACGCGATCGCAGACATCGTGACCAAGCTTTACCAAACCGGCACGCACCCGAGCCTTGAGAAGCTTCGCGAGGATGTTCCAGCGGGCGTGATGGAGCTGTTTGCCATACCCGGGTTTCGTCCAGATAAGATACTGAAGCTTCATCAGGCGCTCGGCGTGAACTCGCTGGCGGAGCTCGAGGCCGCAGCAAGAGAAGACCGCATACGCCCAGTCAAAGGCCTCGGCGCTGCGCTTCAGACAAAGCTCCTGCAGAACTTGGCCATCGTGCGAAGCGGCGAAACGCAACTTCACCTGCACAAGGCCGCCGCTCTTCTCGAACATGCGGTCATATCGGTGAAGCAAGAGCATCCAGAGTTTTCGCGCGTCGAAATTGCAGGTGACTTCCGGCGCGGTTGCGAGCTCGTTTCCGACTTCGCCCTGGTAGCGCAGGGCAGAAAGTCGACTGGAATCGAGGACACGACCCTCAGGCTTGTTGTCACGGACAGGAAGCACTTTGGCGCGAGCCTGCTCGAAGCAACCGGTTCGGCAGACCACCTTGAGCAACTGAAGACGTTCGCGGCCGACAAGGGATTCACCCTAAACGCCGACGGGCTTCATCGCGGGAGAAAGCTGATCGCGTCAGCCACAGAAGAAGAAATCTACCAAGCGCTGGGCTTACAGTTCATCGAGCCTGAATTGCGCGAAGGCAGGGGCGAGATTGAGCGAGCGGCAAAGCAGAAGCTACCCGCCCTCGTCCGGGATGAAGATCTGCATGGCATCCTGCATTCTCACACGACCGCATCCGATGGCACTGAAACGCTTGAGGCAATGGCTGAGGCCACGCGCAAGCGCGGTTTCGAATACTATGGTGTGGCAGATCATTCGCAGTCCGCCCACTACGCAGGCGGCCTTTCGTTGCAGGAGATTGCTGAACAGCACCGCGAAGCTGACCGGCTGAACAAGGCATACAATGGAAAATTTCGCATACTGAAGGGCATCGAGGCGGACATCCTGGCGGATGGCTCGCTCGATTACCCGAATCATATCTTGGAGCAGTTCGATTTCGTCGTCGCGAGCGTGCACAGCCGCTTCAAGTTGCCCAAGAAGGAACAGACGGAGCGTATCATCGCGGCGATCGGAAATCCTCGGACGACAATCATCGGGCACATGACCGGTCGCCAGCTGTTGCGCCGTCCCGGTTATGATCTCGACGTCGACAAAGTCCTCAAAGCGTGTGCGAAACACGGCGTCGCTGTCGAAATCAACGCACATCCGTGGCGACTCGACCTCGACTGGCGCTGGCATCAAAAGGCACTCGATCAGGGCTGCATCTTCAGCATCAATCCGGACGCTCATTCGATCCGCGAGCTCGACCACATGCATTGGGGTGTCGAGATGGCGCGCAAGGGCGGTGTCCCTGCGAAGCGGGTCCTGAACGCGATGCGTTTGACCGCCCTCCTTGCGCATCTCGCACGGCGCAGGCAAACGTCCTAACCTGCTTGTGCGCCCGGCCTATCAGCGCAGGAGTCCGTCATTCTCAAAATCTTCCCAGCCGCGCAAACTGGAGTGCGCGTTCTCATCGGGGCCGTAGCCAGCTGAAGCTGCAGTTCCGCGACCGCTTCTTTGAGCACGTTTCATAGCGGCCTTCCCTGCGGCTCGCCGCCTATTCTCTGCAGCTGTCGCTGCGTCCTGTTCGCGCCAGACCGTAACCAGGTCGCGGTCAAGCACATCCTCCACGTGCTGCGGGTCGAACACGTGAAAGGTGATGTTCCTTGCCCGCCCGCGGAGTTTCACCGTTTTCGTCCCGGCGCTCTGCAAGCGACCATCTTTCAGCCAGCGGTGCCGTTCGGCCGTCGAGATCGTCAGAATGTCCTCGATTTCACGGGGGATTACGGGCAGGTCTTCGATATTCTGCAGTGCTTTGGATACGATCCCGAATACCACCTGCACATCATTCTCGGCGCCCTCAGACAGGCGCAGGGTAAGCACGCGGGACTCGATAATGAGCAATTTCCTGAACTCCCTTGGAAGGCGGGCGCGTATTTCGAGAAAAATACCCCTCGCTCTGACGGACGATCCAAACGTTGCAGCTGGGGTTAAAGGCCACTCTCCAATCAGCTTCGCTGTTGCATTGATTTTACGGCGCGTGGACATGCCCCTTTATATAGGTCCCCGATAGTCGGCAGCGATGAGCCGATCGCAAAGCCAATATGAGTTCTAATCCGCCAGCGGTCTGAACCACGATGCCCAAAGGCGCAACCACGATTGTGAGCGGGGCCGTTTGCAACTTCGGCTAACAGGAAACGGCAGAGTTGATCTCGAAGTGCGATATCAGGCGCGTCGCCGCCTGGCGGCTTTTTGGGGGCCGTTTGCTGTCCGTCCGGTTATTGCCGAGGGACCAGTTAAAGCCGCCGTTCGGCTCACGACCTTTTCGCGGAATACAAAGCAAGTTCAGATCCCGCGGAAGCCGACATTGAACTGCCTCTCCGTTTACACGTTTGGCAAATGTTGCGAATGGAGGGAGTTGCATGTTTGAAGGTTTCTCGCTGGAGCAGATCAAACTTCCGGAAGCGACGCTCAGAGTGCGGGTTGGTGGAAGGGGCCACCGCTTCCTGATGCTGCACGGTCATCCTCGCACCCATGCCACTTGGCATCGCGTGGCGCCGATTTTGGCTGAGGAATACACCGCAATTTGCCCTGGTCTTCGGTGCTCGCCCTTGCGGTGTGTCGCAACACAATCAGCGCGTCCGGTTTGCCGTGAACAGATCTTGCTGATGCACCAGTTCGTCCGCGACGGGCTGACGGAGGCGGCGTGTGCCATTCGGGTGGATGGCCGAAAATAACCCCACCTCTGCATGACGCGAATTGTCCCAGCCCGGGTAGGCCGTTATCGGGTACAGGCAAATACCCTCGAATCGATGCTCCGACACCCATAGCGGCACGCACCTCGTCGCGGCATACATAGTGGAGCCAAGCCGGCCCGCCGGATCCCTCTGAGCCGGTCTCGGCAATGAACATCGGCTTACCGTACCGATGAGCAACCTCGAGCAACATTTCCGACAAAGCGCGGTACTCATGGTGTCCCATCGATATCGTCGGCCCGTTTATTTACCATTGATTGTGCGGCTAGAAATTCAGGCCCACGACATCGACAACATCTTCGCTCCCGCCCAACTCAGGTTCGACGCGGCCCAGCAACATGTCGTAAGCTTCGAACTGCCCCTGACGGGCGTTTTCGGCCCGACCCCGTTCGCTGCGGGTCCGGTCACGAGGAGCGATTTGGATAAGGGGCTCGGCCCAGACAAATCTGCAGGCGGGGTCGATCTCCCGCATTGCACGAACACCCGCGATGGCAGCCTTCACGAGATGCCGCTTGAACCATCCACGTTTGTTCGGCCCCACGCGGGAAATAGCCGACCTCAACAGCCCATGCGAAAAAGGAGATCTAGTTGATGGGACACAACAGAGGCGGTGTTCCGGCGATCGAACGCTGTACGCTCACGGCTTCTGCCGCGAACGAGGCATAGGCATCGATGAAATGCAGCGATCGCTGATCGACATGGTCTGGAGATCCGTAATGGAAGATGTCCCAGATAACCTGGACACCTGCCGATCGGGCCGCCTCGACCATTGGCGCCCAACTTGACCAGTCATAGGCGAAGCTTGCGGAACCGGAGCCTCCACCTGGTGCTCGTCCATACGCCCCACTTCGCTCATTCGAAGTCTTCTTTCAGCAGTCGGCTTCGAACTCGGCCGCCTTGTTAGGACCGGGAACCGCGTTGGCGAAATACCGCATCCAATGGGGCGCGCGCCATCTTCGTTGCTCAGTCCAGCTCGTCCTGGCGCGACCGGGTAATGCCGAACCGATTTGGTCGAGCCTTTGTTCCTGTGGTGGACTGTCCGGAGCTGGGTGGCGAAGGAGGAACAAGGAGGGCCGTGCCAAGTTCGGGGCGATATACCACCGCCGCCGATCGACTCGAGCGGCTGCTCAGCAACAAGAGAGGCACGGGATCACATGACCGTTCAGATTCGACTTTCCGAGATCGACCACGCCAGGCGCGAGGATCGTGGCGACGGCGCTTGGAGCATCGCACCGGACTTGGGCTATTTGCGCCTAGCAATCGTCAATGTCGTGTTCTTCGGCGCACCGGGCAGCGGAGATCGGAACTGGATGCTGATCGATACCGGGTTGCCGACGTCCCGCGGCAGCATTCTTGCGGTCGCGGAAAAGCGGTTTGGCACGAACGCACGGCCGGCCGCGATCATCCTGACCCACGGCCATTTCGACCATGTGGGAACGGTTCTAGACCTCGCGAATAGGTGGGACGTGCCTGTCTTCGCGCATCCACTCGAGCGCCCCTATCTGGACGGAACCGCATCCTATCCGCCACCGGATCCCTGGGTCGGGGGTGGACTGATGGCGCTGCTTTCGCCGCTTTTTCCACGGGGGCCAATTGATCTTGGCAACCGTTTGGAACTCCTACCTGCCGACGGATCGATCCCCGGAATGCCCGGATGGCGATGGCTACACACACCCGGGCACGCTCCTGGGCATATCTCGCTCTGGCGCGAGGAGGACCGCTCGCTGATCGTAGGGGACGCTTTCATCACCACCGGTCAGGAGTCAGTCTATGAGGTCGCCGTTCAGGATCTTGAGATGCACGGTCCGCCGCGCTACTTCACGCCGGACTGGGATGCGGCGGAAAGATCCGTGAAGCACCTGGCTGCCCTGAACCCGCGGATGGTCATCAGTGGACACGGTGCGGCTGCTGCGGGAGTGGGCATGCGTCAAGCTCTTGACAGCCTGGCTGAGCGGTTCAGGGTGTTCGCCGTCCCGCCGAAATTGAAATTCGTGCGCGAGCCGGCGGCAGTCCAAGGTAGCTGAGGCTAACCGAGCCGTCGTCGTTCTGAAGTATGGTCAAGTTGGGCAGACTCTGTCTCTCGAGCCGGTAGAGTTACCCCGTCGGGTCGCGCTCTCCATCGTCGCCGACAAACTCTGACCAGCGGAACAAACCCGGAAGGCGCCGGGTTAGGGCGTTCGATCGGCGTAGGGCGACTGCGGGCCAAGCGCCCCGAAATTCTGCGTCAGGAGAAGACGTCAGATGAAAACGAGTAACCCGAAGGACGCGTCCTCTCCGCCCGCGAGCCGACGGGCAAGAAGTTGTTCGAGCCCACACGGGTCGTCATCCGCCAAGACTTGGCTTCGATTCGCTCATCGGCCAAAACCGTGGAGGAGATCAAATGGCAAATCTGGGAAGATTGGCGATCGCGATGCTTGGCGTTCTGGCATACCAAAATCGCGACAAGCTCTGTGAATTGATTCCGGGAGCGGGGTATCTTAACCCAAACGACCCGCAACGCAGAATTCTGGCTCAGATAACGAATGGCGTGTCGAGGGCTGACCTTGGTGAGATCCTCGACCGGTTCAGGGAGGTGGGGGCAGGATCGAAGGTCGACTCGTGGGTTGGCAGCGGGCCAAACCAACCGATTGAGCCAAGGGACGTCCAAGCGGCAATGGACGAAGGTACACTCACGTCCATTTCGATGCAGACGGGTCTTTCGCGCGAGGAGCTAATCAGAAGGATTGCGCGGGATCTACCCGAGACAGTCAACGAGATGACGCCGAATGGTGAATGGCCGTCTGAGCCGACACAAGGCTTGGATAAGTCGACCCTGCTCGACAATGTATCCTAGGGGACACAGCCAGGAATGCAGCCGGCCAAGGCGAGATCCAGGGTGGCAACTCTACACCGGGGGACGCTCCTGTCGCCTTCATCCGCTAGCGAACCAAGGATCTGTTTCGAGCGCGCCGAACGCGCAACTGGCCGCCATCCTGATAATGCGGCACCGCTGCATCGCGGCGCCCTCGCGCTCGCGTATTTCGGTGAGCGGAAGAAGGCGCGTTCCTGGCTGGCCAGAGCGCTGGCGATCGATCCGGACGACTTCGTGACGCAGTACAACGCCGCTTGCATGTATTCCGTGCTCGGGGAAGTGGAGGAAGCGGTTCGGTACTGGAAAGAGCCGTCGGAGGAAGCGCGAGTCAGAACCTATTGGAACGAATCCGTCACGAAGTCGATTTCGACGCCATTCTCGATCACCGCGGTTCGTGCAGCTTCTTAGTTCACTTGCCTTGTGACGCACAGCTGTACTTGCACAAGCTTCGGCCTGCCTAGCAGCCGCGTTCGCGGCGCGTCCGCTTTGGGTGGCGGATTCAACTGCTCGCAGCAACACACGAGTCTGTCTGAAAGATGGAGTGTGAGCCATGAAGCAGCGACGTCGCATCTACTACTCGGCCGCTCAGCGGGCTGAGATTTGGGTTGGATGGCAGGCGGGCGAGTCGATGATCTCGATCGGACGACGATTCGATCGGGAGTCTTCATCTGTCCGTTCTTGCCGCCGCGCCTGGGCCTTGCACTGGCGGGCTGCCGGCCTTGCCTGTCGCCGGTGGTGTTTTCCGTCACATTTTGCTGCCGCTGCTTGTGCTGCTCACCTGGCCGCTCGCCATGGGCAAGTATTTCCCGCCCCGGCATCGTCTCTGTGGGGTTTGCTTCGTCGGCAAAGGACATCGCCAGCTGGCCCTCACAGCTGCGGTCGATCGCGGCCGAATCGGGATTGATGCTGGCCGACGCGTTGGCCGGCGGCCGCTTCACCCGCTACAATGATCTGTTGCTGCCTGCCGGCATTATTGCCGGGGCCGGCGACCGGTTGTTCGATGCGAAAGCCGAGGCTCTTAGACCACAATCGGAGATTCCTGGTTCCGTTGTCGATATCATCCCGCAGGCCGGCCACATGGTCCATCACACCGCACCGCTAAGCTGTTCTCGCCATGGTGGACAGGGTCGCTGACGCGGCCAGCATGAAGCAGGCCGGCACTGGCGCATGATCTCGAAAGAAGTGGAATCCGGTTTTCGGAAAAGATCATGCCCAAAAGCAATAGGTAGAACCCCGTCCCGACTCTATCGGGTGGCGAATCGGATGATTTACTTCACGGCGACACGCACTTCAGCGCACCGCATCCTGTGCATCCATCCGCGCCGGTTCGGCTAACATCGAGGTCGAGGTCCGGTATCTTGGGGATTTGGCCAGGGGAACGGCCCCAATTCCGTGTTCGGCTTCTGCCTCTCTTTGTGGCCGCCAGCATCTAGTCGTCTGCAAATCGAGGCCACGGACTGACAAGCACCCCGCACTACGAGGAGCTGGCGGTCGGAGACCAAATGTAGACATGTCGCACCATCCTTGTGGGTGCGGCTTGCGATGCATACTGACGGTCGAGGGCTTAATGTAACCAAATCAACGGCTCGGCGTTTCGGTCAGCGCGTTGTAATGAGCGAAGCCATAACCTCTGTCACGAGCATAGACTGGCGATTTCATGAATCGCAATTTTCTGGTGATCGAACCTGAGGAAGGCATTGCCGTGCTCAAGGGGCTTGCCTCCTCGGCGCGGATCTCGATGCTGAAACTGCTGCATGAGAAGGGGCCGATGAATGTCAACGAAATCGCCGCCGTGCTGTCGCTTCCGCAGTCGACCGTCTCGACCAACATCCAGGTGCTGGAGGATGCGGGGCTGATCCGCACCGAGAGAGCGAAGAAAGGCAACCGGAAAATCTGCTATCCGACCGCCGAAAAAGTGCTCGTCGTGTTCAAGAGCGAATATCGTGCGGTCAAGAACGACGCGATCGAAGTGTCGATGCCGATCGGGCTTTACACCGGCTTCGAGGTTACCGCGCCCTGCGGCCTTTGTTCGCCGGACGGCATCATCGGCCTGCTCGATGTACCGAACACCTTCCTCGATCCGGACCGCATGAAGGCCGGGCTGCTGTGGTTCACGCGCGGCTTTGTCGAATACCAGTTCCCTAACAATGCCAAGCTCGCCAATACCGAGATCACCGAACTCGAAGTGGCGATTGAGCTGTCCTCGGAAGTGCCGGGCACCAGCGCCGATTGGCCCTCTGACATCACCCTGACGATCAATGGCGTCGATGTCGGCACCTGGACGTCACCGGGAGATTTCGGCGACAAGCGCGGCGTCTTCACGCCTTCCTGGTGGAAGCTCAAGGGCTCGCAATACGGCAAGCTGAAGAACTGGCGAATTGCCACTGACGGCGCCTATGTCGACGGCGTCAGGATTTCCGAAACCGGCCTCGCCGCACTCGATCTGAAGAGCCATCATTCAATCCGCGTCCGTATCGGCGTCAAGGACGATGCCAAGCGCCCCGGCGGGATCAATATTTTCGGCAAAGGCTTTGGAAATTACGATCAGGACATTGTGCTCAGGATCAAAACCGCGTGAATCGACTGGCCGCGTTGCTGCGCTCAGTTACAGTTCATTGCTAGGCTAGGCTTGCAGCTGGCACCGCCGTCCATGAGGCGACCGGCTTGCCTGACGCGTATAGATCCCTCCCACTGGCTGCGAATCCCCTGCTACCCTCAATCACCAGTACAAAGGGATCCGTCCCACCAACCAACAGCCAGATTATCCTCCGTTCCGGCAAATGCCGGAACTTACCATCTAGGCAACTCTCGAAAGTATATGCCGATCCAGGTCACACTTAGCCAACCCGAACCGCCAGCGATGGTTCGTAGCCTCACGCCTGCTCTGGTAGAACAAGGTCAGTTGCCGGCCGTCGATCATCACCGTCGAATGGCCATTCTCGCCGGGCTCACCAGGGTCGAGAACGGGGCCAACGGAAACGTAGGGACCCTTGACGTCATCGGCGATGGCGAAGAAGACGCGCTGCCGGCTGCCGCGCGGACCTTCGGGGAGGAAGCAGGTGGCGTTGAGAAGCACACGACCGTCCGGCAGCTCGACGAGCTGCGCGCCTTCGATCCCCCATTCGTAATCGGGGTGCTCGCGCGCATTGTGATGTGGCACGTCGAGATGATCGAGTATCTTGCCGAGACGTTTCCATGGCCCGAACCAGGAATCGGATTGGCTGCGCGCCAGATAGACATCAGGCTGGGGCACCCTGGTGAATTTGGGCATGCCTGAATAGACGATATAGCGCTTGCCTCCGACGATTGCGGGGTGGGGATCGTAGATGCCGTCCTCATCGGTGTCGGGCAGCGACAATATCGCCGGATTGAGCACCACCCAATGAAAGCCGTCATTGGACACCGCGTGCTCGCAACGTCCGCCGGACTTCATGAATTCGGTCTGGATAAACATGTGGAAGACGCCGCACTCATGAATGACGCCGGGCGCCGCAATGCCAGATCCGGTTACCGGCAAAACGATCGCCTCGTGCTCTGTCCAGGGTCCATAAAGATCCGGCGCTGTGGCGTGGAGGATTTTCCAGCTCTCTGTTGTGACGGTGCCGCTGGAGCCGAAGACGTGCCAGAGCGTGCCGTCGAACACCGGACAAGGGTCCTTCAGATCATCCACAACCTGCGGGTGAAACAATGGAAAGACGTTGGTTTCAAAGTCGATCTTCATTCGCCAGCCATCCCTCGATTCGTCTCGGTCTCCATTCAAATGAACCACCGGCGCGACTCAGATGAATCGATTCCAAGCGTACTTATAGCTCCGCTGATGAACGGTTGTTGAACGATTGAAGGATTTGAACCGCTCTGTGGCAAAGGGCCACATTTGGGGAGCCCGACCTGACGCGAGGGGCTTCATCATGTGGATCGAATGGGGGCGGCCGGCTCGCCCCTTCTCTGTCGAGCCGTCGCAAGTGGAGCGGACGGCTGGTCTCGCCCGAGACAGTTTGGAGCTATGGAACAACTTATCGGGATGGAAGTTATATAGAAGGCTGCGAACTTCATGTCAAAGCTGCCTCGATTGACTTTTGTTAGTCGAGGCATTTTGTAACTATATCGAAGGATAATCTACATGGAAATGGCGGCTGGCCGGGCCAACACACCAAAAAATCCTGTACAATCGTCTATTTTAATTTGCTTTTCACACCTCCGATGGAACTTCGTATATCAGAGACCACAACACATTCTGACCCTGGCGTCAAAACAGCAGCAGCTAATTTACTTCGAAGAGCCGATCTTCGATGAGAGGCGCCACCCTTCGATGCGGGTGCACAATATTACCCCCAAGATCAGAATAGTGACGCCGCTGATCCCAGTTGGTACTTCCGCGACCAGGGCGGACGCAATCCAGCGCAGGTTCGTCGATCAGATCCTCGCCTCCACGCCGCATGACCGATTGACGACCTGGTATTACACGCCCATGGCGCTACGCTTCAGCGATCATCTCGCCTGTGACGTCTGCGTCTACGACTGCATGGATGAACTCTCCGCGTTCAAAGACGCTCCCGCAGAGTTGACGCAGTTGGAAAAGGCGCTGTTGCAACGTGCCGATGTCGTCTTCACGGGCGGGCAGAGCCTCTACGAGGCCAAGCGCAGCTTGCATCGGGCGATCTTTCCCTTCCCGAGCAGCATCGACGTTACCCATTTCCATCAGGCTAGGGCGCCAGGTGAAGACCCGTTCGATCAGGCCGACATACCTCACCCGAGGGTGGGGTACTTCGGGGTCATCGACGAACGGCTCGACCTTGAACTTATCGCGCATGCGGCTGCGGCAATGCCAGACGTGCATTTTGTCATGCTCGGCCCTGTCGTCAAGATCGATCGGGCGAGCCTTCCCACGGCAGGCAACCTGCATTGGCTGGGCGGCAAGTCCTATGCAGACCTGCCGAACTATCTCAGGCATTGGAGTGCCGGCTGGATGCCGTTCGCGCTCAACGAAGCGACCCGCTACATCAGCCCGACCAAGACTCCCGAGTTTCTTGCGGCAGGACTGCCGGTGTTGTCCACGGCGATCGTCGACGTTGTGCGTACCTACGGCGTCGAAGGCCTTGTCGAGATTGTCGAGGCGGAGGACATCGAGGCCAAGCTTCGCTCGATCCTGGCCCACCCCCGCGATTTCCTGGTGGAGAAAGCCGACGCCTACCTCGCCGACATGTCCTGGGAGAAGACCTGGAGCGCGATGGCTGCCCACATCGAGCGCGCCCATGCGATGAAGAGCGTCGTCCCATTCCTGAGGAGGGCGTGAGCGTGTTCGACTGGTTGATCGTAGGGGCCGGTTTCGCCGGCAGTGTGCTGGCCGAGCGTATCGCATCGCAACGGCAGGAAAGCGTCCTGATCATAGACCGACGAAATCACGTCGGCGGCAATGCCTATGACTGCTACGACGAGGCGGGAATACTAATTCACCGTTACGGGCCTCACATCTTTCACACCAACGCCCAATCGATCGTCGACTATCTGTCGCAATTCACGCAATGGCGGCCTTACGAACATCGCGTGCTGTCGCTTGTCGATGGAAAGCTGCTGCCGATACCGATTAATCTCGACACCATAAACCGCCTCTACGGCCTTGAATTGACGTCCGAGCAGCTGCAGGACTTCTTCGGTTTCCGACGCGAAACGGTCAAAGAAGTCCGCACCGCCGAGGACGTCGTGGTGAGCACAGTCGGCAGAGAGCTCTACGAGAAATTCTTCCGCGGCTACACGAGGAAGCAGTGGGGTGTCGACCCTTCCCAGTTGAGCAAGTCAGTGACGGCGCGAGTCCCGACCCGGACCGATCGCGACGATCGGTATTTTGGCGACAGCTTCCAGAACATGCCGGCAGGCGGGTATACGCGCATGTTTCAGCGCATGCTGGATAGTCCCAAGATCAAGATCATGCTGCAGACCGACTACCGCGAAATTCGCGACAAGATCCCCTTCCAGCAGATGATCTATACCGGTCCGATCGACGAGTATTTCGACTGGAAGCTTGGTCGCTTGCCCTACCGTTCGCTGCGCTTTGAGCACACGACGCTTGATTGCGAGCAGTTTCAACCGGTCGCCGTCGTCAACTATCCGCAGACGGAAAAATACACACGGATCACCGAGTACAAGCATCTGACCGGTCAGCAGAGTCCGAAGACCAGCCTCACCTACGAATACCCCACCGACGTCGGAGATCCTTATTACCCGGTGCCGCGGGCCGAAAACGAGGCTTTGTACAAACGATACGAAGCTTTGGCCGCGGCGTGCCCGGAGGTCTGGTTCGTCGGACGTCTTGCAACATATCGCTATTACAATATGGATCAGGTGGTCGGCCAGGCATTGGCTACGTTCGGGCGCATTCAGACACGCCTGCCAGCAAACGGGATGCTCGTCACGCCGACGCAGCGCGAGGCGGCCGAGTGAATGATGCGCCGGCCTGACCGGCGTCGGGCGACCCACGGCCAAAGAGACCAACGATGTTTCTCGGCTTCTCGGCGAACAGCTCTAGATATGCTGTGCTGTTGATGCAGCTGAAAAGCGCGCACTGTTCGTATCAGCGAGGCTATAGCGCGCTTGCTTGTTGTTCCTCAAACGCCAAGAACGATTGGCGCTGGCGCTCCAACTCGTCCGCAAGTGGCTTGCGAACAGTGCGCGAGCCGTCCGCATGAATGGTGGAGAACAAGCCGACTTCGGCGTGGCGCGAATTGTCCCAACCTGGGTAGGCCGTCACCGGGTACAGGCATATACCCTGAACAGGTGCACCGAGGCTCGTCGCATCGCGCACTTCGTCGCAAACGTAGTGAAGCCAGGCTGGCCGCCCTGAACCTTCGGCGCCGGTCTCGGCGATGAACATCGGCTTCTTGTATCGTTCGGCGACCTCGACCAGCAATTCCGAAAGTGCACGGTATTCGTGGTGCCCCATCGGTATCGTTGGGCCATTCAAGTACCATTGGTTGTGCGGATAGAAGTTGAGGCCGATGACGTCCACAACGTCCTCGCTGCCGCCCAACTCCGGTTCCACGCGCCCGATCAGCATGTCATACGCCTCGAATTGGCCCTGGCGAGCATTTTCGGCGCGCCGCCGCTCGGGGTGAGTACGGTCACGAGGAGCAATATGGATCAGCGGTTCAGCCCAGATGAACCTGCAGCCGGGTTCGGCCTCCCGCATGGCCCTCACGCCGGCGACCGCTGCCCTGACAAGGTGTCGTTTGAACCATCCACGCTTGTTCGGCCCGACGCGGGGGAAATAGCCGACCTCCACAGCCCATGCAAAAAACGAAATCTCGTTGATCGGGCACACCAGGGGAGCCACCCCGGTAGCGGAGCGATGAACCCGAACAGCTTCCGCGGCGAAACGGACGTAGGCCTTGATAAACCCCGGGCCACCTTGGTCGATATGGTCTGGCGAGCCATAGTGGAAGATATCCCAGATAATCTGCACCCCGGCCGCCTGGGCTGCTTCGATCGCCGACGTCCAACTCGACCAGTCGAAGACTCCGGGCGCTGTTTCAATCAGGTGCCAGCGCAAGCCGTCGCGGATCGTGCGAAGCCCAAGCTCGGCACAACGGCGATAGTCGGCATGTGCATGGATGTCATGTGAGGTCGCGCGGATCAGATCAAGACGGGCCCCGTCGGCGCGCCTGTGGGAGGAACACTCGAAACCAGCCATGAAAAAGCTGTCGAACCCGGAAGAGCCTGCCGTGGGCCGACGAGCGGTATCCTCGTTCATACCAACATCCTGTCGCCCAAGGCGTGGGCAAGTAATCGCATTCGCAGTCCCCCATTGTCAGTTCCGGTGGCCTAGTCGAAACCGGTCGGCCACCACCACGTCGACGGCTCGGCGGCTGCGGTGTACACGTGTGCCTGGATTGGCGAATACAACCAAGCTCCAATCCAGTCTGCCGGGGGCCGCGGTCGCGTCGATTCGATCCGAAGTTATGCGGCCTGTTGCATCGCCCGTTCGTTGACGCCTGTTTCGCCTAGTCGGGTGAGCGCCTCATCGGTTGCTTTTTCTTCCTTGAGCGTCTGTTCGAGTAGCGGGACGGCGTCTTTCAAGCCAAGTAACCCGGCCCATGTGACAAGAGTCCCGTAGCGCGCTATTTCATAATGTTCGACGGACTGGGCTGCAGCCACGAGACCCGCGTCCAATGCCGGAGCCTCCTCGAATTCCTCCAAAATCTCCTGTCCTTCTTCGATGATGCCGTCGATCGCCGGGCACGTTTTCCCTTGGGCTCTCTTGCCAAAGGCGTCGAAAACTTGCTGCAGACGCTCGATCTGACCTTCCGTCTCGTCACGATGTTTTTCGAACGCCGCCTTCAACTCTTCGGACTCCGCGCCCTTTGCCATTTTCCGGAGCGCCGTCAGAATCTTGCGTTCGGCGTAGTAGATGTCTTTCAGACCATCATAGAAAAGGTCTTCCAAGCCCTTGGAGCTGCCCTGAGAGCTTTTTTTCGTCGCCATTGTCATCTCCTCTTTCATTTCTATCGACGCATGCATGGCTCTAACTGGACCAGTCTCTTGTTGTTCCTTCGGCGACGGCACACCGGCAGCCAACAGCGAGCGACGGTCGGGTTGACCGCTGATTTAAGTCCGCCGCGCCAGCAGCGGCTTGAGCATCTCGGCTGCGCTCCATTGCGGAAGTTCCGGAATGAGGATCGTCTGCCTGAAGGGTTTCCGCTGTCATCGAGTCCTTGCGGCCGCATTTTTCGCAACGGACCTTTGCCCGCACCTGATCAAGGTTCCCGATCTCTTCTCGGAGTTCGAGAGGGTTGGAGAAGCGCTTAAGGCGTTGGCGTCCCGGATCATTGCAAATTACATGGCCGGACTAGTGGACGAGGAAGAACTACTGTCGGCTTCCCGGCAGGCGCTTGGACGGCAAGTGCAGACCTGAGCGAATCCCCTGGCTAGAATTGGTCCGGAACCGTACAATAGCAAATCGTCAGCAATACAACATGGCCGCTGACGCTTGGGAGCGACTGTCGCACTCTTGGCCCAATACGAGGCATTGGTGTAATGGCGGAAGAACAAGGGCGGCTCGGCCCGAAATCTGAAATCGTCAGCGAGCTCGCGCGAGAGTCAGGCGTATCCGAACACCACATACGCGAGATAATGTCGCTGGTCGGCTTCGATCGCGGCTCAATCCTGAGGGAAGCTCGTCTCCTCAAAAAGAACAAGTAGGGCCGGCGGTTTTGCACGGCGTCGGCGGCATCTGGTCCACCGGAAATGCATTCTGGGCCGAAGCATCCTTCTGGTTGCCCGGCTTTGTCCTGTTGATGAGCGCTGCCGCGGCGCTGGCCGGCTTTACCGATTTTCTTGGAAATTCAAGGGTGCGGTCCATCAATGCAGCGTGGCACCATATGGTCGGCAATGTCGTGGCCGTGGTGCTGGCGCTGGCCAGCTTCATGCTGCGCCTAAGCGCCGGTGCCGCCGAGGGCGCCTTGCCCTGGGGCCTGGCGCTATCAACGATTGTCGTTCTGCTGCTCGTCTACACCGGCTGGAAAGGCGGAACGCTTGTCTACGAACACAGGGTAGGCGTCCATCCCGAAGAGGGTGAGGATCTCAACTCCCGCCCGGAATTATCCCGATAGGTTGACGAATGGCCGAACTGCGGGGAGCCGTCGTCGTGGTCGCCGGCGCCTCGAGCGGCATCGGCAGAGCGACTGCTCTGGGTTTGGCGCGCAAAGGCGCACGGCTAGTGCTGGTCTCAAGAAACGCGGACGCACTCGACAAGGTCGCCAAGGAGTGCGCCGGCTTGGGCGGTGAGGCGCTGACCTTTGCCACCGATATGGCGGACGATGCGGCCCGTGGAGAATGCGCAGCTTTGCCGTGTCGCGTTTCGGCAGGATCGACGTGTGGGTGAATTGCGCCGCAGTCCTGCTTTTCGGCCGCTTCGAGGAAATCCCGCCGCATGTGTGATCAGGACGTTTCTGGTGGATGGCGCCGGTACTGAACAAAGCTTGTGACCAGTCGGATGCGGTGAGTGGAAGAGCCCGCCGGCTTCCCCAGCCCCCTTGGGGTGCAACCTGTAGTGAATGGACTGGAAGACAATCTTGCCGTCCTGAATGACGGAACTGTCGGCGCCCTCAATGGCGTCGGACCTGGACGAAGTTGCCGACCAGATCAGCAGTGTATAGGGGCCGCGGACCTGTTTTGCGATGTAGTTGAACTCACCTTGAGGCAGCTGCTCGCGCAGGCGTTTGGACGACAGGCGGACGGCATCATGGCCTCTAAATTCGAATTCGCGGTCAAGAGGACCACGTCCACAGCATAGTTGCGCCTAAGATCCTCCTCGATGTCGCCAGCGGCGCGAAGCCTCAGATGGTCTTCGAAAACCCCCTCTGCGGCCGAGCACGTCATGTCTCCTTTGCAGTACCGGAAAGGCCGTGGACAGCCGTCTCGTCCTTCGCGATGCTGAACGGATGCGACCCCGGTTTGTTTCTGAGGCCAACATGCGCTGGAGCCGGATTGCCTTGCACCCCCGATCACAAACGAATGAGAACATTCAATCGGGGTCCTCATGGCTTCCGCCATCGACATTCTGGCATGCTGACCAGCGACGAGGTCGGCAATTGTCCAGGACTAGAGCGGCCGGCCAGGTGCGCTTGCAGCGGTGCCGGGGGGACCTCACGCTCCAAGGCCGTCCTGGCCTTCGCCAGCGACAACCACAAGGCCTGCAAAAAAGCTTCATCTGCTTGCGGTGTTAATCCGACCTCCTTGCAATGTTCAACGATCCTGTCCTGAATCGACACTGCGGTTTCATACCGTTGGACAACCCTTGCCAGAACGTCCTTACAGGTGCCAATCGCCACCTCCCGAATGTGGTCAGCGACGGGAGAGAGGGCAGCACGGGTGACATCATGAGCAACGGGGCGTCCCGATCAGTCGGATGTATTCCGCCTCGGGCTGCCCATAAGAACGATCCGCCAACGCGCGTCTATAGCAATAGCTTCAGCCTTCAATTGAACAAGCAATCGTGCGGGGACTGGTCCTCACCCATGACCAGGGCTGATCCGGTCATACCGTCAAAGCCAATAATGCCAACCTCGGCCTCGACCTCAGCCCGAAGCTTCGCCACCATTGACCCGAGACCGCTCTCGAAGAAATCGAGGTGTCAATCGGGACCGAGGCCTGCTCCAGGTGCGTCGTCAGTCCCAAGTGACGGCCTTCGAGGTGAGGCTGCAGCAATGTCAGATCCGGCGCGCTCAGGCGCCGCAACAGTTCGTTCTTGAACGAGGTTTCCATCTGCGCTGTCTCCCGATCGGGGCGGAAGCGCGATGGTCGCTCACAGCTGACGACGCCCTAGGTCGTGAACTCATAAATGCGGTATGACCGAGAGGGGTGGGAAGCAGAGCAAAGGGGTTGGTTCAGCCCTCCACTTCCCATTTTAGTTGGCTGGCATCGACGGTGTCTGATCCCATATGCTCAACAAAAAAGTCTCTTATCCTCTGGCGATGCCGATCCCATCTGGGAGACATTCGCTCAGTCTCATTCTCGTACTCAGCTAGAAATACCCATTCGTAAGCGCGAATTTCCCCGCACCTTTTGCTGTTGAGTGCTCTGATGCATGAGGTGTCCACCAAAATAGGTGGACACCTTGTGAT
>NZ_JAMYLU010000029.1:0-68614 GCF_040318135.1 Mesorhizobium sp. M1295
GCTTTGCCGTCGCCCAATTCGACACGCTGCGATTGCGCCTCATCAAAATCGCTGCGCGGGTGGTCGAGATGAAATCGCAAATCCGCCTGCACCTGCCGACATCGTGCCCCGACCAGCGCATCCTGCGCATCGTCCTCGATCGCATCCCCCAACTCGCGACATAACGATGGGGGCAGACGCCCCGAAACGAACCCGTCGACCGCAACCTGCAAACCCCCGCCTGCCATCACGACGGAGCAATCCCGGCGCCTGACGAGGCGCGTGGAAAAGCACCGCAACGGCGACCACAACGTCGCTTCAGGCCTTCAAAAGCTTATCGCCGTGCATCAAGGCGGCTAGAAGCGCGCCGGCAGCCTGGCGGGGGCTTGGGGTTAGACTGCCGGCGCACGCCACTCATGAAGAGCGGCCCCTTTTTGCGGTTCCGACACCCATAGTCAACCCGGCAGCGTCTGGATGCCCGCTGTGCTCTTTTCAGAGCGGCTCGCGATGCCGGCCATGTCGGCCGATCCTGCCTAGGATGGGGGGCCACTCTCGTCGGCCGAGTTGATGCTCCAGCCAGTATCGCCTTGCCGACCAGCATGGGTTCGCCGTTAGCAATCCATCCTCGCGAGCCAATGCTATCGTGCACGTGTCGCAGCACTCCGGGCGGCTATATCGCCTAAGACAGCATGACGAAGCGTTCCAACTTCCTGTTCGGCGAGCCCGCGTGCAGTTCCTGACTCGGACAGTGGACGAGAATTCTCTTGGCGGTACTGCGCCAGAAGGCATTCGCGTCCAACGGAATCAAGCGACGACTATCAGCCGCAAACGTCACATCACAAGAGCGGTCTTCCACCCATTGCAGATTATCCGACTGATCAGGCGGCGTCCGATATGTCCGACTCTGCCTCAAGAATTCCCACAGGTATGGACAGCGATCTCGCTATCCGATTCCGATAGCCCTTATTGTACTTTAGACCCCGCTCGATGTTTTGGATTTCCTGAGCGGCAAGCCCGCACGCGACCGCGAGGTCCTCGATTGAATACCCAAGGTGCTCACGATAAGCGCGGATGATGTGGGTCCCCTGCGACATAGCCGTCAAGACTGGCTCGGGAATGCGCGAATCCTTCATAAACATCTCCAAGAAGATGGGAGCGCCTGACAAAAATCGGGAGATTTCCTCCCCGACCCTGGCGCACACCCAGCAAATCAAAAAAATGGACGTCCATTCGGCCGGACCGGCCTCATCCATGGAATGGGCCACTTGAAATTGGCAGCCGGGTCGGAATATGGCGGCTCACCTGCTTCTGATCAAGTTCTAAGAACCTGCCCGCCATGAGATGGCCTGATCGGCTGTAGCGCATTCGACCTGCGATCCTACACGACTCATTCTCCCCGATGGCTTTCTTGAACAGCAACTCGAACTCTCACTGAGGCCTCCAGTGGCTATTCGCGGCACCGTCCACCCAGCCTCGCGGACGCTGATACCTTCGACCAATTTCCACCGCCGATGCAGCGAAGATGGACAAGCATCGCCACCTATAAAGGTTCACAATCACTCGACCGTGACCGATTTTGCGAGATTGCGCGGCTGGTCTACGTCTGTGCCCATGAAGAGCGCCGTGTGGTAGGCAAGAAGCTGTATCGGCAGCGAGAAGATCATCGGCGCGATAATCTCGTCGACAGCCGGCAACACGAGCGTGTGCATGGTGTTGAGTTTCGATGCGGCTGCCCCTTTTTCATCGGTGATGAGGATAATCCGCCCTCCACGGGCAGCCACTTCCTGCATGTTGGAGACGGTCTTGTCGAAAAAGCGATCATGGGGCGCGATGACGATCACTGGCATGTTGTCGTCGATCAATGCGATCGGACCGTGCTTCAATTCACCCGCCGCATAGCCCTCGGCATGGATGTAGGAAATCTCCTTGAGCTTCAGCGCACCTTCCATCGCTAGCGGGAAACTGGTGCCACGGCCGAGATACAGGACGTCACGACACTTTGACAGTTCGCGCGACAGGAACTCGATCTCCGGCTGGATGCTGTTGAGTACCTGGCCCATGACGCGCGGCACTTCGGCGAGGCTCCTGACGAGCGCCTGCAGCTCGTCTTCGGTTACGGTCCCGCGGGCTCTGGCGGCGCCGATGGCGAGTGCGGCTAGAACCGCAAGCTGGCAGGTAAACGCCTTGGTGGAGGCGACGCCAATCTCCGGTCCGGCAAGGATCGGGAAGACCGCATCGGCCTCCCGAGCGATGGTCGATTCGCAGGCATTGACGATAGCGCCAATTTTCAGCCCACGCTCCTTGCAGTACCTCAACGATGCGAGCGTATCGGCGGTTTCGCCGGACTGCGAAATGAAAAGAGCCGCCGACTGCGGCGACAACGGGATCTCGCGGTAACGGAATTCGGACGCAACGTCGATTTCAACCGTCAGGCGCGCATAGCGCTCGAACCAGTATTTTCCGATCAGTCCGGCGAGATAGGCGGTCCCGCAGGCCGAGATCGCCAAGCTCGGGATCCTGGCGAAATCGATGCCAGAAACCATGTCGGCGCGATTCTCTATGATGTTGCTATAGTGACGGAGAGCATGGGCGATGACTTCGGGCTGCTCGTAGATTTCCTTCTCCATGAAGTGGCGATGGTTGCCCTTGTTGGCCAGATCAGCCGCGGCCGTGGAGGTATGGCGCGGACGCTCGACGGGATGGCCGTCGAAATCGAAGATATGGGCGCCCGAATTGCCGACAATGGCCCAGTCGCCCTCGATGAGATAGGTAATTTCATTGGTGAAGGGAGCGAGCGCGATCGCGTCGGAGCCCAGGAACATCTCGCCGTCGCCGTGACCGATCGCCAGCGGTGGTCCGTTGCGTGCCGCCATGATGGTCGACGGATCATCTTCGAAGAGGACGGCAAGCGCATAGGCGCCCCTGACGCGTTTCAGCATGGCACGCATCGCCTCTTGCCGCCTCATGCCCTCCCGGCGGTGTCTTGCCAAGAGATGCGCGACGACCTCGGTGTCGGTATCGGTCTGGAACTCGGCGCCAGCCGCCGCCAATTCGTCCTTCAGCTCGGTGAAATTCTCGATGATCCCGTTATGGACGACGGCGACACCGTCGGTAAAGTGCGGGTGCGCATTGCGTTCCGTCGAGGCCCCATGAGTTGCCCAACGCGTGTGGCCGATGCCGATGTTGCCGCTCAGCGGCTCTTCCTTCAGTCTCCTCTCGAGATTGACGAGCTTGCCCTCGGCGCGCCGGCGGTGCAAGGCACCTTCGGTGATCGTCGCAACGCCGGCGGAATCATAGCCGCGATATTCCAAACGCTTCAATGCGTCGACCAACCGATCCGACACCGGCTGTTGCCCAACGATGCCAACAATCCCGCACATGTTCGTCTTCCCATTCTTGCCGGCAGCTTCAGCCCACGCGAGACGGGTACCCATCCGGCCGCTTTCATTGGGGATCTTGTAGTAGTATTCGGTAATATTGGTATAATTGATTGTAGGGATAGCTATCATCCACCCCATGGATAAGCCGCGTTTGGGGCCCTGATCTAACTTCCTCGTTGCGCCTGACGTCCTCATGACCGAACGCAAGCCCACACCCCGCGGCACGAAGGAACAATCGGCCATGCGCGATCATCCCGGCCACGCACCTGACCACGAACCGCCGCCGCTCGTGGTCACGCGGTGATCGGCATGATCACACAGCACTGTAGTTAGGCAGCATCAGCGACGCATGGTCGGCATCATCATCATCGGCAACGTCGGCGTCGGCATGATTCACGTGTTCGTCACGTTGATCATAATCATCGTCGCCGCCGATCTAGTTTCTGATTGCCTGCCGCTTTGACGCGGCTTTCGCCGGTAGAGCTTAGCCCGCGATGGCCTATCAATACGCTGTTAGTCGGCATAGCCGAAACCGAGAGTCAGGCGGCGCAGGCCACAGAGCACGTTCAGCGACCGTTTCAGTCAGCGCCGGCTTTGTCGGGGTTCGTAACGGTCATCAGGATTCTCGGGGCATGAATGCACTATCACGAAAACGTTGGTTCTCAGTGCTTCGTCCGTATTACTCAAACCCGATTCCCGCAGCGGAAGAACTAGGCGCGTGTCACGTCTTGTACAAGGCACAATAGCAGTGAGAAATGGAGATTGATGATTGATGCCTGCGCGTTTTCGAATAAGACAATCACCAAGCTGTCACCCGAATTACATCAGGAACTGTGTATAGCCGCCGCCCATCAGGTAGCGGCCACGTTGGATGGCGCGACGCACCTGATCGCGAAGATGGCTACCTGGATGAGACCAATCTTCTTCGACACGGCGTCTCCCGAACAGGGCAATGGCGATCTCCTGATGAGATGCTCCCGCAAGCGAGCCATCCAAAGCCTGGAGCACGATACGCAGACGCGCTCCGCGGGGTTCCGGCGGAAAGCAAGCAGCTGCCAGGCGGCCGCAACCATTGATGTCGTTCAGGAACTGAAGGGCAGCGACATGGAACTTCAGGTGCTGCGGCTGCACGATCGCGTCGACATATAGCCGCAACGGGCGGAGAACGGATGCACCGGAAAGGGCGATCTGCAGACTCCGGCAGTCCTCCCTCAGCAGCACGTGCTGCACGCCGGCAGGTGTCAGCAGGATGTCCTTGCAGCATGAGAGCGAAGGGAGATCAAGCGGTTCAAAATCGTGGTCGAGCCCAACCGGCTCCGCGGCCGCTCGTAGAATACGGGCGCAGTCGCGCGGATCCCAAAAGACCCTTGCCGACGTAGCGTCCGACTGTGGCGCGTCCGCGAAAAAGGAGGCTCCATTGTCTTAGGAAAGATGATCCTGTCGTCAACTCGATTATCTTCATGTCGGCCTGGGCTCCGACAATGCAGGCGGACGGTGCCATTTTGGCGTGGTCGCGCTGAAATTGTGGATTGCGCCGAAGAAACTCCCAGGCCCAGGCAGTGCGTGGCAATCGTCTGGCGTAGTGGTAAGCTTCGTGACGACGCCAGTCCGGCCAGCATACAAGACCGACCGTCGCTTCCTTGGGCAGACCAGCATCCTTCACGGCTCAGGTATCCACAATGTCGCTATGCCGACGGGCCTAGAACCGGTTGCCACAGTACCGGTCCGCTCAGCCGTCCCCTGCTGCGGATGCGCAAAAGGCTCGCGCGGGAAATCTCGAGAAACCCGGCCACCGCCTCCGTTTTGCCGACGGACTTGGGTTGTCCGATGCGCGACAATGGCCACGTCGCGAGGCGAAGGATCCGTTCCATGCGCGTGTCCGTCACCGTTACTATCCGGGTCAGATCCTTGGCCAAGCCGAACTCGATCATGCCCGCGAAGAGCTCGTAGGTTGCCTGGGCCAGTCCGCCCGCTGACTTGGGCGCCGACGGAGGGAGATCGAGCGCGAAACGACTGCTCTCCCATATGTCGGAGGTCGAGGGCACGACGTCAGCACCCAGCAGCACCGGGAACGTGTCGCGCAACATTGTGGGTCCGGTGCTGGGCAAAAGACGCACGCAACCGCGAATTCGCCAGTCGGATCCCTTGAGGAGCAGATAGACAGGCTTCAGACCATCAAACGGGTCTGTTTCCATCTGGTCTTCGGTATCAACTTCCCAATCGAGCCTTTCCTTGAACACCCGAAACCTGAGCCCGTGCATCTCTTTGAGCTCGCTTGCGAACTCGTCGTAAAGGTCTGGTGTTATCAGCTGCATCATGGTCGCCTCCGTGCGGGATGTGTTCCCGCCATCGAAGGGCAAAGCCGGCAGCGATGCAGCCTGTAGAGGTTTACAGCTATCGTGGCCGACGAATCAGGATCTCGCCTGGCCGGAGGCAGCCAGTCGTGCAACGGCCTGGTTGATCGTTCGAACGCCAAGCTTTGCCTTGGCGTTTTCCAGATGAAAGGTCACGGTGCGCTTTGAGACGCCGAGAAGCTGGCTGATAACCCAAGCCGACTTGCCGCGCGCCGCCCATTTCAGGCACTCGAACTCCCGCGGGGTGAGCGTTACACCATCCACCACGCGATCGTCGGCGAGCCTGCGCCGGACATGGATATGAAAGTTGATGGCCACCAGCTGCAATGCTTTTTCGTAACGTGTCAGTGACCGCAACAGAGGCGGGCGGGACTCGTCGGAAGCAAAGGTCAGGGCAGCAAACCGGCCGCGATGATCATGCATGGATATCGTCAGGCCGCCGCGGATGCCAAACTCAGCCGCACTCTCCAGAATTTGTTGCTGCGAATTCGGCAGACAGTGCCGAGCGCGATCCACACCCCAATCGAAGGTATCCCAGCCTTGCAGCCCGCGCAGGATGACCGGATCAAGACTGTGGTACCGCTGTTGCAGATAACGTGATGTCCAGGATGAAGGATAGTTTGAGATCAATTGCGGGGCGTCGCCGGGGGCCGACGGGTAAGTGAAATAGGCGAATAGCGGAAAATCGAAGCCGGCTGCAGCGGATGCCATTGCCTCACGGAGATCGGCAGCATCAACACTTGCAGACAGTTGCTCGACGAAGTTCTCAAACACGCGATGCATTTGCGCTTTGCGTAACCTCCGTGATCGCTCGATGCCAGGCAGAGACCTTGTTTTAAATGATCCCGGACGGATACAGCGCGTGCCGAGAACCCCGTTAATCTGTTGAAACCCGTGATATTCTGACGTTGTCTATGAGCCGTGTGCCGCCGAGCCAGGCCGCGACAAGCAAGCGTGCAGGTCGGTCAAGGCTTGTCATGGGTCGCAGATCTGCCTCGTCGCGAAGTTCCAGGTATTCGACCTCGCGATAGCCCGCAGCCAGAATTGCTGCGCGCGCTTCGGCAAGCGTTGGCAGGACGGGCGAGCCGCGGGCAAGCCGCTCAGCCGTCTCGAGCAAGACCGATGGTAGCTCGGGGGCAACAGCACGCTCTGCTGGCGAGAGCCGGACATTGCGCGATGATAGTGCAAGACCGTCGGCTTCGCGGACTGTCGGACAAGGAACAATGGTGATTGGAATATCCAGGTCCCGGGCCATACGCCTGACTAGCTGAAGCTGCTGAAAGTCCTTTTCGCCAAAGAAGCCGAAGTCAGCGCTGGTCTGCAGGAAGAGCTTGGCGACGACGGTCGCCACGCCATCGAAATGTCCCGGCCGGAAGGCACCGCACAGGCCCTCGCTGACACCGGACACCGAAACGGTCGTGGCGAAGGCCGCCGGATACATCTCCTCTGCATCCGGCGCATAAAGCAGGTGCGCGCCAAGCGGTGCCAGCTTGGCGGCATCCTCGTCCTCGGTGCTCGGATACGCGGCGAGATCGGCCTGGCTATCGAATTGCTTCGGGTTGACGAAGAGCGTCACGATCACCCGGTCGGCCTTCTCGAGTGCCGCGCGCACCAGGCTGAGATGGCCCTCATGCAGGACGCCCATCGTTGGCACCACGGCAATCCTCACGCCCTCGCGGCGCCATGCGGCGATGATTTGGCGAAGCTGGGGAACGCTCCTGACAATCGGCACGCTCACGCTGCTTCTCCGCTCTTGGTGGCGTCCGCGTCGGCGGGCTTGGGCGCATCGGCAAACACGTGCTCGGCGGCCGGAAACTGGCGCTCCTTCACTTCCCGCGCATAGGCCGCGATCGCAGCCGCAGCGGCCTCCCCCAGTTCAGCATAGCGCTTGACGAATTTGGGCCGGAAGTCGCCGAAGAGGCCCAGCATGTCGTCGACGACGAGAATCTGGCCGTCACAGGCTGCCGAGGCACCGATGCCAATGGTCGGGGTCGCCACCTCCCCGGTGATCCGGCGGGCGAGCGCCTCGGGAACCTTCTCCAGCACGACCGCAAAGGCGCCCGCTTCGCTCACCGCAAGCGCGTCGCGCCTGATGCGCTCGGCATCCCCGCCTCTGCCCTGCACGCGGTAGCCACCGATGGTGTTGATCGCCTGCGGCGTCAAGCCGACATGGGCCATGACCGGCACGCCGCGCGCGGCGAGGAAGCCGATCGTCTCTGCCATCGTTTCGCCGCCTTCGAGCTTGACGGCCGCGCAGCCGGTCTCGGTCATGACGCGCGCGGCATTGCGGAAAGCCTGCTCGGGGCTTTCCTCGAAGGAACCGAACGGTAGGTCGACGACCATCAGCGCCTGCTCGAGGCCACGGCGCACGGCCTGGCCGTGCGTGATCATCATCTCCAGCGTCACGCCGAGCGTCGAGGGCAGGCCGTGGAGAACCATGCCGACGCTGTCGCCGACCAGCACCACATCGCAATGGGGATCGACAAGCCGGGCGACTGGCGTCGTGTAGGCGGTAAGGCAGACGAGCGGCGTCCCACCTTTGCGCGAACGAATATCCGGCGGTGTGATCGCCTTGGTGTCACCAAACGCACTCAATGGACCCTCCTTCCCCAACGTTACCAACCGCGGGTGTCGCGTTTGCCACATTTTTGTGCAAGTGCGAAGAGCTAAAAATGGCCGTGCAGCTGTGCGGTGTTGACGTGCGGACAGGCGCGCTTACACTTAAATCGATTCAGGCGCCCCCGAGCTGGCCAACCACTTTCGCGAACATGGACGATCAGGCAAAAGGACCCAGGAAAGACAGAGCCGCCGTCAAGGCCGACGAAGTCAAAGTGGACCTGATCGCCTTTGTCGTCGCCGTAAACGACAGTGAACCCTGTGTCCTCACCATCGGCCAGGCGGACACCCTGCCCTCCGGACCATTTGCGCTTGAGCACCGATCGCTGCAATCCGGTTTGAGGGGGTGGGTCGAGCAGCAGACCGGCCATCCGCTGGGGTATATTGAGCAACTCTACACCTTCGCGGATCGGGATCGCATCGGCGCCGAGCGCCAGCAGCGCGTCATCTCCATCAGCTATCTCGCATTGACCCGCAAGGAACAGGCAGCTGGCTCGCCCAAGTGCGGTTGGCAGAGCTGGTATGAATATTTTCCATGGGAGGACCACCGCTCCGGCACGCCTCCGGTCGTGCTGGACGTTCTGCGACCGCGCCTGATTGAATGGGCAGACGGCGTCAGCGACGCGGCCACGCGACGTGAACGCTGGCAGCGGGCGACGATAGCCTTCGGCTTCGACGACCGCCTTTGGAACGAGGAACTCACGCTTCAACGCTATGAGTTGGTCTACGAAGCAGGCCTGGTCCAAGAGGCCGGAAGCGGACGGGACGCGACGCTGCCTCCGCTGGTGCCCAGCAAGTCTATGGTCGCCGATCATCGCCGCATCGTGGCGACCGGCATTGCGCGGCTGCGCTCCAAGATCAAATACCGGCCGGTCGTCTTTGAGCTGATGCCGCCGGTCTTCACGCTTTTGCAGCTGCAGCGAACCGTGGAGGCGCTTGCCGGCAGGCTCGTGCGTAAGCCGAACTTTCGCCGGCTGATCGAGCAGCAGGAGCTGGTCGAAGAGACCGGAGAGGCAACCGCGGAGACCGGCGGCCGGCCAGCGAAGCTTTACCGGTTCCGCCACGCCGTTCTCGACGAGAGGGTCATCGCCGGGACAAAATTGCCGCTGGCGCGGGGTTGACATCGCTTATACTCACAGCAAGTATATGCTGGTTATTTTCAACTAGAGTATAAGCTGGAGGGGTCGATGAGCGCCATGCTGCCTGCGACCGCGTTTCTCTACGAGCGCGTCCGACGAGTGATCCCGCCGATCGAATGGCCGGCTTTCGTCGAGGATATCGAGGCGATCCTTGCACTGAAGCGCGAGCGCAACGCCATCATCCTGGCGCACAACTATCAGACCCCCGAGATCTTCCATTGCGTGGCCGACATCGTCGGCGACAGCTTGGCACTGGCCCGCACGGCTGCGACGATCGAGGCGCAAGTCATCGTACTGGCCGGCGTACATTTCATGGCCGAAACGGCCAAGCTGCTCAATCCGCAAAAGACGGTGCTCATTCCCGACCTGCGGGCAGGCTGTTCGTTGGCGGAATCTATCACGGCAGAAGACGTGCGCTTGATGCGCCAGCGTTATCCCGGCGTGCCGATCATCACTTATGTCAACACGTCGGCCGAAGTGAAAGCCGAGTCGGATATCTGCTGTACATCCGGCAACGCCAAGGCGGTCGTCCAATCCCTTGGCGTTCCTCGGGTGATCATGTTGCCGGACGAATATCTGGCCCAGAATATCGCCGCCCAGACCGATGTCCAGATCATCGCCTGGAAAGGCCATTGCGAGGTGCATGAGCGCTTTACACCGGCCGACATCCGCGAGTTGCGCGAAAGCCATCCCGGCGTGATCGTGCTCGCGCATCCCGAATGCCCGCCCGACGTCGTGGCTGAAGCAGATTTTTCCGGCTCGACCGCTGCCATGTCCGACTATGTCGAAAGGCAAAGGCCGGCACGTGTCGTGCTGATGACGGAATGTTCGATGAGCGACAACGTCGCGTTAGCGCACCCAGAGGTCGAGTTCATCCGGCCCTGCAATTTGTGCCCGCACATGAAGCGGATCACGCTTGCCAACATCCGCATGGCGCTCGAGCAGAACCACCATGTCATAACCATCGAACCCGGGATCGCCGGGCGGGCGCGGCTTGCGGTGGAACGGATGCTGGCAATTTGAGCGCCGATATCCGCAGCTTCTTCGGGCGGCCCATCATCGTCGGCGGCGGCATCGCCGGACTGATGACCGCGCTTCAACTGGCGCCGGAGCCGGTGCTTCTTCTGTCCAGGACGCTGCTGGGAGCTGACAATTCGAGCACCTGGGCACAGGGTGGTCTGGCTGCAAGTTTCGGCGAAGACGACGATCCAGCACTGCACCTGGCCGATACACTTGCCGCCGGGGATGGTCTCTGCGACACAGACGTGGCGAGCCGCATCCTCCAAGCCGCGCCCAAGGCGATAGAGGGGCTTGCGGGCTTTGGGGTTCCTTTCGACCGTACGCCGAAAGGTTCACTGTGCCTCGGATTGGAGGCCGCACACAGCCGACGTCGCATCGTTCATGCGCGTGGTGACGGCACCGGGCGTGAGATCATGCGTGCCCTGATCGCGGCTGTGCGTTCCACTCCGTCGATTGTTGTCGTGGAGGGCGTGGAAGCGCGCCGGCTGGCGGTGCGAGAGAATGCGATCCGAGGCGTCTGGGCGAGCGGCTCGACAGGACCTGTCTTCTTCGGCTCACGGCGGGTCGTCCTCGCCACCGGTGGGATCGGGGGACTGTTTCTCGACACCACCAATCCTTGGGGCAGTTGCGGACAGGGCCTGGCGCTTGCGGCCCGCGCTGGAGCTGTCCTTGCCGACCTCGAGTTCATCCAGTTCCACCCGACCGCGCTTGACGGCCCGGAACGCCCTATGGTGCTGATCAGCGAGGCCGTCCGCGGCGAAGGTGCTGCCCTGATCGACGAAACCGGCCAGGCTTTTCTCCAGAGCGTGCCAGGGGCGGAACTTGCGCCTCGTGATGTCTTGGCGCGCGCCGTCTGGAACCATCTTGCCAACGGCCACCGTGTTTTTCTCGACGCGCGGCAACGGCCTGGCCCGGAATTTGCTCGACACTTCCCGACAATCGCATCAGCCTGTCGTGGAGCCGGCATCAATCCCGCGCGCGATCTCATCCCCATTCGTCCGGCCCAACACTACCACATGGGTGGCGTTGCCGTGGACTGCTCCGGTAGGACGTCCGTCAAGGGGCTGTGGGCCTGCGGCGAAGTCGCTTCGACAGGACTGCATGGCGCCAACAGGCTCGCCAGCAATTCCTTGACCGAGGCAATCGTGTGCGCCCGCTGGGTCGCTGAAAGCGTCGCCGGAACGCCTGCGCGCAGAACAAGGCCTGCGTTTGCGAACGTTTACCCACCGCCCGCTCCGATAGCCGTGCGCGTTTTTCTGTCGCGCGCACTCGGCATCGTCCGGGATGGTCAAGCGTTGAAAGCAGCCGCGCGTGCCTTATTGCCGCTCGCCCAAAGCAAGGATGCGGTCTCGGATCCGGCGGCTGTCGGGCTAATGATCGCGGTTGCCGCCCTGTTGCGCGAAGAAAGCCGCGGCGCTCATTACCGGACAGACTTTCCTCATCATGCGACTGTCGCCCGACGGTCCGAAATCACCCTCGAAGCCGCCTTGGCCGCTGCGCGGGAACTCGGACACTCGCCAAGCCTCGAAGGGGCAAAGTGATGACGCTCTCACCGCTTCCCACGGTCATGCTTGAGCCGCTTGTAAGGGCATCTCTTCTTGAAGACCTTGGCAGAGCCGGCGACTTGACCACGGACGCCATCGTCCCGAAGGAATACCGAGCGGGAACCGTGTTGGTGGCGCGACAGTCCGGAGTTGTCGCCGGCATCGATCTGGCGATGCTCGCTTTCGGCTTGATTGATCCTGGTGTCGAAATCTCCGTGGAGCGGGCAGACGGCTGCAATGTCGTGGATGGAGAGGTCATTGCATCAGTGGTTGGCCCGGCCCGGGCCATTCTCACAGCCGAAAGGACGGCACTCAATTTTTTGTGCCATCTGAGCGGCATCGCCACAGCAACGGCATCGATCGTCGCTGCGGTTCGTGGATATGGCGCGAAGATCGTCTGCACCCGCAAGACGACGCCCGGATTGCGGGCAGTCGAAAAGTATGCCGTGCGCGCAGGTGGCGGGTCCAATCACCGCTTCGGCCTGGACGATGCAATTTTGATCAAGGACAACCACATCGCCATCGCAGGCGGCGTCCGGCCAGCGCTCGAGCGAGCACGAAGAGCGGCCGGTCATCTCGTCAAGATCGAAGTCGAGGTCGATACTCTGGCGCAGTTGGAGGAGGTACTTGGCTTCGCTCCCGATGCGGTTCTGCTCGACAACATGTCCCTCCCCGATCTTCGCCGCGCCGTCGCAATGGTCGGTGGCCGCGCTATCACCGAGGCTTCTGGCGGGATCACGTCGCATACAGCGCGAGCGGTTGCCGCGACCGGCGTTGATCTGATTTCGGTCGGCCGACTCATCCACAGCGCGCCGATCCTGGATATCGGCCTCGACCATCGGGGCTCATGATTGTCTGAGTAACGAACAGGATTGGGTCAACTGTCCTTTCCGATCATCATAGTCAGATAGCAAAGACCCGCAAGTCATACCGGAGGAACAGCATGGAGATGCAAACGGCAAGTTCAACGCAGACATCGCCACAGGCTCAATCCCCTGACCCCCCTGACCCTGGAGCGTGGACCTTGGAGAAGGCTCAGGCACTTTACCATGCCCCCTTCAACAATCTCCTCTTCCTGGCGCAAACGGTGCACCGCCAGAATTTCGATCCAAACAAGGTCCAGCTCAGCCGGCTGCTCAGCATCAAGACCGGAGGATGCCCGGAGGATTGTGGCTATTGCAGCCAGTCGGCGCGTCACGAAACCGGGTTGGAGGCGTCCAAGCTGATGGATGTCAGGCGCGTCATCGCCGAAGCGACCAAGGCGCGTGATGCCGGCGCCACCCGTTATTGCATGGGCGCGGCCTGGCGAAACCCCAAGGCGCGCGACATGGATGCGGTGGTGGCGATGGTCGAAGGCGTCAAGGCGCTGGGCCTGGAGACCTGCATGACACTCGGCATGCTCGATCTTGAGCAAGCCGCTCGACTGAAGCAGGCGGGTCTCGACTACTACAACCACAACATCGATACGTCAAAACGCTACTATAGCGAGATCATCGGTACGCGGAGCTTTGCCGAGCGGCTCGAGACGCTCGAGCACGTTCGCAAATCCGGCATCAAGGTCTGCTGTGGAGGCATTGTCGGCATGGGCGAGGAGCCGGTGGACCGGATCGGCATGCTGGTGACGCTGGCCAACCTGCCGGAACATCCGCAAAGCGTTCCGATCAACATGCTGATCCCGATCCCCGGCACCCCGCTTGCCGATGCCAAGCCGATCGAACCGATCGAATTCGTGCGCGTGATCGCGCTGGCGCGCATCATGATGCCGAAATCGCATATCCGTCTTTCCGCCGGCCGTACGGCCATGACCGACGAGATGCAGGCGCTGTGCTTTTTTGCCGGCGCCAACTCGATCTTCGTCGGCGACACGCTGCTGACGGCGGACAATCCCGGTGAGGACAAGGATACCCTGCTGTTCCGGCGCCTTGGCATCGAGCCGATGGAACTCGAGGCGCAATGAACGGGGCACCGCTTGCCCGCTATGAGGCGACCTTGCAGGGACTGGCGCGCAAGGACCGGCTGCGGACGCTGAAGCCGCGCGCCGGGCGCGACTTCTCGTCGAACGACTATCTCGGGCTTGCCGCCTCCAAAAGACTTGGCGAAGCGGTTGCGGCGGCGATTGCGCGGGGCACGTCGGTTGGCGCCACCGGGTCGCGGCTGTTGCGCGGCAATGCACCGGAACACGAGCAGCTCGAGGCAGACGCGGCGGCATTCTTTGGAGCCGACCGCGCGCTGTTCTTCGGCAGCGGCTACATCGCCAACTTCGCTCTGCTGACGGCGCTGCCGCAGAAGGGCGACCTTTTGGTCCTCGATGAGCTCGCCCATGCCAGCATGCATGAGGGGGCACAGGCCGGACGTGCCGAGTTCAAGCTGGCCGCGCACAACGACGTCGATGCTGTCGAGGACGCGATCAAGCGTTGGCGCGCCGAAGGCGGCATGGGATGCGTCTGGATTGCGGTGGAAAGCCTATACAGCATGGATGGCGACTGCGCGCCTTTGGAGAGCCTGGCCGCGCTTGCCGATCGGCACAACGCATTCATCGTCATTGACGAGGCGCACGCGACCGGCGTCTGGGGACCGGACGGCCGGGGGCTGGCCGCCGCTTTCGAGGGCCGCGACAACATCGTCGCGCTCCACACCTGCGGCAAGGCGCTCGGCGCATGTGGTGGGCTCGTGACCGGGCCGAGGACACTGTGCGAGTATCTGATCAACCGTTGCCGGCCATTCATCTACGCCACCGCGCCATCGCCGCTGATGGCGGTCGCGGCCCGCGAAGCGCTCGCAATGCTCGCCGACGAGCCTATGCGCCGTGTTCAGCTGCATGAACGCGTTGCCCTCGCAGGCCGCCAACTGGCCGATCGCTGCGGCGTGATACCAAGCGGCTCGCAGATCCAGCCAGTTGTCATCGGCGACGTCAGCCGCACCATGGCAGTGGCGGCGCGCCTGCAGGGCCGCGGCTTCGACATACGCGGCATTCGTCCGCCGACCGTACCCGAGGGCACGTCGCGGCTGCGCATCTCACTGACGCTCAATATCGGCGAAGCCGACATTTCCGCCATGCTCGAGGCGCTCGTCGAGGTGTTGGCCCAGACATGACCGGAGGCGACATGACCAAGCGCATCGTCATCACCGGAACAGACACCGGAATTGGCAAGACGGTGTTTTCGGCCGGGCTTGCCGGCCTGCTTGACGGTTTCTACTGGAAGCCGGTGCAATCGGGCCTCGACGGCGAGACCGACAGCGAGGCGGTTGCGCGACTTGCCGGGCTGCCGTCGGGGCGCGTGCTGCCGGAAGCCTACCGCTTGAAGAGCCCGCTTTCGCCGCATCGTTCGGCCGAAATCGACGACGTTTCGATCGAGGCTGCCGATCTTTCGTTTCCGGTCCTGCCGACACCGCTCGTCATCGAAGGCGCCGGCGGGCTGATGGTGCCGCTGAACCGCCGGACAAGGTTCATCGACATATTCGAGCAATGGCAGTTGCCGGTCATTCTGTGCGCCCGCACCGCGCTCGGAACAATCAATCACACCCTGCTGTCGATCGAGGCCCTGCGGGCGCGCGCTATCCCGCTGGCTGGCATCGCCTTCATCGGCGATGAGATGACCGATACGCAACGGACGATCGTGGAATTCGGCGACGTGCCGCAACTCGGCAGGCTGCCGCACCTCGATCCGCTGACGGACAAAACGCTGAGACAAGCGATGATTGCCGGCTTCGACCTCGCTTTGATTGCCGGAGGCGAATGATGACGCAATCCCGTGTGTGGCATCCCTTCACCCAGCACGCGCTCGAGCCGGCGATCCCTGAAATCGTCCTGACTGAAGGCGCCTATCTCCACAAAGCCAATGGCGCGCGCATCCTGGACGCCATTTCCTCCTGGTGGGTCGTCACGCATGGCCACCGCCATCCGCGCATCATAAAGGCTATCGAGACGACCGCGTCGAGCCTCGACCAGATTATCTTCGCTGGCTTCACGCACGAACCGGCCGAACGCCTGGCCAAGGCGCTTGTCGGTCTCGCTCCCTCCGGACTCGACTGGGTGTTCTATTCGGACAGCGGCTCGACCTCCGTCGAAGTCGCGCTGAAGATGGCGCTCGGCTATTTCCGCAACATCGGCGCGCCGCGCTCGCGCATCGTCGTCATGGAGCACAGCTATCACGGCGACACGATCGGCACGATGAGCGTCGGTGCCCGTGGCGTGTTCAACGCCGCCTACGAACCCTTGCTGTTCGAGGTCGACACCATTCCCTTCCCGGCCGCCGGGCGCGAGCAGGCAACGCTGGACAGATTCGAGGCAGTCAGCCGCGACCGGCGCGCCGCCGCGCTGATCGTCGAACCGCTCGTGCTTGGCGCCGGCGGCATGCTGATGTATCCGGCCTCGGTTCTGACCGGATTGAAGAAGATTGCCGAAGCCTCCGGCACGCTGCTGATCGCCGACGAGGTGATGACCGGCTGGGGCCGCACCGGGAGCATGTTCGCCTGCGAGCAGGCGAACATCTCTCCGGACATGCTGTGCACCTCGAAGGGCCTGACCGGTGGCGCAATCCCGCTGGCCGCTACGCTTGCCACCGATGCCATCTTCCATGCTCATTGTTCGGCGGATCGCAAGAAGACGTTTTTCCACTCGAGTTCCTACACGGCCAATCCGATTGCCTGCGCGGCAGCACTCGCCAATGTCGAGATCTGGCGTGACGAGCCGGTGGCCGAGCGGATCGCCACCCTGAGCGCGAGGCAGGCCGCCGGGTTTCGACGCTTTCGCGACAATGCCAACTTCACCGACAGCCGCGCGATCGGCACGATCCTGGCTCTCGACCTGCGCGCCGGCTCTGCCGGCTATCTGGCCGAGATCGGACCTAAGCTGCGGGCATTTTTCCTCGAGCTCGGCCTGCTTGTGCGCCCGCTCGGCAATGTCCTTTATCTCCTGCCGCCCTATTGCATCACCGGCGACGAGCTCGATCGGCTCCATGACGCCATCGAGGAGGCCGGCGAACGTTTCGGTTCGAGGCCATGAGCAGGTCGTCGCGCATTCTCGGGTTTGGCCATCATGCGCCTGGCCGAAAGGTGGCGAATGCCGAGATCGAGAGCGATCTCGGGCTCGAACCCGGCTGGATCGAGCGGCGCACCGGAATTCGTTCGCGCTTCTGGGCAACGGACGAAGACACGCTGTCTGGCTTGGCCACGCAAGCCGGCGACATCGCTTTGGCGAACGCCGGCATTGCGCGCCACGACATCGGTCTGCTGCTGCTTGCCACCTCGACGCCCGATCACCTCCTGCCGCCCAGCGCGCCTCTGGTCGCACATCGGCTGGGGCTCGGCCGCGCCGGCGCTGTCGATCTGACCGGCGCCTGCGCCGGTTTCATCTATGCGCTGATGTTTGCGGACGGATTTACCCGCCTGCACGGCAAATCGAGCCTTGTTATCGCCGCCAATATCCTCAGCCGCCGCATCAATCCCTCTGAGCGCGCCAGCGCCGTGCTGTTTGCCGATGCCGCCGGCGCCCTCGTGATCGGTCCGTGCGAGGATACTGGTCGGGGAATTCTCGGTGCCTCCGTGGATTCGGACGGCTCGCGATACGGCCTGATCCAGATTCCCGCAGGAGGAAGCAACATCCCGTTCCACGGTGACCTCGACCTCGCGCAAACCCGAATGACGATGACCGACGGCCGCGAAGTGTTCGCAAAGGCCGTCGAGATGATGACCGATTGCTCGATAAGCGCGCTAGCCGCTGCCGGAGTGCGACCACAGGATGTCGACCGGTTCGTGCCGCATCAGGCCAATGCTCGCATTTTCGATGCTGTCGGGAGTAACCTCGGCATAGCGGATCAAGCAATTGTCAAGACGATTGCCGAATACGGCAACTCTTCGGCCGCGACGATCCCGCTCTCACTGTCGCTCGCCAATCAAGCGGAGCCGTTTCGGCCGGGCAAGAAAATACTCCTGGCGGCGGCAGGTGCGGGACTCAGCGGCGGGGCGCTCGTCGTCGGGATTTAGCCCAGCGAAGCTGCTCAACATCAGGACTGACTTTGTGAGATGAATAGGACAACGGGACCAATGCGAAAAATAGCGCCGGCAAGCTGCACGGCATCCACGTCACCGAAGCAAACCTCAACTACCACGGTTCGATAACGCTCGACCCTGACCACTGCGAAGAAGCCGGGATCCTGCCAATGGATTCGTGGAGACATGGAGCAAGACTTCCGGCGCGCGAATCTCGACCTATGTCATCCTCGGCGAGCGCGGCTCTCGATGCTGCATCCTCAACGGCGCGGCCGCCCGGACCTGCCAGCCCACTCCATCCATCTGGACGAAGCGCGCATTCCTCTCTGAAGCCGCGGATCGTTACGTTCGTCATCAACAATGTCGTTGGCTTCTCGCCGATGGCAATGCGCTGACGCGGACGGCGTTGACGACTACATCGGCAGGGGCGCTTCAGCAGAACTTTCGCCGGTTGATGGAGCAGCAGGAACTGGTGGAGGAGACCGGCGAAAGTGCTTTTGACACCGGCGGTCGGCCGGCGAAGCTTTATCGCTTCCGCCACTATGTCCTCGACGAAACGGCGGTCGCCCGGACAAAATTGCCGCTGGCGCGGGGTTGACATCCTTTATACTCAACGTAGAAATATACCCTTATAATCAATTCGATTATAACGAGAAATTCATTCGCACCGTCCGAACCCACGGTCTCGCTCGGGAAGCCCGTATGAGTGGATCGAAGTAATCTTGGAAATGAAACGCCCGAGGACGGGCTTTCAACCTTTGTCGTGAAGGAGGTGCCGCGCGAGTGGGCCAATGCCTTGCGGCAACGGTGAAGGATGTATACCGCCAGTAAACGCATGCGTCAAAGTCGCTATCGAATGTACAGTTCGTCTAAATGTGCGATACGTTCGATTTGTTCAAGTAACACTTGGAGAAGTGTCGCATAAAAGAAATGTTAATTACATAAAGCAGGCAAGCTAAACTTTAAACTTGCACAAATGAGCGTGGGGCGCCCTGTTCCAGGGCGCCTTTTTTAAGGATTATCATTAGACTCTCTCCCGGGGGAACTTTGGGTGAAGAAACAACGCATCGTCCTGCTGGCAGCTGTTTTGGCGTCTGCCTTTGGCTTTTTTTGCTGATCCTGATCCTGCAGATGGTCAGTTTTTTGGTTGACTAGGCACGCGCAAGCGGGATGGATCGCGCAGAGACACGCGGAAGTTTTTTTCGCCAGCGAAACCCCGACGACCTGATGGGGAGTCGCGCCAGCAGGGTGGGAGCCACGTCCAGTGCCACCGACCATGCGAGATGCCGATTGTTGGCGCGTCTGTCAGTTCGCGCGGCCATATTCATTCTGGTGCCGATCTGTTGCCTTTTCTGCTTTTCCCATGCGTTTTAGGCCGAGCCAATTTGTGAAGCGGGCGGTCAATGGATCTGCGCCTCGCGATTGCCTGCCGTTGCCTTTTGATCTGGGCGACATAATCCGAGAGCGAACGCTGCAACCGCGGTTCGAATTGCGCGAAGTTGAACCGGACTTCATCCGCCGTCAGGAACTGGTGGGTTGCGCCGGGAAAGCCGGCGACCATCACAAGGTCGCCTTCCTTGACGCCTGCACAGGCTATGGGTAGCCAACTCTTCGGCCGGTAAGGCACATTGTCGCGCGCATATGGCCGGGAGGAACCATCAGGAGCGACATAGGCGCGATAAAAGCCGAAGTCGCCTGTGTGGCGCGGCCACATCCAATTGTCCGTTTCGCCGCCGAAGTTACCGATGCCGAGCGCGGGCGCATAGACAAGGCGCACGTCCTCGATTTCGAGCTTCTGCTGGAGATAGTAGGAGGCGCCGCCATAATAGGCCCCTACGTCGCAGCGGCGATTGGGCTGTCCTTCACATGCGGCGATCAGGGCCTTGCGGTTCGTGGCGAGCCGCTCATAGCGGGCAAACCCATTCAGCTTGTCCGAGACGCCCTTGAGTATTTCGGCGGTCACATCCCGCATGTCCTCGATCACATGGATTCGGCTGCCTGGCGCCGCGGGCAATTCTTCACCCAGGGCTCTTCGCCAGAAAGCCGTCTGTGAGATAGTCCTGGCCCTCTTTGCTGTGGTATTGGATGGATTCGAACACCCAGTGATGATTGGTTGCGACCAGCCCTTGTGGACTGACGAACGAGGCGGAGCATCCGCCCAGTGATACGATCGCGTTGAGCGGGTCAGCGTCCAGACGGCCGCATGGCCGCGCCCACTTCCGCAGTCTGGCCCGGCATCCACATACCTTCGTCCGCCGACGTAGCCGTGACCGTCCAGAGCAAGGCGATGGCAGTTGCTTTGGCCAAACATTTCAAATTCGAGTTCATGCTGACTGTCGCTCTCATCTTGCCTCCTGTTCTCCGCAGATTGGATTGGTGACTATCGGGATGGCCGGAGTCCTGGCGCCCGCGCGGCGGCCAACACCGTAAACACCGAGTGGACCCGTTAACCGCAAGAGTCCTGATGGCGTTCACCTCTCATATTTGTCGCGCGCAACGTTTGCGGATCATCCGCTGCACCAATCGTGCCAAATGAATAAAGCCTTCAGTTACAAATGGTGAGCCGCCCCATCCATGTCCGATCTCCGACGTCTTTCACGTAAAGGGCTCGGTGCTTCCACGCTCGTTTGCTCTTCGCCCGTCCCTCTTCCGTCTTGACTAGCAGGAGCCTACGGCCTATCTCACTGCCGCGTTAGCACTCGCTTCTGGTGAGTGCTAACCACGCTCCGGCAACGGAGAACCGTTCAACATCCGCACCAGGGAAATCCAAAAATGGCAAAGTCGAATTTCCGGCCGCTGCATGACCGCGTGGTCGTTCGCCGCGTCGAGTCCGAAGCGAAGACCGCCGGCGGGATCATCATCCCCGATACGGCTAAGGAAAAGCCGCAGGAAGGCGAGATCATCGCCATCGGTTCCGGCGCCCGTGACGAGGTTGGCAAGCTCGTCCCGCTGGACGTCAAGGCTGGCGACCGCATCCTGTTCGGCAAGTGGTCGGGCACCGAAGTCAAGCTCAACGGCGAAGACCTTCTGATCATGAAGGAAGCGGACATCATGGGCGTCATCGGCTGACACGCCGCCGCCTTTCATCCGCACCATCCAATCTGAATTTCGGGCGAAATGCCCAGGAGTAAAAAATGGCTGCCAAAGACGTAAAATTCTCCCGTGACGCCCGTGAGCGCATGCTGCGCGGCGTCAACATCCTCGCCGACGCGGTGAAGGTCACGCTCGGCCCCAAGGGCCGCAACGTCGTCATCGACAAGTCGTTCGGCGCACCGCGCATCACCAAGGACGGCGTCACCGTCGCCAAGGAAATTGAGCTTGAGGACAAGTTCGAGAACATGGGCGCGCAGATGGTCCGCGAAGTTGCTTCGAAGACCAACGACATCGCCGGCGACGGCACCACGACGGCGACCGTTCTGGCGCAGTCGATCGTCCAGGAAGGCCACAAGGCGGTTGCCGCCGGCATGAACCCGATGGACCTCAAGCGCGGCATCGACCTTGCGGTTAGCGACGTCGTCGCGACGCTGATCAAGAACGCCAAGAAGATCAAGACCTCGGAAGAGGTTGCCCAGGTCGGCACCATCGCCGGCAATGGCGACGTTTCGGTCGGCTCGATGATCGCTGAAGCGATGCAGAAGGTCGGCAATGAGGGCGTCATCACGGTTGAGGAAGCCAAGACCGCCGAGACCGAGCTCGAAGTGGTCGAAGGCATGCAGTTCGACCGCGGCTATCTCTCGCCCTACTTCGTCACCAACGCCGAAAAGATGGTTGCGGATCTGGAAGACGCCTACATTCTTCTCCACGAGAAGAAGCTCTCCAACCTGCAGGCCATGCTGCCGATCCTCGAGGCCGTCGTGCAGACCTCGAAGCCGCTGGTCATCATCTCGGAAGATGTCGAAGGCGAGGCCCTGGCCACGCTGGTCGTCAACAAGCTGCGTGGCGGCCTGAAGATCGCTGCCGTCAAGGCGCCGGGCTTTGGTGATCGCCGCAAGGCCATGCTGGAAGACATCGCCATCCTCACCGGTGGCCAGGTCATTTCCGAAGACCTCGGCATCAAGCTCGAGAATGTCGGCCTCAACATGCTCGGCCGCGCCAAGAAGGTGTCGATCTCCAAGGAGAACACCACCATCGTCGACGGCGCCGGCAAGAAGGAAGAAATCCAGGGCCGCGTTGCCCAGATCAAGCAGCAGATCGAGGAGACCACCTCGGACTACGACAAGGAGAAGCTGCAGGAACGTCTCGCCAAGCTGGCGGGCGGCGTTGCCGTCATCCGCGTCGGCGGTGCGACCGAAGTGGAAGTCAAGGAAAAGAAGGACCGCGTCGATGACGCCCTCAACGCGACCCGTGCGGCCGTCGAAGAAGGCATCGTTCCCGGCGGCGGCGTCGCCCTGCTGCGCGCTTCGCTGGCCATCACCGTCACCGGCGCTAACTCCGACCAGACCGCGGGCATCGCAATCGTGCGTCGCGCGCTGCAGGCTCCGGCCCGTCAGATCGCGGCCAACGCCGGTGCGGAAGCATCGATCGTTGCCGGCAAGATCCTTGAGAACAAGGGCGCGACCTTCGGTTACAACGCCCAGACCGGCGAATATGGCGACATGATCGCCATGGGTATCGTCGATCCGGTCAAGGTTGTGCGCACGGCTCTGCAGGACGCGGCCTCGGTCGCCGGCCTGCTGGTCACCACCGAAGCTATGATCGCCGAGGCTCCGAAGAAGGAGTCGGCTGGCGGCGGCATGCCGGCTGGTATGCCCGGCGGTGGCATGGGCGGCATGGGCGGTATGGATTTCTAATTCAGCCGATCTCGCAAGCTTACGGAAAGGGCGGCAGCGATGCCGCCCTTTTGTGTGTGCCGAGCATGATCGACAGCTTTAGACGTGCAAGTCCTCTACCCAGCCTGATGGCGGCGAAGCGCAATGGCGTCGTCGTGAGACGGGTCTGGCCGTGTCCTTTCGTTCAGCCGCTGGTCGAAACTCACGATGATCGTGCTGCCTTCCGCCGTGCCGTCGATCTTTACAGGGCTGCGAGAAGGCCTTGCCAACGGCTGGCAGACCCTGGTTGCGGTAGAACTCATCGCATCGTTCGAAGGGCTCCGATTACCTGATCGCCTATGGTCGTCAGCTCTTTCAATTGGAACTCGTTCTTTCGGCCATGATCGTGGTCGGCCTGACCGGATTGGGACCCACGGCCTGCTCACGCTTGCCTAAAACCATCTGCAACGCTGGCGTCCGGAGACCCAGATGAGCCTGCTCACGATTACAGGTCTGGATAGGCTGTCGCACGGCGCTTCCATCGCACCGCCGCCCTTCCGCTTCATCGGCCGACATCTGCGGCCGCTTGCGGAGCCGATGGCGCTGCTCGCGATTTTGGGAGTTGCTCGCCCATGCCGGCGCTGCTGACCCACGTTTTCTACCGCGGCTGGAAGAGGTGGCGGCCGCGGCATGGCAGAGTTCAGCCGAGGTGGCCTTGGCTCCAATCTTCTGGCGAGCCTGGAACGTGACCTGATCGGTTTCGTGTGTGGCAGTGTGGCGGAAACGCGTTTGGTCTGGTGATCGGATTTTCCCGCCTCATCGAACGCCTGAGAGGCTCGTGGTCGCGGTTGTATTACCGCTATTACGTGACCTGATCACGTTGACGATGCCAGCACCTTCATTGGCCACTTTCTGGACCATGTACGTCACATCAGGCTCCCCCGCCCGATCGACACGAGCCGGCTCTGTAACCAAGCCGCCGTCATATAGCGGTTCCACGACGGCACTGGCGGCAGTCGTCTTCTCAGCGGCTACAGGTGGACGTTTCAGCATGACGCCAACGAATCCGATGGTGGCAAGGACAGGCAGACCAAGCACCGCGTAGAAGCTGTACTCCGCTGGAGTTCGCCTCGGAAGTGGAGCGACAAGGGCCTGATTTGTCTTGCCATGCCACATTGTCAGCACGCTTTTCGAAGCCTCTGAATTCCTTAGTGTCCATCCCAGCTCGACCTCCGACCATCCCCATTTCCGGCTGCCCGCGGCACGGCAGCCCTTGGCCTCTAGCTGCGCTCGAGCGGATCAGCGTGCCGTCTGCCTTCTCTAGCCGATCAAAATGTCTGCACCCATTTGGCAATGGCCGTTTCGCGCAAAAGTATTCCCCCGTGAGCCGACTTTCCGAATTGGCTTAACTTCCAAATCTGTGGCTTTGCCTGCATTGCGGAGCGCGGAGTTCCGACCACTCGCCCAAGGGTATGCCATGGCGTTTCGTCTCTTTGTTCCGATCCTTGCCGGTGCAACGCTGCGCGAGCGGCTGCTCGCCTGCATCGGGGCCATGATCGGCATCGCATTGACTGGCGTGATCAGTGCGCTGGCGAACGGGTCTGGCCCACATGTCGCACTGCTAGTTGCTCCAATGGGAGCATCGGCCGTGCTGCTCTTTGCCGTGCCTTCAAGCCCGCTGGCGCAACCTTGGTCGATTATCGGTGGCAATACGATTTCGGCGCTGGTCGGGGTGATCGTGGCGCATTTCGTGCGTGAACCCATTCTTGCTACCGGCATTGCGGTGGCGCTGGCCATCGCCGCCATGTCGTTCACGCGCTGCCTGCATCCGCCGGGTGGCGCCGCCGCCTTAACTGCGGTGTTCGGCGGACCGGCCGTCTTCAGTTCCGGCTTGCTGTTTCCCTTCGTTCCGGTAGCGCTGAACTCGATCGTGCTGGTCGCACTCGGCTACGGCATCCATAAACTGTCGCGGCGCAACTATCCACATGTGGCGGCCCCCGCCCTTAAAAGCGCGCATGGAACCATCGATCCGCCGGCGCGGGAGCGGGTCGGCTTCCAGCCCGAGGATATCGATGCCGCGCTCGGCGCGCTGGAGGAAACCTTCGATATCGACCGCAACGATCTTGAGCGGCTGCTGCGGCAGGTCGAGTTGCAGGCGATGGTGCGCTCCCACCGCACCCTGCTGTGCGAGGACATCATGTCGCGCGATGTGATTTCGGTCGATGAACATGCGCCTGCCGACCAGGCGCGTCATTTGCTGCTCGATCACAACATCCGGACGCTGCCGGTGACCGACGCCGACGGCGGGCTGGTCGGTGTAGTTGGCCTGCGCGAGCTGACGAAGGCGACCGACGCGGTGAGGGCTGTGATGTCGAAGGCTGGCACCGCCTCTCCCGATACGCCGGCGATGAGCCTGCTGCCGGTGCTCACCGACGGCCGCAGCCATGCCGTGGTCATCGTCGATGCCGAGCGACGCATTATTCGGCTGATCACCCAGACCGACCTGCTGGCAGCGGCAGCGCGCGTGCACATGGCGGACACAACGCTGGCAGCGGCATAAAATAGTGATCCGGACTTGCTCAATCCGGGAACCCGATGGGGCGCCAATAGGATAGTGGTATTAAGTGCGGCCTTCCGCCTAAGACAATTCCTTTTTACGAGTAGATCAACCCTGAAACGCGACCGCGTGCTCAGGCATCTGGTTCACGTAGGCCAAGTACGACTGCAACAACGGAACACTCTTCAACCTTGCCGGTGGCCAGAGCCAGTCCGCTATGTCGACCAAAGGCGCGGACTACAAATGGAACCATCTGGTGGACGGCTCCTCTGCAACGATGGTAGCGCGGTTCGCATGTCCAAGGCTGGCTTGAAGCTCTACGTCGCGGGTTGAATGATCCTTGGCAAGGGTCGCGGCTCAGACGCCGAGGACGCGGTTCGCAATTCCATGCAGGTGGTCCTTTCCTTTGGTTCCTGCATTTCGCCTATGGTGAGGCGCCGCCGACTCCCGTCATGCATCACGCCGACGACCGCCGCTTCCTCGCCGCGCCAAGGGTTTGACTAGGCCGACGATAGACCCTGAGATAAGCAATTCCGAAACGATGTGGCTTCCTTGCGCGAAATCGGCTCTGTCGAACAGCGATGTCAACATGATCCTGAGTTCCGAGGGTTCGCCGCGCATCAATCCTATAACCTTGATGACGTTCCTGACTAGGAGGATGAGGCTGCTCCAACACGTCCACGGTGTTAGGAATTGCCATTGCACGAGTTGATCTCGGACTTCTTCGTCGCGCGTCGCCAATTTCCAGCCCAATACCGCGCCTACGCTTGGTACCCGAACCACGCGGCCTATCGCCCTCATGCCCACTTCGAGGACCCTCCAGGATCGGGCCTGTTCGGATAGGTGTGGGAGGCCGAAGCATCAGAGGGAACGGCCAGACGCTACCATGCGGATGCGCCATCTGCCGAAGAGCCGTACCGTTACCTTCGTCACTGTGCGGAACGCGGGGCGACCGTCGCGTCAGCCATCCGGCTTTGGGCGTCATTTCTCCCCTGGCGGAGTCCACCGCCCCGACAAAAGCCTGACCTTTGCCAGTCTTCTACGGGCAAGCGTTCGCGCCAAAAGTTCAAAGCCGCGTCCATAACATTCAACAATGAAAGCCAGCCTCATCAGATCGAGCAGAAAGTCGTCGATGGCATGTGTGAGCGCGTCAGACTTTTGTTCAAGCTGAAGCAGCAAGGCGCGCGCCTCTTTGATCGCGGCCCGGCAACCGTCTGCGTTTATCAGGAATCAATCCTGTCTAAGATCTGCAAGCCCTCACCTCGCCCCAAGCCAGACTCAGCGCATCGAACGCCGTTGGAGAGAGTTTCCGACGAAAGAACATCGTCGCGTTTCGCGAAAAGGCATCGCTCGGCAAAGTGCCCGTTGATGAAGCATGCTGCGTCAAACGACAAGCAAGAATCCGGGCTCCACCCCGTGATGTCTTCGAAGGCGGGGTGAGCCGGCTCGGGCATGCGTCTCGGCCGCAACCCTTAATCACGAGGAACTGTGCCGCAAGGCAAACAGTTTCTCTCTATTCTTCTAGCCGCCACGGTTCAGCCTAGATTACATGGGAAACGGCAATAACGCAAAGCAAAGGTTGGCAAAATGAGTAGGGTGGCTGGATCAAATGATGATTTGGCTGCACCAACGACCTTTGCGCCACTTTTGCAGCCCACCTTTCGTTCGATCTGGCTCGCCACGCAAGTCTCGAGCCTCGGCTGGTTGATGCAGACTGTTGCCATCAGTTGGCTGATGGCTACCATCTCGACTTCCGATCTGATGGTTGCGCTGGTGCAGGCTTCATCGAACCTGCCCGCTTTCATTTTGTCCGTGTTCGCCGGGGTTCTCGCTGACAATTTCAGCCGTCGCAGGGTTATGTTCGCGGGCCGCTGCCTTATGGTGATAGCATCTGCGATGCTGACCGCTGTTGTAGCGCTGGGCTTTCTCGACCCATGGATGATTCTCGGCTTCAGCTTTTTAATCGCATGCGGCGGCGCTCTCAACGATCCCGCCTGGCAGGCGTCGGTTGGCGATATGGTGGACCGGCGCGATGTTCCCGCTGCCGTTACCCTGCTTTCCGTTGGCTTCAACACCGTACGGACCGTGGGCCCGGCGCTCGGCGGCATCGTGGTTGCCTCCTTCGGGCTTTTGGCCGCTTTTACCGTGACCACCCTCACCTATTTGGTACCCTTGGCCACCATATGGCGCTGCAAGTGGAAGGTCCGCTCGTCGCCTCTTCCGCGCGAGTCGATGAGGAGGGCCATCTATGACGGGCTGCGCTTCACGGCGATGTCATCGGAAATCAAAGCGGCGATCGCACGCGGAACCCTCTTTGGCCTGGCGAGCATCGCCATACTCGCGCTGCTGCCGCTGATTGTCCGCGACCAGTTGGGAGGAGGCCCGCTCGCCTATGGCACGCTCATGGCAGGTTTCGGAACAGGCGCGGTCTTCGCCGGCCTCTCCAACAGCCTGTTCAGACGGAGCTTGTCGCAAGAACAGCTGATGAGGCTCTCCTGCGTCGCCTGCGCGGCGTGCTCCCTCTCCCTGGCGCTTACCTCTTCGATCGGCGTGGCGGCAATTGCACTTGCTTTGGGCGGCGCAGGCTGGGTCACTGCCTGGTCGGGGGTTGGCGTGAGCGTGCAGCTGGCAAGCCCGCGCTGGGTCGTGGGGCGCACGATCTCCATCTACTATGCATTGATAGACGGCGGCATAGCGGCCGGCAGCTGGGTGTGGGGCACCGTTTCCCAGAACCATTCGCTGACCTGGGCGCTAGAGGGTTCCGCTGCGGCCCTGCTGCTCGTTGCTGCAGCCGGCGTTCTGTTTCCTCTTCGCGAGCGCCGCGAGTCCGAGCCCGATCCTTTGGAGGAATTCGACGCCCCAGCTGTCGCTCTCAGTTTGAAGCCGAGAAGCGGCCCGATCGTGGTCAAGATCGAATATCTGATAGCCGAGAGAAATGTCGAGGCCTTCCTCGACCTCATGCGGCAGCGGCGTCATGTACACAGCCGCGTCGGTGCTCGGAACTGGACGCTCCAGCGCAACCTTCAGAAGCCTATGCAGTGGACAGAAACGTTCCGCACGCCGACCTGGACCGACTACCTTCGCCTCAATCATCGTCTCACGGAAGTAGACAAGGAACTGGACGAGCGTGTCTTCCAGTTACACGCGGGAGAGGAAGCGCCTCAAATGACGCTTTCGATTGAGCGGCCGACAAGCTCGGCCCGGAAACCCGACCAGTCAATCCTTCACCTTCCCCGTCATTGAAGCCTGACCTTCCCATATCTGGGCATCAGCGATCGTTAAAGATCCGGGTGATGGATGAGAATCTCGGCGGCATCCGTCGTGCCTTCGCCGCGCAGCCGCACGAGCTGGAAAAGTTCGACCGCGCCAAGCAGGACGCGCCTTGATCTCGCCAATGAGCGCGTCGACATCCGTGTCGGCAACACCAGCGCCATGAATTTCTCGTTCCTGACCGCCATGGGCCTGGTGCTCTGGTTCGGTGGCCAGAAAGTGATCGCAGGTCAAATCAGCGTCGGCACGCTGGCCCTGTTGCTCACCTTCATGACCATTCTGCAGATGCCGGTGCGCCAGCTCGGACTGCTGGTCAACTCGTTCGCGCGCGCCTCGACCTGCGGCACGCGGCTGTTCGAGTTGCTCGACGCCGAACTTGACACCGAGGACGCGCCGGGCGCCAGGGATCTCGTCGTCACCGACGGCGTGCTGCGCTTCGACAATGTCGGTTTCTGCTACGCGGGCTTGGGCGGCCGCCCTACGCTCTCCGGCATCTCCTCCGAGGCGAGCAATGCATCGCCGTCTAGGCAAGGCGAATGCTCCGGACTTCCCAGCCTTTCTTGCCTTGCCCGCATTCGACAAACACCTTCTGTCCCGCCACCAGCACGCTGAGCCCTGAGCGCGTCAGGGCGCTGGCATGAACGAAGACGTCCTTCTCACCGTTGTCAGGAGCAATGAAGCCGAAGCCCTTTTCGGGTTTGTACCACTTGACCGTGCCCCCGCTCTCCAGCTGCGCACCGGTTTCAACGAAGGTCCCTCCAGCGACGCGCGTATGTGACGGAGTTTTCGCGCGGTGATCGCCGATCTCCAGCACCTGCGCGACTTGATGACCTCTTGGACTTTTTTCGACCGTGATCTTGAGAGGCGTTCCCGCGGCAACATCCCGGCTTCCGGCCGCCTCTAACACTCGCACGTGCAGATAGGCCTCCGTGCCGTCCGACAGTTTGACGAAGCCAAAACCCTTGCTGACGGTGAACCACAACACCTCCGCATCGACAGGATCTGCCGTCACGGTCGGCGGGCGCTGAAAATAGCTTGGCTCGGAAGTCCGTTCCGAAAAGGAAACGGGGTCATCGTCATAGCGATGCCGGCGTGGCTCGCGATGGTCTCGATATTTGCCCATGATCATCTCGACTGGCATGGATGGCGCACTGCGCTACCGTCAAGATAATCTCAATCGGGCGACGCGTTTATGTCAAAAAGGCCGTGAAGACCGCAGCTGTGCCCGGCCTATCGGCCGAACCCTTTGAAACTAGATTCATTTCCCCTGAAACAATAGTGCCGGCGAGTCGATTTACTGACTCGCATAGGTTGTGTTGGAGCGAGAGTGCGATGATGTTGGCGCGGGCGCACTGGAAGGGCTTTATCAGGCATTGCGGAAAGCCTGCTCCGGGTTTCTTCAAAAAGGAACCGAACGGCGGGTCGACGACCATTTGCGCCGGCTCCAGGCTACGGCGCAGGTCTGACCGTGCATGATCATCATCTCCAGCGTCACGCCCAGCGTCGACGCCAAGCCGTGGAGAACTATGCCGCGCTGTCGCCGACGAGAACAACGTCGCAATGTCGATCGACGAGCTTTGAATCGGCGCACTCAATGGGCCTCCTTCCCCAAGCACGGATGTCGCGTTGGCACTTTTTATGCAGCTGCGAAGAGCTAAAATCGCCACGACGGGTGGTGTTGACGCGCCGACAATTATCAGACAAAAACGGAATTCAATCGGTTCAGCGGCCTACGCGGCAGGGCTCTGCTCAACAACCTCGGGGACCATGGACGAACGCGCAAAAGGGATTAGGAAAGGCGGAGCTGGAGGCAAGGCCAACGACGTCAATGCGGACTTAATCGCCGTTGTGGTCGCCATGGACAGCAGCGCCCCCTGCGTTCTGACCATCCCGCAGGCAAACGCCCTGCCCTCGGGCCCGTTCGAGCTTGCTCACCGTTCGCTGCAGTCGGGCCTCAGGGGATGGGTGGAACAACAGACCGGCCAGCCGCTCGGCTATATCGAACAGCTCTACACCTTCGCCGATCGCGACAGGGTTGGCGCTGACGACCGCGTGGTCTCTATCAGCTATCTGGCGCTCACCCACCAAGACGAAGCTGGCGACCCGGCCGGGCGACACTGGGGAAGCTGGTACGAGTATTTCCCGTGGGAGGATCACCGCTCCGGCACACCGGCGGTCGTGTTGGACGAATTGCGGCCGCGCCTGATGGAATGGGCGGATGGCACTGACGACAGTACGACACGCCTCGACCGACGACGGCGGGCGGCGATCGCCTTCGGCTTTGACGACCGCCATTGGAACGAGGAACTCGCGCTTCAACGTTATGAGCTGCTCTACGAAGCCGCCCTGGTGGAGGAAGCAATACGCGCCGGACATTCCGCTGCGCCCACCTGGGTCTCGGGCAGATCGATGATCGCCGATCATCGTCGCATCCTGGCGACCGGCATTGCGCGGCTGCGCTCCAAGATCAAATATCGGCCGGTCGTATTCGAACTGTTGCCGCCGGTCTTCACGCTTTTGCAGCTGCAGCGCACCGTGGAGGCGCTTGCCGGCAGGCTCGTGCGTAAGCCGAACTTTCGCCGGCTGATCGAGCAGCAGGAGCTGGTCGAGGAGACCGGTGAGACAACCGCGGAAACCGGCGGCCGGCCGGCGCAACTTTATCGCTTCCGTCACGCCGTTCTCGACGAGAGGGTGATAGCCGGAACAAAATTGCCGCTCTCGCGGGCTTGACCCGCCTTGCGCCAGCAGCCCTGACGATGTCGCGGACGGCTTGGCCCTTGTGAGAACCGGGATTGTCGAGAATGACGATGTCGCCCGGCTTCAGTGTTTTGTTGAGTTCGGTTTCGACATAGACGCGAAAGGCCTGCGTATTGATGGGTCCGTCAATGACCCAAGGCGCCTCCACCCGATCATGCCGCAGCGCGGTGATGAAGGTCATCGTCTTCCAATGGCCATATGGTGCGTGGGCCATCAGCCGCTTGCCGCGCACACCCCAGCCGCGCAACGGCGCCATGTTGGTCTTGACCCATGTTTCATCCAGGGAGACCAGGCGCGTAGGGTCAATGCGGGTCTGATAGCGCATCCATTGCGCACGCCCGCGCATCAGCTTTGGCTTGAGCTGCTCGGCCGGCAGAACGGTTTTTTTGAAGCTCTTGCCCTCGCGGTGCAGGAAGCGACCGACGCTCGCAGGAGACCACGTTCAGCCAGTGCCGCCGTCAATTGATGAAGCGTCATGTTGGCATCTCGCTCAACCTCGCCCAGGACGAAAGCACGGTGCTCCCCGTCGATCAGATAGGGCCGATGACCACCCATCTTGCCGGGTGCCGCACTGCCACGGCGACGCTTGCGGCCTCGGGCGTTTCCTGGGCGAAGGCGGTGACGATGAAAGCCGAGACGACGCCACAGACTGGGCTGGCGGATAGTAGTTCGCGAGTCAGCCACGGTAGCGGTCGCTACGAAGCGCGCAGCACTTTGTCATCGGTACATTCCGTCCCATGCCTGAAATGAGCAGTGCAGCCATGTCGCCTCCTCCGCAGTCACCGTGGCGAAAGCAATCCTTCCGCTGCCACACGGACCTAATGTCGCCTGGCACTAGCTTGCTTCAGCAAACCACTTAGCGCAATTCTCAGGAGCTACCGTGCCCGCACCGCAGGCGAGGTCCGGGGAGGCTTGCTCACTCAGTTTGCCATTCTGGAAAGTCGCGTTCTTGCCAACGCGCATATTCGAGATATTCTCTCGCAATCGCCTCTACAAGATCTTGTTGGAGCTCTTTGCGAAGGCACGGCATTTCGCTGATTGCCAAGCTGTGCTCTCTCGCAAAACGAATGGCGCAACGATATCCGTCAACGTCTTCCAAAGTGGGACGGACTGCATCTTCCTTCCACTGATCCGCAAGTTCCTGCAGCAATGAAGGTTGTCCTTCTCTTGTGACAAACATGTCTGTGACCCGACGCTTGGCTCTCTCCAGAAAGGCGTCCGAGTTGCCGAGCCGCAACCGCCTTACATGCCACCGAAAAGCGCCATCCCAATGCTGACTTCGCGCCATTAAATTGAGAAGGGAGATCGAACCGCCTTCGAGGATGAGCCCCGGCTGGGAACTACGCTCATCCACTTGCATTATCAGCTTACGATGGGCGGTCTCGGCGTCGATGATGCCCGCGGTTAGCGGGCGCGAATCCAAGTAGATCCGCTGGGTAGATTGCAGTTCGGAATCCGAGGGACGCCCGCTGCCGGTGGCGATTTGAGGACAGCATTGTACACGATCCAGCGCAATGACCGGCCATCCGGTCTCTCGTGCAATTTGGATTGCCGCGTCTGTTTTGCCGCTGCAGGTCGGCCCGTAAATCAAATAGATTAGCATGTGTATGCCGCTTAGTTTATCGGAACTAACCGCCCCCCAAGCACAAGATACTCGGCAGGCTTTCACCGGACTTGTCGCAAACATTTTGACAAGCGGCGATTATGCCCTGAAACGACGCCATTTTCGAACTTTGTGAAGTCCGAAAGGGCGCAAGCAGCCCGTTGTGGTCGTTCACTCCAGTCACCAACGCCTCTGTTTGACGTTTGACGACGGTCCACTTTGCACATCTCATGCCGACTGTGACGCAACGCGGCACCGCAGGATGGTGACCTCGTTGTCTCCGGCAAAAGATCCTTGCGCGTCTTGGGTTAATCGAGGCGGCGGCGCACGGGCGCCTTATTGTCTCGGAACATGGCCAGGAAGGCGGCTGATCAACAAAAGTGGAAGACGGTGCCCCGACGACCTCACCGATTTGTGAGGCGACCGAGGATCTGCCCGACATCGTCGATCTCGTCCTCGAGGTGGGCCGTGTGCCGGCCGCGCCGCCAAAGCCTTCTCCCCTGCCGGTCCGGCTGGAAGCCTCGTCGAAACGGCACAGGAGTACACCAAAGCCGCCAGCGCGCAAACACACAGACCGCCGGCGCCAAGGATTTGGCGCTTTTTGCGTGGCGTCCGCTCCGATCTTCCGGAAGGGGAGCTGGCTGCCGTTTTCTGGGCACTCGCTGCGCATCGCCGCTGCGCAACGCCGAACTGGACATCGAGCGGCTACGCGATGAACCGCATGGTCTGCCATTGTGAGGCTCTTGCTCGACACTAATGGCCTCTCCGAGGTGACGAGGCCGAGCCCTGACGCGCGCGTGCTGGAATGGATGACGGGCTCGATGAAGACCGCTCATTTATCAGGTTGTGTCGATCGCCGAGATCCGGCGCGGCGCTGCCTTCATAGACAAAGGTCGGAAACGTGACGCACTGGCCGGATGGCTCGCCCGGGACCTGCCGCAGCGCTTCGAGCCGAGAGTCCTGCCCGTGGACGAACTGGTTGCCCTGGCCTGGGGCGACCTGACGGGCCTCGCGAAGCGGCGTGGCCGCGGTCTGTCATCGATGGACGGGCTGATTGCAGCCACCGCGATTTCCTGACCCATCACATGGCGGGGATATTCATGCGCTGACGGCGAAACACCCAGATGTCCCGCACCTACCACGATCAATATGGAAACGCCTCGGTGGCAGCCACGAGGTCGATGTCATTGAAGATGAGATGAAATAGGCGGATCAGCTCTGCTTTTCGCATCCTTGACGCGCGCTTCATGACAGGCCTCGGCCAAGGGCGTCGAGTTTAGCTTCCGGTTGGATGATTGCCCTCACCTGTGGCTATGCTTACGGCCATCCCGATCGAGAAAAGCATCGAACGCGGCAGCGACAGCGCGAATTACAAAGCGATGCTCCCGCCGTACGCGGACAAAACCGTTTTCGAAGTCCACTATCCCGTCCTCGGCCAGCATCGCCAAGCGTTCAGCTGAATCGAGAAGACGGATCGGATCAGATCCGTGGGCGGCACAGATTGCCTGCACATCGGCCTCGAGATCGCACATTAGTCGCTCGATAATTGCGGCTCGCACGCGGTCGTCGTCGGTGAGGCGATAGCCCTTTGACGTCGCCAGACGGCCAGCTGCGATGTGCTGGATGTAGGAATCCCGTGTAACTTCGTTTTGGACGTACCCCTCGCCGACGCGGCCGATAGCCGACGCGCCGAAACCGATCAGGGTTCTGCAGGTGGTGGCCGAGTAGCCCAGCGAGTTACGCCGCAGGCGACCCGTTTTCTGTGCCAGCGCGAGCTCGTCGTCCGGCAAGGCGAAATGGTCGAGCCCGATCTCGCGGTAGCCGGCGGCAATCAGCGTCGCGGCCACGGCCGCATACTGTTCGGCGCGGGCAGCGCTGCCCGGAAGAACTGCCTCCTCGATGAGGCGCTGATTCTTTACAAGCGACGGGATGTGCGCATAGCCGAACACCGCAAGCCGGTCGGGGCGCATTGCGACCGCCGCCCTCGCGGTCTCGACGCAGGACTGCACCGTTTGATGCGGGAGACCGAAGATGAGGTCGAAGTTGATGCGGCTTACTCCATGCCGGCGCAGCATTTCCACGGCAGCAGACGTCTGCGCCTCACTCTGAACCCGGTTGATTGCTTTTTGAACAATGAGATCGAAGCTCTGCACGCCGAGACTCACACGGTTCACGCCGGCTGCTCCTAAGGCCTCGGCCATCTCGGCCGTGAACGTGCGCGGATCAATCTCGACGGCAACCGTAGCTGTTTTCGTGAGAGCGAAGCGGCGTCGCAGGAACTCCATCAGAGCCAGGAACTCGGCTGGTCCTATGAGAGACGGCGTTCCGCCGCCGAAATGCATGTCGCTCACGGGCAGCGTCTGCGGCGCTCGCTCCGAGACCAAACGGATCTCGTCACGCAGCGCCGCCAGATAGTTGAGGATCGGCGCATCATGGCGGGTGATGGTGGTGGGGAAGCCACAATACCAGCAAGCTGATCGGCAGAACGGAACGTGGAAATAGAGCGACACCGGATCGTCAGCCGGCAGGTTCCTGAGCCATTCCTCATAAGCCTCGGCGCCGACCGCCCCAGAGAACTCCGACACAGTCGGATAGATAGTGTACCAAGGCAGGCCGGCCTCGCGATATTTTGTGGTCTGCAACAGTTACCGTCCCATGCTGATAACCACCAACCTTACGGCTGCGCTCGCCTGTGTCTTTGCGCTATGTCAGTCCGTTCCGCTTTGGGCTCGAAACTTGTATTTCTCAGCAATAGCGGCCGTTCAGTCTTGGCTGGACGGTCAGCGACTGGCCATGGCTGTTCCCGCCGCGACCCTCACGCGCACCGTTTGGTTCCACCATCCCTTCCCTTCAGCCTGCGCCTGGTCGAGTAGATTCTGCTGAGCGCGGCTGCCGCATCCAACGAGATAACACGGCGTTGGGACCAGACTTTGCTCGCCAGCTAGCGCAGCCCCATAGTGATCTCTGGCATCTCGATGAGCTCGTTGTGTGAATTGCTGGCAAGAAGCATTAGCTGTGGCGCGCCGTCTATCAGGACGAGAGGCTGCTCGACGCGACCGTCAGGTCGGCCGCAATGCCAAGGCCGGCGCGCCTACTGACTCCGTGGTGGAGGCAAGGCTGCGCGTCAGCGCGTGATTACCGATCATCGCGCTCGCCAAAATGACGGCGTCGTACCGAGCGGTGCCGCCGCATGATGTCTCAACGTCGGGGCTCACAGCAAACAAAGCTGTCGCCATTGAACGAAACTGTCGCGAAGCGAACAGACGAACCGTAGCCGAAACGTTTGCCGTTCGTGCTTGGGTTGATCCGCAAGGCAAAAAGGAAGGAAGAGCGAACCAAGGTCCGCCGGCACACTTGAGCTTCAAGCCGCAGCTGCGTCGTCAGGATGGCACGTCATTTGCAGTAGAAGCCTTTGTGACGGCCCGCCCACAACTAGCGGAGATGACGGGGATGATTTGTACAGAAATGTTGGATGGCGTCGTTTCGGCGATTATTATATTTGTAATAACAATCGCATATTTGTAACAATAACACCTCATCATATTCTCAATTTCTGATGAATATCTGGCATGACGAGCGCATCAAAACTGCTCAAACTCAACTCAATGCGCATCGCTATCGACTGTTTCCTTAGCAAGAGTTCATCACTGACGTCCATTCCTTTTACTCTTTGAACGGAGATTAACAATGAACATTAGGAGCCTCCTCCTCGGCTCAACTGCGGCACTGATTGCCGTTTCCGACGCTCGCGCCGTGACCGCCGTTGCCGAGCCTGACCCGACTGAGTACGTTAAAGTCTGCGACGTCTACGGCTCGGGTTACGTCTACATTTCAGGCACTGAGACCTGCGTGCGCATCGGCGGCTATGTCCGTTACGACGTCGGCTTGGGCCATGTCGGATTGGTTGATCACGCAAGAACCTCGGATGTGAGGACTGGTGAGCATCAGGGCACATGGCAAAACAACACGCGCTTCACATTGAAAACTTGGACCGGCCAGGAGACCGAACTCGGCACGTTGAAGACCTACACCGAAACCCGCATGAACTTCGGCAACCGCCACACTTCGGTTTCGGACAGTTCTCGGTCCTATGCCTTCAACGGAGACAGCACCTTGACTTTCGCCTGGATTCAGCTTGGTGGCCTCCGAGTTGGTAAGGACTGGTCGGCCTTCGACATGTTTATTGGCGGCGCGGGTGACGTACTCAACCAGACGCCGGTTCCGTACGGCGCTTTCGATACCAATGTGGTTCAGTACTACTTCGACGCCGGGAACGGCTTTTCGGCCGTGGTTTCGCTCGAAGAAGGCTCGGGCGTGGTCGGCACAATCGACAGCTACGCACCGCACGTAGTCGGCGGCTTGAAATACACACATGGCTGGGGCGCGATCACCGGCGTTGCCGCTTATGATAGCAACTACGAATCGGTGGCCGCCAAGGTCCGTGTCGACATCAATGTCACCAACGAACTGTTGCTGTTCGGAATGCTCGGCTACGGTTCCAACGGCAAGCTCAACGACGACTCCACGAACGCCATAGACGCTCATGGTCGCGGCTTCTATAAGAGTTGGGGCGGGAACTGGGCTTTCTGGGCTGGCGCCGCTTACGAGCTCAACGAGACAACTTCGTTCAAGCTTCAGCTCTCCGGTGATCAGCTCAAGAACCATGGTGTCGCTGCAAACGTCGCCTATGCGTTTCTTCCAGATTTCACAGTTACGGCGGAACTCGACTATGGCCGATACGGTAACTTCGCCGTCGGCAAGGTGGACGGCGCTTCCAACATGAATTGGACCAACGCCAACAAGAAGAGCAGTGTCGGCGGAATCGTGCGTTTCGAACGCTCATTCTAACGGATGAAAGGGCGCTGAGGCAGGCATCGCATGTACTTGTCGTCGGCGGATCGGACTCCAGTGGGGGTGCCGGAATCGCGCGCGATATCGAGATGCTCTCCTCCATGGGCGTGCGCAGCTGCCTTGCCGTCACTGCGGTGACGGTGCAAACACACGACAGCGTCACGGACATCCTTCATCTGCAACCCGGTCTGGTGGCCGATCAGATGCGTGCAGCGATCTCGCGGGCGTCGCGGCGTAGTGAGCGCGGGCGCGGCCGTGATGATCGTGGCGGGAGGGAGAGGTAAGGAGCGTCTTTCCTTTGAGAATTCGCGTTTACGGGTACCCACGATGCACAACGGGCGAGTTTTTCAAAGAGGCGCGTCCTCCTTCGAAGCGCTTCGGAGGGCCAGGCTCTAGGCTCGCCCCGAGCCCCTGCGTAGCCTGCGGGGGAGCTGGGTCTCGGCCCATCCGGGTAACGATCCTTCGCGCGGCTATGGAAACGATCGCATTTGCCGATTATCGCATAAAAAACTTGTTATCGAACGACTTAAAAAACTTGCAACTCAACAGCATCATTGACTTGTCGCATATCAGCACTATATACTTGTAATCGCACAGCTCTAAAAAAGTTGCAAAGGCACGGCCATGGCCAAGCCCCATGAAAAACTCGCTGTATCACTGGCCGTCCTCAAAGAGCTGCAGGAGGGTGGGCGGCGCATATTCAAATCAGATGAGCTGACCCGCGTCCACCGGGAGCGGCTGCTGCAGAACGGGTTCCTCCGCGATGTTATCAAAGGCTGGCTCATGTCGACCGGCCCGCAGGCACGGCAGCAAGACACCACCCCTTGGTACGCGAGCTTCTGGGAGTTCTGCTCCCTTTACTGCAATGACCGGTTCGGCAAGGACTGGTTCCTCTCACCGGAGCAGTCGCTGCTTCTGCACGCGGAAGCGCCCACTATTCCGCCTCAGGTGGTGGTGAACACCCCCAAAGGCACGAATAACAAAATCGACCTGCTGTTCGGCACTTCGCTTTATGACCTCAAGGTCAAGGAGATGCCGGCCGAACTGACAGAGAAAAACGGCCAGCGCGTGTTCACTGTCGAGGCCGCCCTTACCCGGGTGCCGGCAGCGTTCTTCCAGCGCGCCCCTATCGAGATGCAGATCGCCATGGCGTCGGTGCGCGACGTATCAACCGTTCTGGCCCTGCTGCTTGATGGCGGCCATTCCGCCGTGGCGGGACGGCTTGCGGGGGCCTTCCGTCGCGTAGGACGCGACTCCTTTGCCGATGAAATCGTGGCCGCCTTCAAAGCCGCCGGCTATGACGTGCGCGAATCCGATCCGTTCGCGGGACAAATTGGAGTGACAACTATTGCGGCGGGCGTACCGCCGTTGGTCGCCCGCCTGCGCGCGATCTGGCAATCGCAGCGCGAAGCCATCATCGAGATATTCCCGAAGGCACCCGGACTGCCGTCCGACAAAGACGCCTATATGAAGTTCGTCGAGGATATCTACGAAAGCGACGCCTACCATTCGCTGTCGATAGAAGGGTACAGCGTCACCCCGGGACTCATCGACCGGGTGCGCGAGGGGAGCTGGAATCCGGAGATTGATGAAGAGGACCGCAAGAACCGAGATGCGCTTGCCGCGCGTGGCTACTACCTCGCATTCCAGAAGGTCAAAGACTCTGTTGCCGCGATCATCAACGGCAAGCCAGCCGGCGCGTTGACGCGGGACACTCACCGGGAGTGGTACCGGGAGCTGTTCGCGCCGTCAGTGACCGCCGGCATCCTCAAAGCCAGCGCGCTTGCGGGATATCGCAATCACCCTGTGTACCTGCGCGGCTCGCAGCACGTGCCGCCGCGTACCGAAGCGGTGGCCGATGGTATGAATGAGCTGTTCGACCTGCTGGAGGCGGAGAAGGAGGCCTCCGTGCGTGCCGTGCTGGGGCATTGGCTTGTGGGCTATGTGCACCCCTATCCGGACGGCAACGGACGAATGGCGCGGTTCCTCATGAACGCGATGCTGGCTTCAGGCGGTTACCCCTGGACAGTCGTCAGAGTCGATGACCGGAAGGCCTACCTCGCAGGGCTGGAGGAGGCGAGCGGCAATATGCATGTGAAAACGTTCGCCGCCTTTCTCGCCGAACGGGTGAAGTGGTCTATGGAGAAGGCGGCGTGAGGTCGGTGGTGTGCCATGTTTAACTTGCTTGTCTCGGGCCACGGCGAGTGGTGGGAAACGCCGCCGTTCACGTCAACCATTGACCGGTTCAAGGAATCTAGCGGCGCCGAGGCCGAGGCTATCGACCTCGCGCCCTGAAACATTGCGCCGGCTGGAGGAAATCCCGGCGCTTTTGATGTACGAAGTCGGGGCGGGAGGCCCGCACGCGCGCGTGGTCCGGCACAGCCGCATACGCAATATCGTTCGGCGCGGACACGAACTGGCCTTCACCTTCGAGCCCGATCCGAAACATGCCTTTCTCGACCGGTCAGCGGTGTTGAGAATTGCGGACCGGCTGGGCACTCAACGTTCGAACAGCACCGTACGCACTGGGCGATCAAGGATAGTGACATTCCGGCCGAGCTGATTGCCACCAGCACCGCTGAACGGGCGCAGCGCACCGTTGCCGTGGTTGCGGCAGAATATGTAGAAGCGCGCCGCGAGGGACGAAGGAGAGAAGCTGCCGAACTGGCCGAAGAACTGGAGGATTTTCCTCCCTCGCTGGAGAAAGCACTGTCGCTCGTGCCGGCGCGTATCCTTCAGCAGCCGACACCCGAATTATACCCGATCCTTGGGATAGAGTCCCGCACGCCCGAAGGCCGCAACGCCGTCGTGGCCGTCGTCGCAAGGGATCACAATGGGCAGGACTTGCCTGCCGACTGGTCTTATTCGCTGGCGTGGTTCCTGGACCTTTACGGCAGCGCGACGGAAGCGGGGCGCCTTGACGGCGCGCTGGCCGAATGCGCAACGCATATGATCGCGCTCGGCACTGGCGAGGGAGAAGCCGCCGCCCCCGTTGAAGATATCGGCTACGCACTCTGGCGCTGTTCGCGAAGCCCGAAACTTATCGGCGATCTGCGCCGGGAATCGCTGAGATAGCGCAGGAGGTTTTGTCGCTTACCAAAATCAACTGGAACTCGACCCAGATCAACCAGAAGCTTCCCATTCCCTTTTTAGCAGCCAGAAGAGTGGGTGAGCTCTTTAAATATCTATCCGAGGAATCCATAAGCTCAGACTATCGCAAGTATACATAGTTTTTTCTGTTATAGGGTCTGCTCGGCTGCAGGCAAAGAGCCCGGATAAACTTCAGCACGAAAGCAGAATTGAATGAAGGTGGGCTACATGGAGTTCCCAATTGGGTATGCCTTCACCGAAAACCTTATCCGGTCATCGTCAGCCGCACCTGTAGGCGCGCCGGTCTTTCCAAACCTCATACAGGAGGGGCATTCTGGCTTTGACATCCGCATCAATTTCCCAGGGGTTCCGCTGTTTTTCCAGTACAAGCTTCCGGAGCTGATGAAGCGAGGAACTGCCTTTGAGGTTGCGAGCGGACATTGTCCCGGTTTGTCGATACCATTTTTTCGGATTGCGATGATGCGCAGGGATGTGTCGCGACAGCGTGAACTGCTTCTTCGGTTTGAGGCGCGCTATCCGTCAAACGTCTTCTATGCGGCTCCTTGTATTGCAAACATCAGCGATTTCGACCGCTCTTATAATGGAGCAACCGTAGCACGGCAGTCCATTTTCGTCTCACCAGGGGATATTGGGCCCTTGCCAGACGACAAAGCGTACAGCCTTGCCTATAAACCTGGACTGGCAACTGGATATTTTTGCTCGAAACCCAAGCCCACCAAAGTTCAAACATTTGATGATCTCGCTGCGCTCTTTAAGGAGCAGTTCGCCGAGAAGCGTTTTGCGGAAGTCGGCGAGGCGGCGCGTGAGATGCGCGAAAACGTACTTGAGCTTGCTTCGCCATCAATGCGGCAAGCCGAACAGCTCATTGCAGAACGGGTCGGCGCGAGACGCATTCAGATTCTAGACGGCGCAGCCAGACCGCCCGAGGAAGAGCGCGCAGTCACTGACATTCTCGGAGCGCGGGAAATTGCGCGTGTCGATCTTGGCGTCGACCTGCTGGTGGCCCAACCACGCTAACGACATCATACCTCGCTGATTAGCCCAGCTTTTGTCTAGGCCACAGTTATGAGACTACGAACTACTTGGCCATGAAGAAGATCGGATTGAAAGCGAACCTTCCTTGTCATCTTGGATCACGGTCAGTCTGCACGAGATTGACCGCTGCAAGCCGGGAGCAAGACCGGGCTGCGCAAACGTTGCAACAGATCCTTCAAGGAAATTCATAGACTCTTAGCAACTCCGGTTCGCTGTGAATGGTAGGCTTATTGCAACGTTTGAGTCAGTGGGGTCCGAACCGTGGCTTATTCTCCGACCCGCCGAACTGCGTGCAATTTCGGCTAAAGGCAATGGCAAGAAGAGCGCCCATCTTGTTTGTTCGACACAGCCATATCGGCTCAAAACAGTATCTTCACGGCCACCGAGATTGTCCGGTCGGTGGACAAGCAACCATATTATTTGGTTCGAAAGCTGCAACATCTGTGGAGAACGCGAAATGACAAATTCAGTAGGACGAGTGCCCAGGCTTTCCAAGTGGCTTGGTCCTGACCAATGCTGACACTGGTCAGTCGCCTACGGACGGCAGCGCATTTAGATCGCCTTCGAATTCTAGGCCTTTGCGCGCACGCGGACCTAACTGTCTGCCAGCTAGCGGAGATTCTGGGTCTGCGTCGTGAGCACGTTGTACGACACGTCCGGCTGCTGGCCAGAGCCGACTTTCTTTACTGCAACGAACAACGTCCGTGGTGCTCGTACAATCTCAAAACAGGAGGTAAGGACGGCGGGCTGGTTCAATTGTTGGTTGATCTCCTGCCCCACGGCGATGGCTATCACAAACGAGACCTTCAACGGCTCGAAGCGGTACGAGACACGCGGCCGAAGGGGACCGCATGCTTGACCGTGAAATCCAATTGGAGCGCGAAACCACCATGGACAACTCCGCCGACGGCGCCATCGCGCAGCCCGACACTTACGGACGGTCTCGCTTGGCGACGGTTGATTGCCGCGTTCACGAACTGCTTCTAAGACAGGAGCGGCAGGAGCGGACGACGCTCAAACTGATCGCATCTGAGAACTTTGCCTCCTCGGCCGTGCTGGAAGCGACCGGTTCGATTTTGACGAACAAGTACGCCGAGGGGTACCCCGGTGCGCGCTACTATGCCGGAAACGAGATCGTTGATGAGCTTGAGAACCTAGCCATTGAGCGCTTGAAAACACTATTTGGCAGCGAGCATGCCAACGTCCAGCCTTATTCCGGCTCGCCGGCCAACCAGGCTGTCTATCGTGCGCTTTTGAGCCCCGGTGACAAAGTCATGGGCTTGCCCCTTCCGGAAGGGGGCCATCTGACTCATGGTTGGGCGATCAACTTTTCCGGAACTGACTATCAACGCGTCCCCTATGGACTAGATGAAAAGACACAGCAGATTGACTATGACCGCTTGCGCGAGACAGCCAAGCGGGAACGGCCGCGGCTCATTTGGGTCGGCGGAACTGCTTACCCGCGTGTCTTTGACTACGCGGCAATGGCAGAAATCGCCGTGGAAGCGAACTCCTATCTCGTAGCCGACATTGCGCACATCAGTGGCCTGATTGCCGCGGGAGCGCACCCGAATCCCGTGCGCCATTGCGACGTGGTCAGCAGCACCTCCCACAAGTCGATCCGCGGTCCCCGCGGTGGTTTCATTTTGTCCAGGAACGAAGATCGCTATCAGGCCCTGTATCATCTAAAGAGCAAATACAATCTCGCCAGACGAATAGATCGGGCGGTCTTCCCTCACCTGCAAGGTGGGCCCCACATGAATGTCATCGCTGCGCTAGCTGTTGCCTTGCACGAAGCCGCGAACCCGTCCTTCCGAAGCTACGGCCAACAGACCGTCAAGAATTCCAAGGCTCTGGCCCAGGCACTGCTCGAGCGAGGTTATGACCTGGTTACCGGGGGGACGGACAATCACATGCTGATCCTTGATCTGCGCGATCGACCGCTATCGGGCAAGGCCTATGCCGAGCGACTAGCAAAGGCAGGCATCATCACAAACTTTAATATGGTGCCTGGCGACCCGCGGGATCCGGCGGTCACAAGCGGAATTCGCCTGGGGGCGCCAGCAGTGACGTCAATGGGCATGCGCGATGTGGAAATGGTGCAAATTGCTGGCTTCATTGACTCCGTCCTCCGGCGGCCAGACGACGAAGATCTCCATGCCTGCGTGCGAAGAGACGTTGCCGACTTGTGCGCTGCGTTCGACGTCCCGGGCATCACCGACAGGTAAGGTGGGCTAAGCAAAATGCCCCATACAACTCCAACACCCGAAGCGAGGCATTTCATGGCTAGGCAGTTCGTGTTCTCTTCCGAATCGGTTGGCGCGGGACACCCGGATAAGTTGGCCGACAACATCTCGGATGCTATCCTCGATGCCATCCTCCGCACCGATCCCAAGGCGCGCGTCGCCTGTGAAGCGTTGGTAAAATCAGGGATAGTCGTTCTGGCTGGCGAGATTACCAGCGATGCGCGGGTGGATTATAGCCAAGTTGCGCGCGATACGATTCTCGATATTGGATACGACGATGAGGCCGTCGGCTTTGACGGCCGGCGTTGCTCCGTCGTTCATGCACTCACCGAGCAATCGCCCGACATTAGCCAGGGCGTTGACGAGGGACGAGGGCAGGACCTCCAGCAGGGAGCGGGAGATCAGGGCCTCATGTTCGGCTACGCATGCCGCGAAACCGATACCTTGATGCCTTTGCCGATCCAGCTCGCTCATCGCTTGACGAAACGACAGGCAGACGTCCGGAAAGCACGACAGCTTGGCTGGTTGCGTCCTGACATGAAATCCCAAGTCTCAGTGCACTATGAGGGGTTGCGCCCGGTCGCCCTGGATACCATCGTCGTATCGACCCAACATGACGAGCAGGTCTCGCAAGAGACGGTCCGCGAGGGCGTCATTGAGGAAATCATAAAGCCTGTCCTGCCGACCCACCTGGAGACGGAAGGCATCAGAATTCTGGTCAACCCGACGGGGAGGTTCGTAGTCGGCGGGCCGCGCGGCGACTGCGGTCTCACTGGACGCAAGATCATCGTCGATTCCTATGGTGGGATGGGTCGTCACGGCGGCGGCGCCTTTTCGGGCAAGGACCCGTCCAAGGTTGACCGCTCAGCTGCCTATGCGGCCCGGTATGTCGCAAAGAATATCGTCGCCAGCGGACTTGCGGACGTCTGCGAGGTGCAGCTTGCTTACGCAATCGGCGTGGCCAGTCCGGTTTCTGTCATGGTCAACACGTTCGGGACAGCGAGGGTTGAGGAAAGAAGGATCGAGCGCCTCATTCTTGAGTTGTTCGATCTCAGACCGAAGGGCATCATCAAGATGCTTGATCTCTTACGCCCTATATACCGCAAGACCGCGACCTATGGCCATTTCGGCCGTGAAGAGCCTGATTTCACCTGGGAGAAGACAGACAGGGCCGACGAATTGCGTCGCGAGGCAGGACTTGCCGCCCCGTGAGGGCTGTCGCCGAACCGATTGGCAAGCGGAAAGCCCATTCCCACTGGCCAGCCCCGCCCGCGGCCGGCATGCCAGAAAGCCGGTGGGTTTTTGGCGGAGACATGAATTGATGCCGGACTATGACGTGCTTTGTATCGGGAATGCCATCGTCGACATCATCGCCCAGTGCGACGAGGCGTTCCTCGAGACGAACGGCATCATCAAGGGCGCGATGAATTTGATCGACACGAGGCGCGCCGAACTGCTCTACAGCCGCATGGGCCCGGCCATCGAAGCCTCGGGCGGCAGCGCCGGCAACACGGCGGCGGGCGTCGCCTCCTTCGGCGGCCGCGCCGCCTTCTTCGGCAAGGTCTCCAACGACGCGCTCGGCGAAATCTACGCGCATGACATCCATGCCCAGGGTGTCGCCTTCGACACCAGGCCGCTTAACGGCGAACCGCCGACGGCGCGCTCGATGATCTTCGTCACGCCGGACGGCGAGCGCTCGATGAACACCTATCTCGGCGCCTGCGTCGAGCTCGGCCCGGAGGACGTCGAGGCCGACAAGGCCTCGGGCGCCGCCGTCACCTATTTCGAAGGCTATCTGTGGGACCCGCCGCGTGCCAAGGAAGCGATCCGGCAGACGGCGAAGCTCGCCCACACCGCGGGGCGCGAAGTGTCGATGACATTATCGGACTCGTTCTGCGTCGATCGCTACCGCGACGAGTTCCTCGATCTGATGCGCTCCGGCACCGTCGACATCGTCTTTGCCAACAGCCACGAGATCAAGTCGCTCTACCAGACCGCGTCTTTCGACGAGGCGCTGGCGCTTATCCGCAAGGATTGCAAGATCGCCGCCGTCACCCGTTCGGAAAAGGGCTCGGTCATCGTGCGCGGCGACGAGACGGTCACCATCGAAGCCACCAGGATCCGCGAGCTGGTCGACACGACAGGCGCCGGCGACCTCTACGCCGCCGGCTTCCTCTACGGCTACACGCAAGGCCGCAGCCTAAAGCAGTGCGGCGATCTCGGCTCGCTGGCAGCCGGGCTGGTCATCCAGCAGATCGGCCCAAGGCCAAGGCAGAATCTGCGCCGAGAGGCCGAGCAGGCGGTATTGCTGTAGGTGGGGAGCCAAGAACCAGCTGCCCACCCTTCTTAATCCAGCCCGAGCCTTTTCTTCAGTTCCGCATTCTCCTTGCGGAGACGATCGGCAAGCAGGCTCTTTAGCCGCTTGTTTTCTTCCTCGAGCGCGACGAGATCCTTCAGCCCGTCACTGTCCGCCGCCGGCGCCGCCGCCTTCTTCCAAAGATAATATGTCTGTTCCGAGATGCCGGCTTGCTTCACCGCACTCTTGAGAGTAGCGCCGCCGCCGATCGAGGTCTCGATCTGCGCCAGCTTCTGGGCACGATCCTTCGAGGAGTAGCTCTTTCGGCCTGTTCGCGCTGACGGCGGTGCTTCAGTGGCCGCGGATATCGGCTTGGCGCCGTTCTTGCGGGCAGGCGAGCTCGCCTCAGCTTCTGGCTTCCTCGACCGCCGCGCTCTCGCCTTCGGTTTTGGCGTTTCCGTTTTGTCTGCCGGTTCGCTAACTACTGCTGACTCGGTTTCCAGAGGATTGGCCATGAAATGCTCCACTCGCGGTTCGTGCAAAGGTTCAGCATCAAGGACCACTACAGTAGAGTCAACAAGCTGACGATTTAACGGCCCGACTTCCTTTGTTGTCTCGGCCATCGCCGCGGCGATGTCGAAATTGCCCCAGATGGAACGTGCGGATTTTTGATAATTGCGCTTTTGTTTGACTTCCACGGTGAATGGTCGCGTCTGCCGCCTCATAGTTCCTTCCTGAATAGGAGAATGAAGTCGCCGCTCGAATTTTTGGCGCTTCCTGCTTAGCGCGGAGCATTATCGTATAGCCGCTCAACGGGCAAGTGATGCCGGTCTTCGATGGCTGACCCATCTGGGGGATTTGAGCGGCTTCGCGCGTCCTGCGCATGCCTGTAAGGCCGCCAAGTTTTCTGGGTTAGCAGGCGCGCACTGTGGCAGCTTGGCTTGTACGGCGAGGCCATGGTTGAGTGAGGCGAAACAAATCCAGCCCCGCGGTCAATCCCGAGGCTTCCCACAATGGCGAAGAGAACATCTTCACTCGTTCCTTTTGAGCACAAGACCTTCCGTTCGCTATGGTCGGCTGCACTCATTTCGAACCTTGGCACCCTAGTCGAAGGTGCGGCGGCAGCTTGGCTGATGACGAGCATCGGCACCTCCCATGGAATGGTGGCGCTCGTCCAGTCATCGACCACCCTCCCCTACATGATCTTCTCGCTCGCGGCGGGAGCGCTCGCGGACAAGTTTGACCGTCGCCGGATCATGTTGACTGCGCAACTGCTGATGGTCTGCGTATCCGCCTTCCTGGCGTTCCTGACCTATGCGGGGAATGACACCCTGGACCCTTCTGGGTCTCACCTTCCTAATCGGCTGTGGTTGGGCATTGCACGATCCCTCTTGGCAAGCCTCCATGGGAGATATCCTGCCTCGCGAACACCTGCCAAGCGGGGTTGCGCTCAACGGCATGAGCTACAATCTCATGCGCAGCATCGGGCCGGCGATTGGCGGCATAATCGTGGCCACAGCCGGTGCGGCCTTCGCGTTCCTCTTCAACGTCCTTTGCTACTTCGCTCTGATCGCTGCGCTGTTGCGATGGAAAGCCGAACGGGCACGACAAGCGCTGCCGCGGGAGGCTTTCGGCAGTGCGATGGCGGCGGGCTTGCGTTACGTGCTCTTGTCGCCGAACCTTCTCAAGGTGATGTGCCGGAGTTTCATTTTCGGCCTCACCGCCGTTGTCATTTTGGCTCTCCTGCCGTTGGTCGCTCGCGAACAGATCAAAGGGACCGCAGTCACCTACGGCGTGATGCTCGGCTTCTTCGGCCTGGGAGCGATTTGCGGCGCGCTCCTCATCGGGCGGGTCCGAGAAGTTCTCTCCAACGAATGGGTCATTCGCGGTGCGTTCTTTGTATTGGCGATCAGCTGCTTCTTTCGGGCATGGAGCGAGCACGTTGGGCTGAGCTGTCTCAACCTCATGCCAGCCGGTGCGGCCTGGATTCAATCATTCTCGCTGTTTAACGTCACAGTGCAGCTTTCGGCGCCGCGGTGGGTGGTTGGACGCGCCCTCTCTCTATCAGACGGCCACATACGGCGGCATGGCGGCGGGAAGCTGGCTTTGGGGCGAACTGGCGGATGTCCAAGGTGTTTCGGGAGCCTTGCTCGTCCGCCAGCTGGTTCTTGTGATTGGGGGACTGATGGGCATCCTTCTGCGTCAGCCGGATTTTGAAACGCTCAATCTGGATCCGACCAACAAGTTCAGCGAACCGACGCTGCAACTTGACCTGCGGCCACGAAGCGGTCCGATCATGGTGATGGTCGACTATCGTGTCGATCAGAGAGATCCAGACTCGACCACAATAATTATCTGAATTTCAGCAGTAATTTTTGATCGCCCATTCGTGCTGTGTACCAGCCCTGTGTCTTGCGCAAGTGGTCACGAACGGCTGCTGGAGCCTCGAAGACGCCCTAAAAACACATGCTGCGATTTTTGAACACGCTTGACGTGTTAGATTAATTCATCCACAATGCGTGTGTTGAACACGCGAGGTGAGTTATGAACATGAAAGAGCTTAGGGTTCGACTGGGCATGACTCAAAAAGATTTGGCAGAGCAGATGGCAACGACGCAACAGACTGTGGCCCGTTGGGAAACAGGCAAAACGCAGTTGAACGTCGAGCAGATCAAGGACCTTTGTCTCACGTTGAAATGCACGGTCGAGGAGCTGCTGGGCTGGAAGATTGATGTCGAGGAGTGGCGCACGAGCCCGTTTGCAATTGCCGATGCCGAAACGCGATACGGCACGCTCAGAATCAAGACGACTGTTGGCAGCCGCCAATATCCTATCGATGAAAAGGCGCGTGAATCGATTTTACGTCAGTTGAAGGAACTTCATAATCTTCGTAGAAATAACACAAGCAGGCCATGGCTGTATTGTTGGAGCCTTGACAACAAAATACTCTTGATAAATCCGCAATATGTCCGCACCATTGAGCTTATCGGTGACGATGTAGAGGAGATGCCAGAGTATTATCATCCAGAAATCTATCGGGCTTTGGATGACTGGGATAAGGGTGAGGTTTCAGGAAAGCTGAAGAAAGAATGCGATGCCATTATCGCAGAGATGGGTGATCAGGAAGCCGTGCGCATGGCCTCCTATGTTCGCGTCACATATGACGACGGAGAAGATGAGTGGAACTTCTTGGATGAAGAAACCGCTACGACTTTCTTCGGATTGGAAGCTGCGACTTTTGACGTTCCCCAGTGTAGTTTCGCCGAAGTGGAGGAAGAAGGTTACTACCGAGCGCGATACGCCAACCTTGATCGCGTCGCGGTGATGGAGGTTCCAAGCGACCGTTATCACAGATTGACCGCGCCCGAGGAAGCTTAGAACCATCCACGAAGGGCGCATGTTACATCTCGACCTTGCGTGGTGCGTTTTCAGTACGAGATGACGTTAAGCGTAGGTAGTGGCAGGTAAGAGTGCTCGACCAGAAGCTCAACTGCCTCCTCAATATCGCTGCCGATGTGCCGCAGGACACGTCCACGGGAGCGTGGATAGGCGTGAAGTTCCTGCACTCCACGGTCCGCTCTCCCATCGCCGGTGTGTGCCCGACGCCATCTTGTGGACGAGCTTGGCCGCCTGCACCCGGTTGTATTCCGGCTTGCGGTCCGCCTGGGCGGTCCGCCGCGATGGCTATCTCCATGTCAATCGGCGCCGAACGTTGACTGCCCGCTGCTTTTGATGAATTTGGCGAGGTCCCGCGCATAATCACTCTTGGTCTTCTCCTTGAGGCCCTGTGTCGCGAACTTGTGGTCCAGCAGGGCAAACAGGTCCAAGTCCCCTTCCGCCTGTGGCGCTGGCTTGCCCTCACCGCCCTCGGCTTCCCAATTGGGGACCGCTTCTGCGCGCTGCACCGTGGCGATTGTCCGCCCAAGACGCATCACAAGATCGAACGCCAAACCGTGCGCGTGCACGACGATTTGCCGCTCAGGCCTCATTTGGACAGGACTTGAGCTGGCCCGGTGGTTTGAGCCGGGTTACCTTGAGCCGGTGGGCTGCGAACAAGCAGTTCGAGACATTGGCCTCGATCACTTCGCAACACGCCGCTGCGCCTGGCCTCGGTGTGCTCCCCCCGAAATCGTTGTGTCATATCACCGAGGGCATCACGGCCAACAGCTTCCACATGGGCAACAGCCTCGCCATTGAGCCGAATATGGTCGCGAGCAGATCACCAAGCGGTCGGAACCTCGGAGCCGAAGTTCGACGCCGAGGTGGTTCGCATGATGCGCTAAGCAGCACCACGGCGCTTGCCGGTATGTTTGCTGCCGGCAGCCGACGAACTCCTATCCTCCTGGACAAGGGCGCCGTGCGTCATCGCTTTGATTTACCGGCCGCTCAAGGCTTCCACAGTTTTCGCTTTCGAGGCGACCTTTGGAACATGCCAACGGAAATTTAACATAACGACATAAACATTTCTTTATGCGGCGTTGACAAAGAAGCGAACTGCTGTAATTGTCTCCCGCGTCGTGGTTCTCCGTACGGCGCTGCCGCAGCGGAGCTAAGAGGGAAGCCGGTGCGATGCCGGCGCTGCCCCCGCAACTGTTAGCGGCGAGCCAACCCCACTCATGTCACTGAGGCGAATAGCCTTGGGAAGACGGGTAGAGGCTATGACCCCGCGAGCCAGGAGACCTGCCACGGCGAATTACGTCCACGGGCGGGGTGTCTCGGTGGCCGCTGCAGCCTGGCGTTCGTGCCGGCCTGCTAGCGCCTTCCTTGTCACCGACGCCCCAACCATCGGGGTCTGGCATGACTGTCTCTCAGCAAATTCCTGTAGCAACGCTCGGCGTGCCCCGCTTCGGTCGTCGGCGAGAACTGAAATTCGCGCTTGAAAGCTACTGGTCCGGAAAATCGTCCGCTGCCGACCTTCTCACGACCGCGAAGGCGCTCCGTGCCGCTAGCTGGGAGGAGCAGCACGATCGCGGCGTGTCGAAAATCCCGTCGAACGACTTCTCGCTCTACGACCATGTGCTCGACACCGCAGCCATGGTCGGCGCCGTTCCATCCCGTTACGGCTGGAATAGCGGCGAGGTTCCACTTGACATCTACTTCGCAATGGCGCGGGGCAACCAGGGTCAGACGGAGGATTGTCGACACGCTGGTCACCAGCAGGCGGCTCATCGGTCTGATGTAACCGCGATGGAAATGACCAAGTGGTTTGACACCAACTATCACTACATTGTGCCGGAACTCAACGATGATCAGACGTTCGCCCTCTCGTCGACGAAACCGGTCGATTACTTCATCGAGGCTAAAGCTCTCGGCGTTCACACACGCCCAGTCATCCTTGGACCGATCACCTTCCTCAAGCTGGCGAAATCGCCTGCCGAAGGATTCGATCCCATCGCGCTCCTGCCGCGGCTGCTGCCCGTCTACGAGCAACTCCTGCAGAGGCTGAAGCTGTCTGGAGCCGACTGGGTGCAGATCGATGAGCCAGCGCTTGTCCTCGATCTGAACCTGAACGAACGAGCTGCGTTCGAATTCGCCTATGGCCAGCTGTCGAAAGCCGCGCCCGAGCTGAAGATCATGCTGGCTACCTATTTCGGGCCGCTGGGAGACAATCTCGAAACCGCGGTTTCTCTGCCCCTGGCCGGGCTGCATATTGATCTCGTGCGCGCTCCCGAGCAGCTGGAAACGGTGGGTCGGCTCGCACCGAAGGATCTGGTGCTCTCGCTTGGCTTGATCGATGGCCGCAACGTCTGGCGTGCGAACCTGCCCGCCATTCTCGACCGCATCAAACCGATCGTCGCCGGCTGGCCCTTGGACCGCGTCGAGATCGCGCCTTCTTGCTCGATGCTGCATGTGCCGATCGACCTCCGCATGGAGACGGAACTCGACGCGGACATCAGGTCGTGGCTCGCCTTCGCGGCCCAGAAGACCGACGAGTTGGTGTTGCTTGCCCGGGCCCTGTCCCAAGGCAGGGATGCGGTGGCAGGCGCGTTGAAAGCGTCTGCCGAGGCTGCCGCCACTCGCGTGACATCCACGAAGATCCATGACCCGCTGGTTGAGGGGCGGATCGCCAGCATTGACGACAGCATGAAGCGACGAGAGAGCGCTTTTGCCGAGCGCTCCAGAGTCCAGGCCGGCACGCTCGGGCTGCCGCCGTTCCCGACGACGACCATCGGGTCCTTCCCGCAGACGCCGCAGGTACGCAGGGCGCGGGCCGCTCATGCGAAGGACCAGCTGAGCTATGTCGACTACGAGACCTTCCTGAAGAAGGAGATCGAGGCTGCAATTCGCTGGCAGGAAGAGATCGGGCTGGACGTGCTGGTGCACGGTGAGTTCGAACGAAACGACATGGTACAGCATTTCGGCGAGCAGCTGTCCGGCTTCGCCTTCACCCAGCATGCCTGGGTGCAGAGCTATGGGTCGCGTTACGTGCGCCCCCCCATCATCTTCGGCGACGTATCGAGGCCCAATCCGATGACGCTGCGCTGGTGGCAGTTCGCCCAGTCGCTTACGGAAAACCCTGTGAAGGGAATGCTCACAGGCCCAGTGACCATTCTCAACTGGTCATTTGTTCGCGACGACGTACCCCGCTCCGAAGCATGCCGCCAGATCGCGCTCGCCATCCGCGACGAAGTGACGGATCTCGAATGGTCCGGCGCAAGGATGATCCAGATCGATGAGGCCGCGTTTCGCGAAGGATTGCCACTGCGCCAGTCTGATTGGAACGACTATCTCGACTGGGCTGTCGAATGCTTCCGGATCGCTTCAACGGGTGTAAAGGACGCGACTCAAATCCATACCCACATGTGCTATTCGGAGTTCAACGAGATCATCGACGCGATCGCTGAAATGGATGCGGATGTCATTTCGATTGAGACGTCGCGCTCGAAAATGGAACTGCTGGACGCCTTCACGAGCTCCAAATATCCGAATGAAATCGGGCCCGGAGTCTATGACATTCACTCACCACGGGTCCCGGAAGTCGGCGAGATTTCGGATCTCGTCATGCTTGCCCGCGAGCGACTGTCCGATGCCCAACTGTGGGTAAACCCGGACTGTGGCCTCAAAACCCGCAAGTGGGAGGAGGTCCGCCCTGCCCTCATGAACATGGTTGCTGCAGCACGCGCGCTCCGGGAGAAAGTGTAGGCCGGAAGGTTTCCTGGTTGCTCACCATGTGGTGAGTTAGCGGCTGCCGCATGTGGGCCGTGAATGTGCCAAAACGCGATCACATCCTTTGAAATAAGTCACTCGAGCGAGAAAGTGCACTTTCCTTCGGCACGTGTACTAATCGCGCAGGAATAAAGGGAACCGTTTTCTCCCTGTGACGTGTCGATTTCGAAGGGGATGTGATTGGCGTCGAGACCGCTCCGGCCATGGGTTATCAGCATGCCAAGTGCGCTGTTCTCGATCAGTTCGTAAAGGACTTCTCGGCTCGGTTCATCGAAATGCGCGGGTACATACATGACAGGTTCCTTCACTGGCCGCCGGGTTCGCTATTCACCGGTTGACATCCGATGGCAAGCGTTCCAACGCGGCGGCGATCTGGCGCTTCGCTGCTGAGGGCAGAGGCAGGATGGGACGCGGGGGGTCGGCACGGCAACTGTCGAGCAATTCGGCAAGTGCATAGACGACGCGAAGGCTCGAGAACTCCTTGAAGAGGCTCCAGAGCGGGGCTAGCGCGGCATCGATCCGTCGCGCTTCGGCCGCATCGCCCTGCTGCGCCGCTGTGACGATCTTTGTGCAGACCTCGGGCAAGATGCCCGCGAGGACGCTGTACCATGTGTCAGCGCCAGCGATCATGGCCTCTGCAGCGTTCCAGTCGCCGCTGTAGCCGATCGAGAACCCTTCCGGCACAGTGCGCCTCTGGTCGGCCAGATGGCTCTTGATCGCATCGCCCTTGTCTGTCGGATTCTTGATAGCGACAATCCCACCCACCTTTGCCAGGCGGCTGACGAGTGCTGGGGTGAAATGGAAATGCGTCGTTCCTGGATTGTCGTAGATGACGATCGGAAGGCCACTTTCGCGCGCCACCGTCGAGAAATGTTCGAACACCTCGTCATCAGTGAGCGGGGTGTAAGAGGCGGCGGCAAGCAACCCCGCGGCAGCCCCAAGGGCCTTAGCGTCCTGCGCGAGCCTCACTGCTTCGTCGGTGCGGAGCGCGCCCACACCCACCACGACCGGCATTTGTCCCCCGGTTTCGTCCAAGGTCTCGGCGAGCGCCCGTCGCCGTTCCTCGCGCGTCAGATACATGTATGTGCCGGTGCTGCCGAGAAGACCGATGGAATCGACCTGAGCGGCGCAAAGCCTGGCAATCAGCTTGCGCAGAGCAACGGTATCGGCACGGCCGTCACGATCGGTCGGCGTGATGGGAAACGCGGAAAGGCCGCTCAGGAATGCCATGGCAAGGCTCCGGGTTTGTACGCGAGCGCGGGACTGGCCGGACCACAGGTCATCACAAGGCGTCCAGAGCCCGCCGCATGTCGGCGATCAGGTCCTCGGCGTCTTCAAGACCCACCGAGAGACGCATGAGGTCCTCGCCGACTCCATCGGCCAGATGCGCATCCTTGCGGATCGGCTGACGAGCACGGGTCAGGCTTGCCGGATGATAGATGAGGCTGTCGGCATCGCCGAGGCTGACAGCCCGGGTGATCAGGTTGAGCCGGTCCATCATCCGCCGCGCGCCCTCGAACCCAGCGTGGAGGCCAAAGGCCAACATGCCCGACCCTTGGGACATCTGCTTTCGCGCCGTCACCTGATCAGGGTGCGAGTCGAGGAAGGGATAACTCACCCATGCCACCGCCGGGTGCGCCTCGAGCGCCTGAGCCACCGCAAGGGCCGTGGCGCTGTGCCGTTCCATGCGCAGCGTGAGCGTCTTCAGACCGCGCAGGATCAGGAAGGCTGACATGGGCGAGAGCGCTGCGCCGGTGATGTAGCGCAGGCCCGTTTCGTGCAGAGTGCGGAGCGTTTGCGCGTCGCCGAGAATCGCCCCACCAAGGGCATCGCCGTGCCCATTGATGTATTTGGTCAGCGAGTGGAGCACGAGGTCTGCCCCATGTTCGAGCGGCCGCTGGAGCGCGGGGGAGGCGAAGGTGCTGTCGACTGCAACCTTTACACCGCGCGCGTGGGCGCGCTCGGCAATGGCAGCGATGTCTAGGATGCGGCTCAGCGGATTCACCGGCGTCTCGAAGAAAACAAGCCGGGTCCGCTCGGTGATCGCGGCATCGAGATTGTGAGGATCGGACAGGTCGACCGCGACGACCTTGATGCCGAAGCGGGGGACCGCCTGTTCGACCATGGCAAGCGTGTTCGCATAAAGTGTCTTGTGGACGATGAGTTCATCGCCTTGGGACAGGAGCGACAAGATCAGTGTGCCGAAAGCCGCCATCCCCGAGGCAACGACCAAACCTGCCTCGGCTCCTTCCAGATTGGCGAGCCGTTGCTCGAGGATCTCCGTCGTCGGATTGTATTCGCGCGCATAGAGCCTTCCGCCAAGCGCGGCGGCGGCCTCGTTCGCTGCCACGCTTTCGAATCCATAGGTCGAGGTCAAGAAGACTGGCGGCTGAACGGCATTGGAAAAGCCGGCCGGATCGTAGCCATGATGGATCGCCCGAGTGGCGAATCCGGGACCGGTGTCGTTGAGCGACCGCGTGAGAGCATCGGTTTCGGATTGATAGGAACGGGTCATTCGGCCTCTAAGATCTTTCTTGGGTTTCCGAAAGATTGACGGCAAACTGGCCAATGGGAAATATCCAGTTGGCGATGAATGAAATGGTCCAGTCTTCAAGTGCCGGTTCTGCAGGTCGCTCGCACGCGATGGGTGCACGCCAGATCTACGAGGCTCTTCGCGAGCAAATCCTCGGCGGCGTCTATGAAACCGGTAGTCAGCTGCCGTCCTCCCGCGGCCTGGCAAATGACCTTGGGATTTCGCGAACGACGGTGACGGTCGCCTATGACCAACTGACCGCGGAAGGTTTTATCGAAGTCCGTCAAGGCGCACGACCTCGCGTTGCATCCTCGCTGATCGGTCCTGAGACGAGCCGCACCGTCGCGAAACGAGTCGGCCCGGTTCATCTGTCCGCCTATGGCGAACGACTGCGCGTTACGCCGCCCTGGCCGGATTATCTGCCGACTGGACTGAAGGTCGATTTCCGCTATGGCGACCTGGCGCCGTCAGACTTCCCCGCATTGGTCTGGAAACGTGCGATGAGCAAGGCGATGGGGCAGCGCCCGTTGCGTCTTGCCTATGACGATCCTCGCGGCTCGCGCCGGCTGCGCCAGGCGCTCCAGGGCTATCTCTGGCGCGCCCGAACCCTGAGCTGCGACCTCGAGCAGATCATCATCGTCAACGGTTCGCAGCAGGGCCTAGATCTGTGCGCTCGCCTGCTTCTCGATCCCGCCGACCGCTTCGTCATCGAGGACCCGTGCTATAGGATGGCGCGTCAGGTCTTTGCCAGTACGGGTGCCTCGCCCGTCCCGGTCACCGTCGACGAGGACGGGATGAAGACGGAGTTGCTGGCGGGGATCGGGGCACGACTGGCCTATGTCACGCCATCGCATCAGTTTCCGCTGGGCGGCGTCATGCCGATCACGCGCCGCCACCAGCTTCTGGAATGGGCGCGGCACAACAATGCCTACGTGATCGAGGACGACTACGATAGCGAATATCGCTACGACATCAATCCGGTCCCTCCGCTGCACAGTCTCGAGGACCACGGGGCTGTCATCTATCTCGGCACGATCTCCAAAACGCTCTCGCCGATGCTGCGTATCGGCTACCTCGTCGTCCCGCCGGAATTGCAGGAGGTCTTCGCAACCGCCAAACAATTCGCGGACCGGCATTCGCCGGTGGCTGAACAGGAGGCTCTGGCCTCTTTGATCGAGAGTGGCGGCTACGAAAGCCATGTGCGGCGTGTGCGCAGGCTGAACGGCGAGCGTCGGGAGACGTTGTTGGGCGCCTTGCGGCGCAGCTTCGGAGATCGCATCGCTGTCCAGGGAGCAGAGGCTGGTCTGCACGTCGTCGTTTGGTTCGACGAACTGCCGCGATCGCGGGAAACGACCCTGGTCGAAGCCGCCCGAGGCGCGGGCCTGGGGCTGCACCTGATCTCGCCCCTTTACGAGCGGCAATCGGACGAAGGCCACATCGATCGCGTGGGGCTTGTCATGGGCTATGCCGCCTTGAGCATTCGGCAAATCGAGAAGGGCGTTGAGATCCTGCGAGCGGTTGTCAAGCAGGTGCAAGACGCGTTGCCGGGACACGGTGGCTAAAACGGCGGGACGTGGCGTGCTGGCGAGGAAACCGACCCTTGGGCTGAACCGCATTTCGTTGCAAAGCCAACTGGACTGGGAATACGCCATGCAACTGGTGCTGTTGATCAGGCCAGTTTGGCGGCAGATTTTTCGTGCGAGACGAATTTCCGAGAGCGATGCATGCGGCAAGGAAAACTGCTTCACATCCATATCGCGCCCGCTGCCTTTTATGAAATGGAGGATCTGGCGGAGGCGTAGCTTGTTGCCGGCCGAGCGGGCTCGAGCACCCGCAAGACATAATCGACGATCTCTACCAGGCCTTGTCCACGGCCGAATGATGGAATTATCCAGCGCATGGTGCGGCATGCACCATGCCGATGCCAGAAGATCTGGACGCTCGACAAGCACCTTTCTTCAAACATTTCCCGAACGACCCGCAGCGCAAAGCCTCCCCATGAGAAAAGAGCATCCCATGTCTTTCACGCCATTGATTGCCCCCGAGATCAAGGCCCGCCACCCGGATTTTCATCTGATCAGCATTGTGGTGCGGAACGCTGGAATCGACGTGCCGGATGCACAGGCGTTGAACGACACGATTGCGGCGGCGGAACAGGCAGCGCTTCGCGATGACGCCCAAAGGGACGCGCGTCTTGCGGCGTGGGCCGTTGCCTACGAGGCTTTCGGCACAAAGGCCAATCGAACGCCGTGCTCGGCCGCCGCGCTTCTCAAGCGGGTGCGGAAAGATGGCTCTCTCCCGCGGATTTCCCCACTGGTTGATGCCTACAATGCCGTCAGCGTGTTGTATGGCGTTCCGATTGGCGGGGAGGATCTCGATCTCTACCAGGGGGTCCCGAGACTTTTAATTGCGAAGGGAGCGGAGCCATTCGACACGATCCAGCAAGGTGAAATGGTAACCGAGCATCCCGAACCGGGCGAAGTCATCTGGTGCGATGATGCCGGTGTCACGTGCCGCCGCTGGAACTGGCGGCAGGGGCGGCGCACCATGGTCACGGTCGATACCCGCGCCATGTGGCTCGTGCTGGAAGCCCTCGGCCCAATGTCAGCTAAACAGATGACGGCCACCGGAGAGCATCTGATGGGACTTATCCAAGCGTTGTGCCCGGGTGCGCGAATCGAAACAGCGCGGATCGACGAATCCACTACATCTCGTGTCCCTTAGGGCATGGCCCGCCGAGAAACACCCCACTCAGCCCTGTCCGGATCTGGCGCTCCTTGCTCGCTCCGCTGGCCTACACAGTTGATTGCGAACGACCCAGAACGGCTCTCGAAAACGAGCGTCGAACGAAATCAGATCACTGCTTGTTCTCCCTTAGCGTTGTTTGGCGTACTTTTATCGCGATGCCTCCAGTGGGGATGGTCCAAATTGCGCAAGCTCGGTCGAGTGATCGCGGAGAAGCTTAATGTCGACTAAATCGAAATTCATGGAGCGGTACGGACAAGGGTGCGAACCCGGGACGTCGTCCCGGTGTCGTCAGGCTCTCCCGTCCGACTGAGCCTCGGTTTTCTTCACGGCGCGAATACTCCTGAGGCCGCCCGGATTCTCGTTAAGAGACAGCTGCCGCTCAGGACGGCCCACGCGATACTCACGGAGATGGTCGATCACGGCAAGGCGTTCGTGACGGTTCCTTGCGTCGACGACCTGTTGGCACTGAAGAATGAACTGTCGTCCGCAGGCGTGATCGCGAAGGTTCATGCGCCGCGGCCGATAAGTGTTCGCGAAGTCCGGGATCGCACGAAGCTCTCTCAGGAGGCATTCTCCGTGAGGTATGGCCTCGATCTGGCAACGCTTCGAAACTGGGAGCAAGGTCGCTCGAAACCGGATGTAGCGGGGAATACTCTCCTTTGGACCATCGCCCGGAATCCGGAAGCAGTCGAAGAATCGCTGGACATGGAGGACGGAGTGGCTGCCCCATCACCCTGAGGGGGCCGATCACTTCGGCGCGCGGCAATTCGGCCGCCAGCGCGATCGCCGGCCGCCGCGCGGTATCGCCAGCGCGTGAGCCTCATGCGTCAGACGCCTTCCTTGGCATGTCGCACGCCAGATCCCAAACATGATTCCATCGCAACGAGCTGGTGACGGAAGCAGTGTCTGCACTTTGGAAACGAGCCATTTGCGTTCTCATGGACGTCGCGACTCGTCTCGTCCAGTAAAAGTCGCAATCATTGTCGATTGCGATGTTCCGCAGTCAGCTGGCCGTTTATTTTCCTAAGATCTGCGTTATAGGCCGGGGTGTTGTCGCTGTTTCGGCGGGTAAGATGGGATAGGCGACCTCGGGTGCCTTTCCGGTCAGCGAGTTGAGGAAGGCAACAAGCAGGTCGACTTCTTCGTCCGCCAGTACCACGCCAAGCTGGGTGGGTCCCATGATGGCAACGGCCTGTTTCAGATCCCAAACCTTGCCCGAATGAAAGTATGGCGCGGTGAGTGCAACGTTGCGCAGCGGCGCCACGCGGAAAACATAGGAATCCTCGGCTGCATTGGTGACCGCAAATCGGCCTTTGTCTTTTTCCGGCAGGACCTCGGCGCTGGGCTGTTCCACGAGGCCGAATGGGTAATAGGCTTCCCCACCAACGTTGATGCCGGCATGGCAGGACGAGCAGCCTTTGTCCATGAAAAGCGCCAGGCCCTGTTTCTGTTCGGAAGTCATGGCGGCGTCATCGCCATTCAGGAAACTGTCGAAGGGGGCCGGCGTGACCAGTGTCGCCTCGAAGGCTTCGATTGCCTTGGCGAGGTTGTCGAAGGTGACCCGATCGGCTTCAGCCGGAAAAGCTGCATCGAACCACTCGACATATTGCGGCATGGACTTGAGCGTGGTGATGACTTGGCCCGGTGTATTGGCCATTTCGATCCCGGCTTGGACCGGTCCCTTCGCCTGAGCCTTCAGGTCTTCGGCACGACCATCCCAGAACTGGGCGATGTTGAAGACAGCGTTCAGTACAGTCGGCGCGTTGCGCTGTCCCTTCTGCCAACCATGGCCGATCGAGGTTTCGTGATTGTCGTCGCCGCCGGTGGCCAGGTTGTGGCACGAGTTGCACGACAAGACGCCTGACGCAGAGACGCGTGGATCGAAGAACAGTGCCTTGCCGAGAGCGATCTTTTCCGGGGTGATCGGGTTGTTGGCGACTGCCGGCGCGGTGGGTGGCAAAGCCTTGAAAGTGGCCATTGCCGTTTCTCTGAGGTCTGCGGGGATCGAATCCGCAGCAAAGGCGGTGGCCGTCAGCAAGGGGACAGCCATCGTACTGAATAGGATTTTCATAAATGATCTCGCTGCGTCGTGCACGCAGCCACTCTGGGATATGCGGCTCATGAACGCCCTGCGCTAGATCAGTTGCGGGAGAGGACCGGATGGTCTGACACCTGTTTTTGCGGCAGAGGTTGGACTGTCCCGGAATTGAACGCTCTTCTCGACTGGATTTCAGGGAGGCGGAGGATCGCTGCTCGGCAAGCGGCGGCGCCGGAGCCGTGCTTCGGTTCTCTCTGCGCCTTCAACTATGAAGAAATCGGGGCCGCCACCGTGTCAGATTCGGTTTGGGGCCGGTTATCTGTTCCGCAGCAGGTCCTGCTCGACTTCCGCCTGCCTTCGTCAGATCGACGTGGGCCCAAATCGATCCGCGATAGTGTCTCGTAGCACCTTTGCGGGACGATCTTATTTCGACTGTAGAGGGCCGTTTCGGGTGAGCAAAATTACACAAATTTCAAAGGGCGCCCGAGTAGCTGTTTTGATTGGCTTGTGAGGCCTATAGCCTCCATCGAGCGAATATTGGCAGACGACGGAGCACAATTTTGGCTTCGTTTATCATCTTGCTTCAATGGGACAACTTCTTTGCAATAACTACACGGCAATTTACCGTCACGAATTTGAGAGAACCAAGTCCCACGCAGTGGTTTCACATCGGAAACATTGCAGTCCTGCCGCGAGAAGCTGATTTACAAATACAACAAGATGATTAATATCGCCATAGGGCGCAAAATATTGTTTGTTCGCTATAGTACGCTCCAGATGCCGGCGAAATCTGGATACAATAACCTCGTCGGCGTACCCGCTCCAGCCTCACACGACTGCGACGCCTATACTTGCGCTTTTCCACTGTCCGACATGCAGGCAGCGAGCCATTGCATCGCGGAGGTTGCATCTTCCAATATGACGACCTGTTTCGCAAAGCGGAAAAAACTCTTGCGCGCTGCGCTCGCAGGTTTTCGTCCGTTGTATGCATCAAAGCACGCCCTGAGGGCGGCTTCGTGGATCCGGTCTCTGCGATGTTTGCCATTCGTTGAGAAAATCGATAGCATCCGCAGGACGGGCAATCTCTTGCACAATGTGCGCTGCACGCCTTACGAAAGTTGGCTGCTGAAAGTTCCTGAGCTCATTCGTTCCTCCCGACCTGCTGAACCGCTATTTTGCGTGAACAGGCGCCTCCTCTACACCCGCCCACCATTGCGGAATGTGTTGTCACAGCGATAGCGGTTCAATAGCAAAGCAGCGGCGTGATGTCCTCGGTTTACCAGCGGGCCAATCCCTAGCATCCTGCTGCGAGAGCGGCTCACCGGATGAATCTACATCGTTTCGACCATTGCGAATCAACGCTTGATAGTTCCTCCACGCGCCACCAGGAAGCGGCCACTGCTCTGCCACCGACTTCACAGCCAAAGAGAGGATGGCGAACAGAAACAGCTCGCTTCGTTTCGAGATTACTGGTCGTCTGGCGCAAAGCTTACGGCCGAGACGCGCCTGAAAATGCGCAAGCACCGCGGCAGGTCGCCAACAACGGAACGCATCAACGGTCATGACGGCGCGATACCGCGCTATAGATCTCGCTGCTGGACGAGCATCGCAATAATCCTGTCGAGACCTTGGTTGCTTTCAGCGGCGACCGCCACTATGAAGCGACGCTTCGCCGACTGTGTTTCACGCCGCCTGGAGAGTTTCATGACAGAAGAAGCCGAAAAAAACATCGACACCCTCATCGAGCTCACGGCCGATGTCGTCTCAGCCTATGTCTCCAATAATCCGATCCCGGTGGGGGATCTCCCTGCCCTCATCGGCCAAGTGCACGCGGCTCTGAAAGGGACGGCGGAAGGTGTCTCTGCAAAAGAGCCGGTTGCCCTTACGCCTGCAGTCCCGATCAGGAAGTCGGTGACACCGGACTACATCATCTCCCTTGAAGACGGGAAGAAATTCAAATCGCTAAAGCGCCATCTGTCGACCCACTATGGGCTGACGCCGGATGGATATCGGGCCAAATGGGGCCTGCCGGCGGATTATCCCATGGTCGCGCCGAACTACGCCGCGGCGCGCTCGTCATTGGCCAAGACAATGGGGCTCGGCCGCAAACCGAAAGCGCCGGAAGCGCCGGAGCCGACGAAGCGAACCCGCAAGAAGGTCGCGGCTTGATTTCGGCAATCGAGATTCGTTCTGCAGCGTTGCAGCCATCGGCTTAATCTGCGCGTCATATAAAAAGGCGGGGCCAACCCCGCCTTCCTTTCAAACAACTTTGTTTCATGAGGAATTCGCGACGCCTTGCAGCGAGCTGCTGTCTCGGCCTTGCAGTTGAGCCACGTTCTTGCTCGCTGTTGCCGAGCGGCCGTGAGTCCCTCCTGACCTATCGCGCCCACTCTTGGCAGGACGCAAGAGTAAATTCAGCCAGCTTTGCTGAGACTGCCAGCGGAGGATTTGCCGGTGCGGCGGTCCTGTTCAATCTCATACTTGATCTTCTGGCCGTCAGCGAGGGTCGAGAGGCCCGCGCGTTCGACAGCGGAAATGTGGACGAAAACATCCTGACCGCCATCGTCGGGTTGGATAAATCCAAACCCCTTGGTGCTGTTGAACCACTTCACTGTTCCGGTCGCCATATACGTATTCCTTTGTAACAATTGCAACGTGGGCAGGCCATTTGGCCAGTCCGATTCATAGCCGAGACTTAGGGGCAGCAAAACGAAAAATTTCAAGGCCGGCTTGATTGGTCCGCGCAACTGGCGCACTCCATCGCGACCGCCTACAGCCAGCAGGCTCTGTCCTGCGCTGCTGCTCAAGCATGGCCCAAAGCACCCGATCTTCGAACGCTCCCGCACGTGCCACGGCTGGTCCTTGGAGACCGATCACGGGACGGACGACCTACCGATGCTCGTAGGATGCGCTGACGTCGACCCAACTACATCGCGCACTAATACTACAGTTGCGGATGCCGATGCCGTTTGTAGTGACAGATGGTGGCCGCAGCCTGATGTCGTCGTCGCCATAGCGACCAGGCGATGATGAAGGGCTTTTGTGTCGGTGGGAAGATGAGGATCCGGGCGAGGAGATAGCGGATCTCGGGGACGCTCGGGACGAGCGCAGCCATCCGGATCAGGCGGCGATTGGCTCCTTTGGACTCGTTTCGTTCGGTTTGCTCCATGCGCTGCGGCGAAGATCAGCCGATAGCTTCGAGAGGAATGCCAGGGCGGCCATGCACAGGCTCATGTGGCGATGCCATCCGTGCCAGGACCGAGCCTCGCAATGATCAAGTCCGAGATCATCCTTAGCGCGCTCAAAGCACTCCTCGATCGCCCAGCGCAGGCCGGCCACTGCCGCCAATTCGGCCAAGGAGGAACCGGGCGGGGCGAAGACCAGGTAGTAGGCTTTTTCTCCGGATGTCGATCGCTTGCGGCGGACGAGAAGCCAATGCTCGAAGCCGCCTTTTGACGTCCAATGGCGGCGGATGCGTGCCCAGTCGTAGAGCCGAGGCCCTTTGGCGCCTTCACCTGCCGCATGACAGACCCAGTCGTCGGGCTCGAACTCGCTGGCCAGTTCCTCGGGCGAGGTTTCCTCAAACAGACGATCCCCTCCACGGCGCATGAAGTGAGCGCCTCGAACCGCCAAGACATAGGGCTGCTCGCGAGCTTCCAGCATCCGGCGAAGGCTGCTGTCCGCCCCGTAGACAGCGTCGCCCAGAACGTAAGCGCACGGGACGCCGGCATCGAGCGCCGCCTCGACCATGGCGCGCGCCATCTTTGGCTTGGTCGCAAACTCGACCGTCTCCGGGATCGACGCCCCGGCACATCGCGCCCGATCCTTTGTCCAACTCTCCGGCAGATAAAGGCGACGATCGACCAGCGCTTGGCCGTAGCGGCTCGCGTAAGCCAAGAACACGCCGATCTGGCTGTTCTCGATCCGCCCCGCCGTTCCCGAGTACTGACGCGCGACACCGGCGGAACGATCGCCCTTCTTCACAAATCCCGTCTCGTCGACGATCAGGACGCCATCCTCATCGCCCAACGCCTCCACCACATAATCGCGAACCTCGTCTCGGAGCCGATCAGCGTCCCAGTGGCTGCGCCCCAACAGCGACTGCATCCGATAGGGCCGCTCCGCTCCGGATTGCTCAGCCATCAGCCAGCCTGTCTTGCGCTCAATGCCGGAAAGAAGGCCGTCAAGGAAATCGGCGCCCGTCTCCCGCAACTCACGACGAGGAAGCACCCGCCCAACCCGCGCCTTCAGCGCTGTGAGCTCCTGCTCCAAGCCAACAACGACCCTGACCACGAAGCGACAGACATGGTTCCCTCCATAACCTGTCGAAGTGAATCAGAAAATCAAATGATCCGCAACTGTAGTACTAAGCGCCCTCGCCGCGTGACGCCTTATTCGTCGGGCCACCAGGTCACGGCTGGGTGGTTCACGGGCCCACCTTCGTGCATAACCCCTTGGCAAGCGCTTGAAGGAGGTTCGCATTGGATTGTTTCAAGACGATCGAGGGTCTAATCGATGCGGCCAGCGCGGATGCGATCGATAAGGCGCGCGTTTTGCTGGATCAGTTCAAGGGCAAGTCAGAAACAATCGCCCAAGCGATCGACGACTTCCTGCTTGATTTGATGACCTTTCTGTTTGTGGTAGAAGCTACTCACGAGCGGTTCCACAATCCGGCGCGGCGGTTGGCGCGCATCAGAATGAGCAGGATAAGGCTATTGTTGACTGGATAGCCTTAAGCTTAGAGGCCGCCCCGATTAGAGAGGCCTTTGCAGCAGGCGCCAGGCCATCTTGCCGCATGAGGCGGCGGAAGATGCGGACTGCTGAAAATAGACGGTAAGCTGCGATGCCTACCTGCCGCAAGGGCATCGCCGTTCAAACACGCGAACCCGCTATGCGGATCAGTCTGATCGGCCCTATGCCGCGCGCTACATAGGCCGATCCGCACAGCAAAGCGATGACGGCCGAAGACTATTTTGATGTAATCGGATTTCAAGATGGCCACAATCTCAAAAGCCCATTTGACGAACCTGCGATGTTGACGGACCTTACCTGTAATCAGCCTCCGACAACGGGTCTGTTTGAAATCAATGACGGTGGCTTGTAGGCGGCCGGCAAAACTTTTTCGTGACGTTGCTATATTTGCACGTCTCAGTTTGGGATCGCAGATGGCTCTGACAAAGTCCCGTTCTCTTGGAATCCTGACGCTCGAACGAGGGCTGGCCTCCAGCGACACGCCGTCGCTAGGACCGCCCGGTTCGCTGGTGAATCCGTCAACATTTGACTTTCGGATCATCTGGGAAACTGTGTCCGGCGCTTGGGCGGAATCTGTTTTCTCCTCAAGTTCGACCAAGGCCCCACGCAAACGATCCCTGTTCCGCAGCAACTCATCACGCGCAACGACTTCGGGCAAGCTCATCCGCCAAAAGCGCTCAACGCATCCTTCTTTCTCGCCTGATGTCCTACGATCTTCGGTTCCAGCGCCTCGCGAATATTCCCTAACTGTTGCAGATCCTTGATGAGATCCGTCTTCGCGCGCGAAAAGGCTCCACGCGCTCGAACCCGCCACGCTCCTGTCTCCTCTGCCGTTCAGCCTCGACCCTGGCGTGCCTGTCGAGGACAGCCTTCCGCTGGGGCGACCAACAGCTAAATTCTCACTCACTCAGTGCAGCGGCTATTCGAAGCGCATCCTATGCCGCTCCCCCGGCAGCGGGCCCAATCGTCTTCCGAACGAAGGAGATATCGTCCCAAGCCGCGCGCGCGTCGCGTTCGCCCCTGTCCGATGTCCGACGATGTCGAATACGCAACATAGCAGCGCCCGATTTATCGCATGCCTCGAACGGTTTTCTGATCTGGCGCAGTTCATGCCTAGTCATCCGCAAACGCGTCACGCACCAAGGAGAAGTCGCCCCCCATGATCAAATCACCAAGAAATACCGCCGCAGGTCTCCTGGGTTCATCCAAAGACGAGGCTCGAGTAAGGCCTAGCACCATGAAGCCGGTTGCTCATCTGGCTCGGCGCTGCCCGCCGATCCTCCCACGGGGGGAGACGAGGACGCACCGCCTTCATCAAAATGAGGAACAAATCACTTTGCCTCGAACCTTGCCTTTCGACCAGCCACCACAACCGGAGCCATCGATCAAACTTCGGTCCCCCTGGCTGCGCAAGGCATTCATTGCCACCGCGCTGGCCCTGGTGACGACCGCTCCGGCTCCGGCCGCCACCGACGAGGGTAAAGTGACGGATTTCCTGCTCGACAACGGCATGGAAGTGGTCGTCATCCCCGATCACCGCGTGCCGATCGTCACTCATATGGTCTGGTACAAGATCGGCAGCGCCGACGAGCCACCGGGCAAATCCGGCATTGCCCATTTCCTCGAGCGTCTGATGTTCAAGGCGACGACCAACCACGCCGCCGGCGAGTTCGACCGAGCCGTCTCAGCCATCGGTGGCTACAATAATGCCTTCACCGCCTATGACTACACCACCTTCCTCGAGACAGTGGCGCCCTCGGCGTTGGGTGAGATGATGGGCTTCGAGGCCGATCGCATGTTCAACCTCATCCTCAACGACGATGATATCAAGACCGAGCGCGACGTGATCCTGGAGGAGCGCCGTTGGCGCAGAGAGACGAACCCGCAGGCTCTGCTGGACGAGGAGGTCAACGCGACGTTGCGGCAGAACCAGCCCTACCGCATTCCGGTCATCGGCTGGATGCAGGAGATGGAGAAGCTGAACGGCACCGACGCATTCACCATCTACAACAAATACTACCGACCGAACAACGCCGTGCTGGTGGTGGCCGGCGACGTAGAGCCTGAGACGGTGAAGGCGCTGGCCGAGAAGACCTATGGCAAGGTTGTGCGCGGGCCGGACCTGCCCCCGCGCAACCGCCCGGTCGAGCCGGAGCAGAACACCAGGCGCACAGTGACGCTGACCGATGCGCGCGTTTCCGTGCCGAGCTTTTCCACTCAATGGGTGGTGCCGTCCTATCATACGGCAGAGCCCGGCGAGGCCGAGGCGCTCGACCTGCTGGCCGAGATCCTCGGCGGCGGCAACCGAAGCCGGCTCTATCAGGAGCTTGTCGTCAAGCAAGGCATAGCCTCGGCGGCCGGCGCCTTCTTCCAGGGCACCATGCTAGACGACACCAATTTCACCATCTCCGGCTCGCCGCGCGGCGATGTAAAGCTCGTCGATCTCGAAGCGGCGGCCGTTGCCGAAGTCGCCCGGATCGCCAAGGATGGCGTCACCAGCGACGAGCTGGACAAGGCCAAAGACCGCTATATCCGCTCGGTTTTTGAGCACGAAGAGCTGGACCACATCGCCAACATTTATGGCAAGACGCTCACCACCGGTGGCAATGTGAAGGACGTGCTCGAGAGGCCGGACCGCGTCCGCAAGGTCACCACCGACGAGGTCAAGGCGGTCGCCGCGCGTTATCTGGTGCTCGACCATTCGACCACAGGCTATCTTTTGCAACAGGCGGGGAATTGATCATGAGCTCCATCCCCATGCGCATGCGCCGCCCGGTCTTCCCTTCACCCCTTATGGGGCCTTTGCAGAGAAGGCGCATAGATATGCGATTTGAGGCATATATGCTTTTTTGAGCGTCGGAGAGCGCTGCTTGGCCGTT
>NZ_JAMYLU010000030.1:0-67773 GCF_040318135.1 Mesorhizobium sp. M1295
CTGAGCACGCCCCATTCGACAAGGTCCTGGTCACGGTGGCGGCTGAGCGGACACCGCCGGCTTTACTGAAGCAACTCAAGCCGGGGGGACGCCTGGTTCTGCCTGTGGGACCTGAAGATGTGCAGTTGCTGACGGTCATCGACAAGGATTCGGCAGGGCAACTGAAGACTCGCAAACTCATCCCGGTTCGGTTCAGCCGGCTCGAAACGGTCTAATGAGGTGCGACAACTAGCGCGACCGCGCGTTTCCGACCGTCAATCAGATGCCAGCCTTCCGCGTTTCTTCGCCCTTGGTGAACGCGAAGAAACGGTAGAGTCGAGGTGTGGCGCAATGGCGGTAGGTTGAACATATCTGTTTGCCGCCCCTTCGTCTTGTCCTGCCTTTATTGATTCAACCTTGGCTCCGTTTCCACACCCCGCTCATCGAACCGGACCTGCAGATCTCCCGCATCCGGCTCTCGGACAAGTACTCACGCCTTCAGCCACGACACGCCACGTCCAAGTCGGGTCAGACGTACGAGCCCGAAGTGCTCGTAAAGATGCGAGTCTGGATAGGCTCCGCCCTTGCTTCGTGCAGGCTAGCTGCTGCTGAGCAATGATCTCACCACACTTCTGCAGGGCTTGGCGTAGATCGTCTCGCCGAAGCCGGAAGACTTGACCGCCTGAGGCTTGCAACCCCTTGATCTAAACGCAGTCTACCTCATTCGAACAGACGAGGACAGTAGGCCATGCTGCCTCTACCGTGGGTGGTCCTTCTGTCAAACTCGTGCGGGAGAAATTATTGTAGGTTGTGCGGAAATTGAAGCAACATGCAAACACTGTTGCAGTTCATACACTCGCATCCCGTAGGGGGGACATTCTCGAAGGACGATTGGGGTAACAACGATTTTCTCGGTGTTACCGCAAGAATTTACAAACCCCATTCGGTGATATCCCGCCAGGATGACAACAACGATGGGATATTCATCGTAAAATCGGGTTGGGCCCTCCTTTACCGCGGACTACTGGACGGAGAACGGCAGATCATCGACACTCCTCTGCGGGGGGACATTGTCGGTTTCCGTTCCGTGGACGGACCCCGTTTAGCGTCCCTGGCGTCTATAACCGAACTAGCTGTTTATGAAATTTCCAGCAAGAAACTGATAGAGGCCATCTTGTCGGAAGGCCGCCTTGGGAAGACCATCGCCTGCTCCCTAGCCCGCCTGAACGCCATCCTTGCCGAACATCTCATGAATGCCGGGCGGCGGAACGCGATGAGCCGCACCGCCCATTTCCTGCTCGAGTTGGAGGAGAGGCTCTCGATCGTTGGCCTGTCGGCCCATGGAAGATATGAGTGTCCCCTGACCCAGCACGAATTGGCCGACATCCTCGGAATGACCACCGTTCACCTCAATCGGACGTTGAGGGAACTCCGCAAGGCCGATCTCGTCGCTTTCAAGGCAGGCCATGTAGAGGTGATCAACCGCAAGAAGCTGGTCAAGACAGCCGGATTCGACAGCGAGTACCTCAGGTAAAGGTTATTCCCTCTAGCTCGGGTTCAACCGTCTCGCGAACTTTCGCGTCGCCGCCTGCGGCGCGGTGCTGGGCGCCAGCGCGTAGGCCATCAGCAAAATTTCTGCTGGAAGACGACAGTGCGCCGTCGCTTGAGCAGTTCCAGACAATGCTTAGTGCGCGGCTTACCTGGCGGGCCCGCAATCTATCTTGACGAGGGCAGCCGCAAAGGCCCGATTATCATGACCGACGGCACCATGGCCTATCGCTGAGGAGAACGTGCTGCCGAAATATGTAAGCTGCCCATAAACTGCGGCAGATACAGCCAGGTGTTCTCGGACCTAAAGCGCTTGGCCACGGATGCCACGAACTGCGCCCTGGTCATGCCAATATCCACCTTCAGGATTTCTCGTCCACAATCACGAGGAACTACCGATCCTCCCTCGAATGGCTGCTGGGCTTGGGGTTTGGCTGAGCGGTCCCATCCTGAGAATGGCATCATCGCCTACCCGGTTAGTCAACCTCGCAGAGCTATCCCACTCCTTGGCATTCCTTAAGCGGTCGGGAATCATTCCAACGGTTGGCACATGGCCAAAGAGATTGAACCTGACCGGACCCGCGCGTCACGATCGAACTCGCGGGAGCTTCAAGGCGGGGTGACGCGGTCTCAACACATGCCTCAGGCGACCGTCGACGCGAAATTTCCTAAAAATTAACTTATGTTAGAGAACGCTTATAAATAGACGATAGGCTGCACAAGCTGTTCTCGGCTAGGGGCGAAGAACTGCTGAAGACTGCTGGGTGAGCCTCACGCTTTCACAAGGGCTGGGTGTTCGATCACAAGCGCATTCAAACACAGGGCAGCGTATTCAAGCTTTCAGATTGCGAAGAATGAGGGGTGTTTTGGCAGCCGCAACGCGGCTTGTGCGAAAAGATTGGGGATTGACATGGGTTCCACAGCAGGACGGCGTAAACACACGGCCAATCGGTCAGGAGTGCTGTCCAGCGGAACGGAAAGTCTCCACGGCCAAGGAGGCAGGGGATGCCTCCTCATCCTGGACGGAAGGGCTCTAGGCCGCGAGTGTCTCGCATCGGCTCTCGCGGACCACGAACTCGGCATGGAGATCGCCGCCATGGGTTCGATCGATGAATGGCGCGTGAAGAAGGGCTCGGCACCTCCCCTTGCAGCCATACTCTTCAACCTTGGCGGCCGGAAGGTCACCGATCATGGCATCGCAGACGAGATTAGGCATATTTCGTCCGAATTCAAATCAGTCCCTGTGGTTATCCTGGCCGACACCGAAGACCTTGCACACATACTCACCGCTCTCGAATGCGGCGCACGCGGCTACATTCCGACCTCGGTCGAAATCGATGTCTGTGTCGAGGCTATCAACCTTGCGGCAGCGGGAGGCATCTTCGTCCCGGCGAGCAGTGTCCTTTGCATGCGCCACCTGATAGGTTCGGGCAGCCGCGACACGCAGCCTTTGACAGGCATGTTCACGCTCAGGCAGGCCGAGGTCGCCCAAGCGCTCCGGCGCGGAAAGGCGAACAAGATCATCGCCTACGAACTGAACCTGCGCGAAAGCACCGTGAAGGTCCACATCCGAAATATCATGAAGAAGCTGAAGGCGACCAACCGCACGGAAGTCGCCTACAAAGTCAATGATCTCTTCGCGGAAGGAACTCTTGCCGAAGCGTATCCAAGCAATGAGACGGCCAGCATCGGGTGAATCCCGGCGGGCCGTCTTAGTGAAAGTCGGGGGATCTCCGTTGCAGTGAATGGCATCCGGGAGCCGCCCGAGATCCAGCGGCCCCCCGCCCCGGTGGGTTCGTTGCCCCGAGCTTTCTGATAATATGCTGTAGGGGATTTTGGCGGGGTGCTCCGAAGCGCCCGGCATCGTCGCGATGATCTTGTTCTGCAGTCCTCTGGAAAGCTGTTCCAAGGGGGCAGTGTCAGAGGCAATGGTCCGCATGCGGCCGCAGAAGCTCTCGGCGCTCGACCCGACGGCAAGCCGGCGTAGACATACCGTCCCGTGTTCCTGCAGGACATTCAGGCGTGGAGTGCTCATCCCGCTCTCGTCGTCAGCTACACCCGCGACGAGGCGGCTGTCATGAAGATGATAGCGGCCGCCGACGGTGACTGGCGGTGATGAGCACGACCTCACTTCGGTTGCGGACCAATAAGGTGACGGCCGTCTGACAAACGGGTCTAGGTGTTGCCGAAGGGCTTCGCCGGGACCCGCACAGGGCGGCACGCAAAGCCAAGAAGATTCCCGCCGGCAGGAAACTGGCCTGGAGGACGACCGCTTGAAAAGGGAAATGCGCGACTTCCGCCAGCTCGGAAGCTGACCGCGATTCGGGTTAACTTCCTGCCGCTGAATCCGCTGATTCATCTGAAGTGTCAGGGAAAGTGTGTCTGGCCACCCATCTTATGGCTTCTTCGATCGTATCGAAATTCTTGTGCTGCCCGCTCAGCAGCCCGAAGCCTGTCTCAAGGAACCATTTGCCCTTCGTGGAGTAGGCTTCCTCGTCGATCTGAGTAAGGACCGCGACCAGTTGGTCCCATTTCCACACCAGAACCCCGGATTCTCCGCCCTCGACCGTTCCGATCCGGGCTTTCTTGAACGAAAATCCATGAGCAATTTTTGCTTCGCCCACTTTGATGAATCCCTCAACTTCAAAATGGATAGTAAGAACGGTCGGCCCGAATGGCCAGTTCTGTACTGTCTTTCCTTGTAGACGTCTTTTTGCCGGACCGCTGTAGACGAATAGTTAGCAGATCGCCCGATGAGTTCAAGGCCCACTCCATTTTTCGACGGTCCCTTTGTTAATTTTGTGCGAGAGAATGTGTGCAAACTGCTAAAGAATTTTGGCCTTCCGGAGCGTGAAAGTCCCGGCGAAATGCTCGGGTGCCCGGCATTCCATTGCGCGCAATCTCGCAAGCCCAGCGAGTGTCTCGCGGTCGAACCAGTCCTTGGAGCGTTCCGAAGTGCTTGTCGAGGAGCTCGATCATGCGTTCTAGCACGTCGGCAGTGAGCGGCACGTAGGTATTGGGTTGGCAAAGGTCGCCGTCACATTTCGGGGCGGCATTCGAGCACCAGATGATCGCGGAAGACGTTCCAGGTCAGTTGGTTGACCTCCCGCTGGCCCTGATGGGCGTCGAACCTGGCCTGGGTTAACACCACGTCGGGATGAACCGTGATCTTACATCCGTCAGCCACTGCTTTATCGATCGGCTGTGGGCGGGGAAGTAGCTGTCTTCGAAATCCGCGACGGCAATCACAAAGGCCGGGTCGTGGTGCCGTTGGCGGGTCCACCGCAGCGCCCCATTGCGATCCCGTCTCTACCTTCCTTCGCTACCATCGCGGCGGTGATTTGAACCTACGCGTTCTTGATCGCGGAACCTCTTATCGGGGCGTAGCTTTGGAAAAGTGCATCGTAGAAAGGTGTGGTTGCGGGGACCTGAGACCATCTCAAAGTTGCGGTTTTCAGCATCGGGAACTAATGTGCTGGGTAGCAGGTCGCATCGGTCGACCGGTCTCCTTCGTGCGGCAGCATAATGCAGCGTACAGGTCACCAGCCCGAAGGACGATATGTCAAGACGCGGAGGCGGTCACATCGGATGAGTGTTCTTGACAAGGTGGTACTCCTTTTGTGCTTCAAGTAGCTCTTGCGGATGGGGAGAAGGCTGAGTTGCCGTCTTTTCGGTCCCTGACGGAGCGGAAGTGAGCATACCATGGTTCATCGCCCAAACTGCAGCCTGGGTACGGTTGCCGACCCGAATCTTTCGAAGGATGGCCTTCACGTGCACCTTCACTGTCGCTTCGGCGATGTTAATCTTGCGCGCGATTGTTTTGTTAGACTCCCCTCCGATCAAGCAACGTATAATACAATCTTCCCGAGTTGACAACATTGATGGTTCTCGATCAGCGTTCTCCATTGTAACAGCCACGTTTGTAAACTCGTGTACCGCATCATGTTTCAGACCATGTCTTATGTCCTGAATAAACGTCGAAGTTTCTGCAGGTAGCACCGTCTGACCTAGCATAACCAATTCGAGAGCTTTGATGAAGGTGTCGTGAGCGGCAACTTTTGTCAAATACGCGTCAGCCCCCGCACGAAGGGCTGAAACTATATCGTTCGGTCGACAGTGATCGGCTAGCGCAACGACATGGCTGGTCGGATAAATCCCTTTAAAATCTGCAATTTGTGCGAATCCAGCATCCGCATCAGTACCGTCGACATCCATGATGAGCAAGATGGACCGGTGCTTGGGTAGCGGCTTCTGCAGAAGGTCGTGAACACAAGCCGCAGAGAAAAGAATGCGAAACTTTGCTGCATCCAGAATTAGAACAAGGCCCTCTCGGAGTAACTCTCTTGGGCTGACAAGCACTGTTATAAAAGACTTTGTGGTCATCAAGGATTTCGTTGTCATCGTAGCCTCCCCTGACGCGATTGAGGTACGCACGTCTCGCAAGGCGCTCCTCGCATAGTTTCTTTTTTGACCGTGTTACCTTACGCTAGGAAAACCCTGGACAAGAACACCCTCTTTAGGCGTAGGGTTAGCTTCGTCGAGGGCTACCCCGGATTCTCAAGCCTGAGGCCTTGGTGAGGGGTGCGAGCCCTGGCTTTCAGCCGCTCCGGGCGGCACCCAGCACCATCGTGGCGCCGGATGCGCGGGCCGCGAGAGTTGCCGGGCTTGGTCTCCCGTGGGGCATGGGTGGTGCTGCCGCCGGTCTGGCGCGGGGCGGCGCGGCGTGTCAGGCGGGAGAACCGCTGGCCCAGGCGACCCGCGCCGCGACCAGCCGCCATTTTGGGATGGACGGCGCAGGCGGAGGAGAAGGCGATCTTGACGCGGCGCGCGCTGATCCTGACCAGCGCCCGAGCTTCACCAGCTTGAGGAGCAATGTGCCACGGCTGGCAGCGGCGCAGCGGCCACAACAGCACGGAAGCACGGATGCCTTCGGGCATCGAAATGGACTGCCGAGCCGCTCCTTGCGATGCACCTGCGGTGAGCAATAGAGGAGTTGCCTGGCGCGTCCCCTGGGGCGGCCGACATCCGGGCAGCGCTGCCGGGGAAGTCCTTTGGGTGAGATCCGGCGAGAGAAATGAGTGAGGCGGGCCAGTTCTGCTATTGCTACCGCGGTAGAATTGCCAAGATTGGCGGCTTCGTCGAGGTTCGCCTCTTCAGTCATCAGGCGGGTCAGCCGTCGATCAGGTCATCGACGTAGCAGAATGATCGGAGCCGGAGATCGTGATCGGCTCGTTTTCCAGGGCCAGGACGACGAAGTTGGAGACGGCCAGCCATTCTGCGAATGCATGTTGGGGCCACAGGGGGCTCGAGACGCTGCGTCGGACCACTATTTCCGGCTCTTCGTTGCGTTCGATCGCCTTTGTCCCGTTTGCCATCAAAGGGGTTCTCCTTCAGCGCAGCAATCTGCTCATTGGACGAGTTCGCCGGAGGGGGCGTTTATCCGGAGGGAGTGCCTACAAAGGGATAGTTGTGCCGCTAGCGGTGAAGGGCCACGATAAGGCAGAGCCTTCCTCGTCGACCGAATGCTCGCGACTTCGGGATGGGCTGGCTACCATTGAAAGTGAAAGCCACGCGCCATGGCCATGGATGCAAAATACAATTCCGAGCCCGTCACTCCCTCATCACAGGCGGCCCGCCGCAGGAGAATGAAGGCCGTCCTGCTTGTCTTGGGGGTCGCCGTCCTGGGAGCGGGAGCGGTCAGAAACTGGGAGCCCATCGAAGTTGTTTCCAGAGCCGTAATTGAGAAGGTCGAGGATGCCTCCGCAGCCGTGTTGCAGAAGGTCGAGGATACCTCCGGAGCCGTAATGGAGAAGGTCGAAGATGCCTCCGCAGCCGTGGTGCAAAAGGTCACGGACGCCTCCGACGCCGCGATGCAGAAGGTCGAGGATGTCTCCGGAACCGTGGTGCCGAGGATCCAGGATGTCTCCGAAGCCGTGGTGCAGAGGGTCGAGAATGTCTCCGGAGCCGTGATGCAGAAGGTGTCTGCTGCTATCGATAGCTGGCAAGAACAGCCGGGCCACGCCACGGCCGAACCCTCCCGTGCGATCGTGTCGGGACCGGATGCGTCGGCCGCGACGTTCGTCGAACGGAGCGCCGTCCCTGAGGTCCCCGCTAGCGCCGAGCCCCCCCAAGCCCTCAGCACGGGACCGGATGCATCGGCCGCGGCGTTGATCGAGCGGAGCGTCGTCCCTGCCGTTCCCACCAGTGCCGAGCGCCCCAAAACCCTCAGCAAGGCACCAGGCATGCCAACCGGAGCCCTGTTTGGCGTCGGTGACCGCCTCAAGGTCGCCTTCTACGAACGCGTCGACGTCGAGGAAGACAAGTGGGGGGGCGCGTCCTCGGCCTTGCACGGCATCCTGCAGCGTCCGGAACTGAGCGGCGAATATATTGTCCAAGAGGACGGCACGATTTCCGTGCCCTTGCTTGGCTCCATTCCGGTCGCCAACCGGTCGACGCAGCAGGTACAGGCCGACTTAGCGGAAACCTTCAATCAACTGGTGGGCCGCGAGGGACTGGTCAACATCCTGCCGCTGGAGCGCCCGCCCATTTACGTACTGGGACCGGTCAAGAATCCAGGCTCGTTCAAATACGCGGCCGGCATGACGGTCCTGCACGCGATCGCGCTGGCCGGCGGACTCGACCGCGCCGAGAGCGAGCCGTGGCAGAAGATCGAAGCCGTGCGTGAAACCCAGAAGCGGAGCGGGGCGATCGATGCCATGTTGAAGTTGCTCGCGCGCACGGCGGTGCTGAAGGCCGAGCGCGACGGTACGGCACCCACCATCCCACGCCAGTTGCTGGAACTGGCCGGCGCGACCGAAGCTGCCAACCTTGTCAACGAGCAGAGCGAGCGGCGCAAGGCCGTCGCCACGGCCCGCAAGGATCGCGAGCGCGCGAACCTGCGTGCGCTGGAGGCGGCTAAGCAGGATGTTGTCGCTTATGGGCGCATGAAGTCGCTCGACGAACTCGTCAAGCTGCGCCAGGAGCGCGTCAACAGCATGCGCACGCTCGTGGACCGCAAAGTTCTCAGCATGACGGTGATGGATCAGATCCAGAGTGAGTTGTCCGACGCGGAACAGCGTCGGCAGGACGCCCTTAACCAATACGCAAGCGCCAAGCAGCGCCTCGCTTCGCTGGAGTCTGAGGTGTTGCGGACCCGGGCGGACCTCAGGAACGATCTCGAGATCGAGATCGAGACCATCGAGAGCCAGATCGCGGCCAATATGCGCGAGTTGAACGCCAGCGAAGGCGTCCTGTACACGTTGCCGGTGACCCGCGTCCAGTTTGCTAAGGACGCGAACAGCGCAACTTATCAAATCGTGCGGCAATCGGCAGCCGGGCCGGTCAGCATTGACTCTGTCGGGATGACCCTGTTGCAGCCAGGCGACCTCGTCAACATCATCGTGGGCGAAAACGAGCCAAGAGAGCCGGCCGGTTCGCCCGTCCCGACCTCGTCGCCGACCAGCGAGAGCTTGCCGGCCGCGTCCAACCCCAACGATGTCGAGCCTTCCCGCGTGGTGAGGCAGTAGAGGATCGGTCCGAAATTGATGCCCGGCAAGGAGATTGGTCTGCATGGCTGGTCTGCGTAGTGACCTCGTCGGGACGAAGTGGGAAGCGAAACGACCACTCGCCGTCGCCGACAGCTTGAACCGCTTCATGAACGAGCATGTCCGCCTCCGCTCAGGAGTTCGGATCACTGACAAAGGTGCAGTGAGATGACATCGAACGGATACAGGTGCCTATCAAGCGGGATTGGTCAAAGATTTCGGAATTTTGTCACGACGCGCGCACGCCCGAGCGGATATTTGCGCACTATCAAATCGAGAAAGCTCTGGCTGCTCAGCTGCTGAATTCAGATCAAGACGCTCGGCTCAGCCTCTATGCTGAAGTGTACGGCAAACTTTTTACTTCCCTTGAAGATCATCCCCAAAATAGAAATGAATACAGAGATGATCGTCTAGTCAATCTTCAGACCACCCTTCTAAGAACGCTTATCCAGAAAGGCGCGCGTTTCGGCGAATTGGGGGCCGGTGATTGTAAGCTTAGCCTCAGCATGTGCAGTCATTGCTCGTCAGTAAATTCAATCGACGTAACTGACGCGTTACTGCCACCTGGGGAGAAGCCCGTCAATTTTCAATTCGTCAGGATCGACGGTATTCATCTACCTTTCGCCGATAATAGTCTCGATTTTATGTTCAGCGATCAGTTGATGGAGCACCTACACCCCGACGACGCAGTAAGGCAGCTTTCCGAGGTCTATCGTGTTCTTTCACCCGGCGGTGCTTACTATTGCATCACTCCAAACGCCGTTACGGGTCCTCACGACATTTCGGTATACTTTGACAACGTTGCATGTGGATTCCACCCTGAAGGAATATAGCTATCGTGAGCTGTCACGCGCGTTTACGGGAATTGGCCTTCGAAAGCAGGCTGTGCTGTTCGGCAATGGGGCCGTCAATGTGCTCGTTCCTGCCAAAATTGGGATCGTGCTCGAAATGATCATGCAAGGAGTTTGGCGGCGGCGATCGAGGCCCCCTACGAATTCGGTTCTTCGGCATCTGATGGGGATTCGCCTGCTCGGCTATAAATGAGCGCGCGAGCCGCCGCGGTTCCAGACAATGCCTCGGAAACGCCTTCGCTGGTCCCGGCCGCTTTAAAAGGCCCCGTGTGAAGCGGTCGCTCGTCCTCCTCCAGCCGGCATAGACTAGGCTCTCCGTGAGTAGTCAAGAATAGGGTCTTCACTTTTAGCGCCTCCCGACATGAAGTCTTCTCCAAACAGGAAAACCCCGGGTGCTCCATGGACGAACAGCAGCGTGCAGCGAGGATACTCCTGGCATTCCCGCCGCAATGCGCAAAGTATCAGGAAGATGGTTGTATATCAGGACCTCTTGGTGTCTCAGCCATCGGTGCGGAACCCTATCGCGTGGCTTCAGTAGAACAAGCCATGCGCCAGGATACGGTCATCGACGTTACCGTGGAGGCTTTGCCGGACATCGCGACACTCGAGACCGCTTGGAATGAGCTCGAAGCGCGAGCAACGCACTCATTCTATCTGTCCTGGCTCTGGATCGGAACTTGGCTGCGGCATCTGCCGGGGGGCGCGCAACCACATGTTCTAGTCGCTCGGACGTCAAGCAGGATCGTTGGCTTGGCGATTATTTGCCGGCGGAGGGCGTGGAGTTTCGGGCGGCATGCGCGGGCGCGTTGGCTGCTCAATGAAACCGGAGATGTTCGATTCGATCGATTGTTCATCGAGTATAACGATATTCTTGCGGAGCGATCCCTGGCCGATGCCACTCGAGCGGCATGCGTCGAGGCCTTGGCGCATCACTTGCGCCGCTCTGACCAACTGGTGTTCTCCGGAATCGATCCCGACTTCGAATTGGCCGCTTGTCGCACCGCGGGCCGGGCCGGGCTCCTTACCGAGGTGAAAGCAGAAGATACGGCACGGTGGATCGATTTCGCCAAAGTCCGCCAGAAAGGCGCAAATTACCGCGCCACATTAGGCCGCAATACTCGCCAAGCGGTAAGCCGTGCCATGCGGCTATATGCGGAACGCGGGCCCGTTGCGTTCCGGACTGTCGAAGTGACATCGGAGGCGCTCGCCGCGTTTGATTTGCTGGCCGAGCTTCATCAGGCGCGATGGGGACGCAGGGGAGCCTTTGCCAACCCGAGCTTCCGTCGATTTCACGAGGAACTCATTGCGCGCGGCGTTCCCACGGGGACCGTCCGCATCTCACAGACGTTGGCCGGGGACCAGACAGTCGGGGTCCTCTACAATTTCGTGTGTGACGGCCGTGTTCTCAACTATCAAAGCGGCTTTCTTTATGAGCGCGATGGCCGGCTCAAGCCAGGGCTTATCAGCCATGTGCTGGCTATTGAGGACAGCATCGGACGCGGCGAGTGCGGCTACGATTTTCTGGCAGGCTTCGCCGGGCACAAGTCCCACCTGGCCAATGCGGAGCATACCATGAAGTGGATCGCAATAGGCAGAGACAGTCCAGAGCGCCGCATCGAGGCACAGCTGCGCGGTGCCAAGCGGGTGCTAGGGACCATTGCTGCTCACATGAAACAGGCCGCGGCTTGAAGCGTCGACCGAAAAAAGGGAGCCCCCACTTTATATCAAGTATTGGGGCAGGCTCTTCCACAATCGATCGGCGGGTTCGGCCCTTCGGAAGGCGAGGACCAAGGGGAGGTTGGATTTGTTTACGTTATGCGATGTGACCGTTGTCGGTGCTGGCCACTTTGGACTATCGGCAGCGCCGGATAAGCACAGCGCGTATTCCGTTCAATTCGGGATCAGAGCACCAGTTCGCGCGGCGGGCTCTCTAATCTATGTTTCAGCGTGGCGGAATTGGTAGACGCACCGCACGGTTAATGCGACGCCGAAAGGCTTGTAGGTTCGACTCCTACCGCTGGAGCCATAGATTACAAGTAGCCGCGTAGCCATCATTTTAAGCCGTTGAATAAGGGGCTTTCGGCCCTCTTTCTGCCCGTGCAGGAGTACCCTTGGTCCACCTGATCCGCCGCCGGCAGGGCGAGGTTCACCGCAGCGGCCGCGGCGCTCGTGATGCAGCAGCTGGAGCTGCGCCGCAGCGAGATCGCCTGCGGTCGATGATGGGCTCTGCCGGCGCCACGGAGCTTGCGATCCTCACCATCGACGTCCACGGCGTCATCCGGTTCGCCAACCATGCGGCCGGCACGCTGTTTGGGTGGGATCTTGCGGAGATGATCGGGTACCCATCGACATGATCGTCCCCGAGCGGCTGCACAACGCCCACAATGCGGGACTGGCGCGTGTCGCCCGGGGCGGCGAATCCAAGGTCGTCGGAAAGACGGTCGAGGTCGCCGCCCGCCTCGCCCAACTCTATCTGCGTGCCTCCACCGCCGAGCAGGACGCCAGCCGGATCCGCTGTGGAAACCAAGCCGAATCGGCGATGTTCGAACGGACTGGCGATGCGGACCTATTGAGAACCGATCAATTACTCAGAAGAGGTAATCCGAATTGGATCTTTACTGACAGCGCTATCGCGTCGTCCCCAGTAACCAAGTCTTCCACAAGGCATAAAGCCGCGCGGAGAGGCCGGGAGACTTCCGTCGTCCAGCAGCAAAAGCCTATCGCCCAGGCGCTCACTCGGCCGCACAAGCGAAGCGCGGAGATTGCTTTGATCTGATGTAATTCCGCATCCAGGTAACTGCTTTTTGGCAAAACCCGGCGCAGCAGCCTTGCTCGTCAGAGCAGGGGATCATTGGAGCGCCAGTTCATTGTCAATCCGGCAAGATAAAGTTGGCAATTTCGCCTCCGGCAGACCCCTTGCGAGCAGCAGCATGTCTGGGTCTTTTGATGTAGCCCATCCATACCTCGAAATAGCCACCAGGCGCTCCTTGCTTTCGCCCTTACGTGGTTGTTTCATCAGGGAAATCCGCAAGAATGGCGCTGCCGTTCATTAGAAAGAATTGCACTTGTGCGCATGAGCGCTCCCAGCGATCGGAATCCACGTATGACTTCTGGCTGCTGCCCTGAGTTCGACTTTATCCAATTTTCTGGCGCGGGCGGGGACGAGGGCCATGGCGCATTGGGCGAGCTGGAATTTTCATGCTGTCTCGGGACATCGATCAATTCGACCCGTCAGATTCGGCGTCAGTCAGCCTCTTGCGGGACCGGCACCGCCCCCCTCCAAACTTGGATAAAGTCGAGCTGAGACCCGGGATCATAATGCCGGTCCTCGAGAATGATGGTTTGGAGATCCTGGCATTCATGCTCGATGCGGAGCAGGACGTCATCCGCGAGATAGGCGTTTGCCTCAACGAAGAGGAACGTCGGCGCGCCGAGGGATTGAGACTGGAGCGGGACCGCCGCCGCTATATCGTTACCCGCGGGCAGCTGCGCCGGGTCCTCGCCTCCAAACTGGGAATCTCGCCGTCCGACGTCGAACTAAAATATGGACGCCTAGGCAAACCCCACCTCTCGCACCGCATGCCTGCTCGCGATTTGCGCTTCAGCGTCTCGCGATCCGGAGATGTCGCGGTCGTCGCCCTCTCGACCAGGCAGGAGGTCGGCGTGGACATCGAGGCAGTTCTCCCTGTGCCCGAAGCGGACGAGATCGCAGCGCATTGCTTTTCTGCCTCCGAGTATGGGTCCTACACCGCCCTTGGTCCGGAAGACCGGCTGGAAGGCTTCCTCCGGCGCTGGACCCGGCTGGAGGCTATCTCTAAGGCCCTGGGGTGCGGCTTAGGACAGCCCCTTTCTTGGGATGAAAGGGAATGGGCTGTCCATAGGTTCGTACCGAAACCTGGGTACATCGGGACGGTGGTAGTCCGGAATTGAGTGGTAGTCCGGAATTGAAGTGCCCGCGATGCCACTATTCACTTATGATGCACTGCGGATAACGAGGAGCTCAACCAATTCCATTGGACTGCACGCAAGTTCATTCGAACCGGACTTGTTCCCCACACTTCGCCGTGGGTCGCGGTTGAGAACACGGGACAGCGCTTCACTGACATGTCCCGGGCGTATGGAGAAACAGCGGCAGTTTCATCGATGAAACCGTCGTGCTGGAGGGACTGGGACGCGGGAACCACTTCGGCTTCCGTCGTGAATCATGAAAAAGTGATCGGAAGGCCTATGTCGGCGGACGTGATGCAGTTCCCGGAGCTTCTCGCAGACCTCGCGGTCAAGGACATCAAGATCTGGGTGGAGGGCGACCGGCTGCGGTGCAACGCCCCAGCTGGCGCACTGACGGCGGAGTTTCGCGACCAGTTGCGGGACCGGAAGGGCGAGATCATTGCGTTTCTGAATATGGCCACGGCGGCGGCCCGGCAACAGCCTGCAATCATTCCCCTGCAGTCAGGCGGAACACGCACGCCCATTTACGCCGTACCCGGGCATATCGGGGCGCCCTTCTCATTCTCGGACCTGTCGAAGCACTTGGGCGGCGATCAACCGTTTTACGCACTCCAACCGTCTGGCTTCGATGGGCAGAGCGAGCCGATGGACCGCGTCGAAGATATCGCGGAGTACTTCGCCCGCCAGATCGTCGAATATCAGCCCACCGGTCCGTATATCATCGCCGGTTACTGCTCCGGCGCTGCAACCGCTTTCGAACTGGCGAAAATGATGGGTCAACGCGGAGCGGAGGTCCCGTGCATGGCGCTCTTTGGCCCTCTTCACCCCACCACCTATAAGGAATTGCCGCGTCTGCTGTATTTCTATACCAGGCGTAGCGCCGATTCGTGCCTGCGAGAGATGGCGAAGCTGCCGACATTCGGCGCGCGTCTCCGATATTTCGGCAGTCGCCTCCGGAATCTCGGCGAGCGCGTCCGCGCCGCCCTCGTGCCCCTCGTTCGCAAAAGCAAAGGGCCTGTCACGACAGATCCGGTGCTGGCGAGCAGAGCTCGACTCAAATCGACGGCGATCACGGCTTTGCGGCGGTACATTCCCACTCCGTATTCGGGTCGAGTATGCATATTTCTTCCGAACAAGGCTTGGCTGCGATCGGGCGCAGCACCGCACCGATGGCTTCGAGTGGTGCCGCATGCCGAATTTTATTTCGGGCCCGAGGACTGCAACGGTCCCCTTATGCTGGAAGAACCGGACGCGCCTGCCATTGCAGAGCTTTTTCGCCGGGCAACCCAAAAAGCTGAATGATTGACGTGATTTGATTTTTTTGATTTCCGCAATGGGGACCGTATCTCATGAATGAAGTCCTTCCTATCGCGGCGGAGGGCGTAACGCTTCCCCTGCTGAAAGATGCCGATCATCAGGCGCTGGTTGTCGAGTACAACGCCACGGCAGCGCCCTACCCGTCGGACAGGACAATCATCGATCTCTTCCGCGACCAGGCGACGCGTAGTCCTGACGCTGAAGCGATCCGCTTCGGCGATGCAACGCTGACGTACCAGCAGCTCAACGAACGCTCCAACCAGATGGCCACGCATCTGACATCGACCGGCGTGGGGCCGGGTCGGATTGCCGTTGTGTTCATGGAGCACTCCATTGAAGTCGTCGTCGCAATCTTAGGCGTCCTGAAGTCAGGCGCAGCCTATGTGCCGGTGGATGCGGCAACGCCGAAGGGGCGTCTGGCAACAATCCTGAAGGACATTGCCAACGGGACCGACGGGCGGGCGCCGGTGGCGATCACTCAGGCGCGCCTGCAATCCGTCATTTCCCCGAACCTTGCCGACATTTTCGTGCTCGACGCCGATTTCGGGTCGATTTTGAATCAGCCGGACTCGGCCCGACCGTCCGCTGCCACTCCGGACGGCGCCGCCTATATCATCTTCACCTCCGGCTCGACCGGCACGCCCAAGGGCGTCGTGATCGAGCACCGGAATCTGGTGAACTACATTGGGTGGGCCGCTCGGGTATACAGTTGCGGCGAACGTCTCGCATGGCCCCTTTTCTCATCCCTCGCCTTCGATCTGACCGTCACGACGCTCTTCACACCACTCATCACCGGCGGCCGCATCGTGGTCTATCTTGGTGATCCCGGAGTCCAGAGCATGGTCGTGCTCAAGGTCATCGACGACAATGCCGTCGATATCATGAAGCTGACGCCGGCGCATCTCGCGATGATCCGCGACCGCAATCTTGAGACCACAAGGCTGCGCAAGTTCATCGTGGGTGGCGAGGACTTCAAGACCGAGTTGGCTCGCGATATCACGAAAGCCGTCCCCCATCCTATCGAGATCTACAACGAGTACGGACCAACCGAAGCCACTGTGGGCTGCATGATTCACCGTTTCGACATCGACCGGGATCAATCCGCATCGGTGCCGATCGGCGTTCCGGCGGCCAATGCGGGCATCTACGTGCTCAACAAGGCACATCAGCCCACTGCCCGCAGCATCATCGGTGAGATGTTCATTGCCGGCGACGGTCTCGCGAGAGGCTATTTCAATCGCCCTGACCTGACCGACGAGCGTTTCCTCACGGCCGTCGATCCGAGAGATGGGTTTTCGAAGCTGCGGCTGTACAGGACGGGCGATCTCGCCCGCTGGAACTCGGAAGGGCGCCTGGACTTTCTCGGCCGCGCCGATCATCAGGTGAAGATTGGTGGCGCGCGTGTCGAGCTGGGCGAGATCGAAGCGCGGCTTCTAAAGCACCCGCACGTTCAGGAATGCGCTGTCGCTGCTATCGCCACCTTGGTGGCGAAACCAGCGACACAAGTGCGTTATTGCGAACGGTGCGGTGTTGAGTCCGGCCTGCCCGGCACGACATTCGATGCGGCAGGCGTCTGCAATCTATGCCGGGCCTTCGACACCTATGTCGACAAGGCGCAGACTTATTTCAAAACGTCGGACGACCTCCAGGTTCTCATCGCGAAGATGCAGGCTAACCGGAAGGGACCTTACGACTGCATCGTGCTGTTGAGCGGCGGCAAAGACAGCAGTTTTATGCTGTGCAAGCTCGTCGCCATGGGGGTGAAGCCGCTTACCTTCACCCTCGACAACGGTTTCATTTCGGAAGGAGCCAAGGCCAATATCAGGCGCCTCGTGAACTCTCTCGGCGTGGATCACCACTGGGGAAGCACCCCGCATATGAACGAGATCTTCGTCGACAGCCTGAAACGGTTCGCGAACGTCTGCAACGGCTGCTTCAAGACGATCTACACCCTGGCCACGAACGTCGCCCGCGAACGAGGGATCGGGTACGTCGTGACTGGGTTGTCCCGCGGCCAGTTCTTTGAGACGCGCCTGACCGAGGAGGTCTTCAAGCGGGACGACTACGATCCGGCTCGTCTGGACGCGCTCATCGCCGAGGCGCGCAAGGAGTATCACCGCCGCGACGATGCTGTGTCGCGCTATCTCGACGTGGATGCCTTCCGCAACGACTCAGTATTCGAGGAAGTGAAGTTCATCGACTTCTACCGCTACTGGAGCGTGCCTCTTGAGGACATGCTCGATTTCCTGAAGACGCAGGCGGGATGGGATCGGCCCGCGGATACAGGACGCTCCACGAACTGCCTCATCAACGATGTCGGCATCTACGTTCATAAGAAGCAGCGGGGACATCACAACTACGCGCTCCCTTACAGCTGGGATGTGCGTCTCGGCCAGAAGACGCGCGATGAAGCCATTGACGAACTCAACGACGAGCTGGACCTATCCCGCATCAAGGAGATCATGGCCCAAATCGGCTATGTCGAACCGCCAGCGGCCGAAGACGGCATCGCACGACTTGTGGCCTACTATGTCTCGTCGAAACCCCTGACCGTGGCGGACCTGCGCACCCACCTCGCCGAAGAACTCTTGGAGTCCATGATTCCGACTCAGTATGTTCGCCTCGAACGGATGCCGCTCACGTCCAACGGAAAGATCGACCGCTCTGCGCTTCCCGAGCCGACGGCGGAAAACATCCAGCCTGCACAAGACTTCGTCGCCCCCTCGACGGCGACCGAGAAGACGCTGGCCGCGCTGTGGTGCGATCTCCTCAAGGTCGAGTCGATCGGCCGTGACGACAACTTCTTCGGCCTGGGTGGGCATTCGCTGCTGGTGATGCGGGCGGTGTCGCGCATGCGGCAGAGCTTCGGCGTCGACGTGCAGCTTCGCAACCTCTTCGAGCGCCCGACAGTGGCCGGACTGGCGGAAGTGATCGACGGAATGCTCTGGGTGGCCGACGCCAGAGCCCCTTCAGTCTCGGAAGGACCGAGAGAGGAAATCGAACTCTAGCTTGCCGCAAGGCCTCCGAATGGCCTTGGGGTACCAATCCGGACGGAAGCTTTTGCGTTGGACTGCAGAGCAGAGCGGATGAAGATGATGGACAAAGCTTGGGTACCGGCGCGAGGACCGGGGCTGCCTTGGGCGGCGGGGGAATATGAGCTCTTACGCGATCAGGTGCGCCGGTTCGTGGAGGAGGAGATCAAGCCCCGTGCGGATCGCTGGGAGGAGGACGGGTTCATTCCCCGTCCGATCCTGCACCGCATGGGTGAACTCGGCTTCTTCGGCATCCGCTACCCGGCCGAGTATGGTGGTGCCGAAATGGACGCGGTCGCATCCACGATCTTCGCCGAGGAGCTCGGGCGCTCGACCTATGGCGGCGTCGCCGCCGTGACGCTGGTCCATACCGACATGGCTTCCGCGCATGTCTTTCACGACGGGACCAAAGCCCAGCGGGCCCGCTGGATGCCGGGGATTATCAGCGGCGAGGTGATCACCGCGGTCGCCATCACGGAGCCGGATGCAGGCTCGGACGTGAAGGCCATCCGCACGCGCGCCCGCCGAGAGGGCGAGTCTTACGTCCTCGACGGCACGAAGCTCTACATCACGAACGGCGTCCACGCGGATCTCTACTGCGTCGGCGCCAAGACCGATCCCTCGGCAGGAAGCCACGGGATCACGATGTTCCTCGTCGAGAAGGGCACGCCAGGCTTCAGCGTCGCCCGCGAGCTGGACAAGCACGGCTGGCGCTGCTCCGATACGGCGGAGCTCGTCTTCGACGGTTGCCGTATCCCCGCCGAGAACGTGCTCGGCGCGGAGGGACAGGGCTTCTACTCCATCATGCGCAACTTCCAGAACGAGCGCCTTGTCCTCGCGGGCATGGCGATAGGGGCGGCCGAGGCGGCGATCGATATGACCCTCGCCTGGGTGAAAGCTCGCCGCGCATTCGGGGGCGTCTTATGGGACATGCAGGCGATCCGTGAACGTCTCGCGATGCTCTCTGCGAAGGTGGAGGCAGGCCGCCAGTTTCTCTATGCCACCGCTTGGCGCATGGCGGCGGACGAAGATTGCCTGCGCGAGGTCTCGATGGTGAAGGCCATCTGCGGCGAACTCGTCAACGAGGTTGCGTATACGTGCGTGCAGTTCCACGGCGCTATGGGCCTCATGCGCGAGAGCCCGATCGAGCGCATAGCGCGTGACGCCCGCGTCCTATCCATCGGCGGCGGCGCGACGGAGGTGATGCTGGAGGTGGTCGCGTCGATGTCGTGAGCCTGATGCGCAGCATCCCACCGCGCCAACCGTCCGGCTCTCCAGTTCGTTTCAACTCGAATACAATTCGTCATGGCTCGGCGGAGTGGAGCACCGGTCTCCGAAGCTGGCCAGTTAAGTGTGGCCGACGGGGCGGGTCGCTACGACCAGGGTTGAAACGCCGAATTTCCGCAAAGCCGTTTTTTCGATCCGTGGCATGAGCCGCCGGTAGGTCGGTATCACGCTAGCCGGCAGCCATTGATAACGCTCCAACACCGGCAGCACATAGTCGACCTTCTGTATCTCGAAACCCGCCGCAGCCACAATATTCCGCAATTCATGCGGCCAGTAGTTCCGTGCCGCCATAACGCGAGCCGACCACGAACTCGGCAGCCAAGGAAGCAGTGGGATAGGGAAACCGAAATTGCGGCCCAGAAACCGCATCCCATGGCCCTCGAATGGAAACCAGCGATTTGGACTCATCACGACCAGATGACCGCCGGGCCGCAGGACTCGCCAAATTTCGCGCAGCGTGGCCGCCTCATTGGCGACGTGCTCAAGAACCTCATTCAACAATGTCGCATCAACGGACGCATCCGGTAATGGGAAGTCGTCGGTGCAGCAGTGGTATTCGATCGCATCTGGCCGCCGATTAAGCTTCTCATCATTCACCAGCTTGCGAGCGATGGCCTCGTCGATCCTCGATCGTTCAGGATCGACACCAATGACTTTCTGGGCACCCCAGGCGACCAGGGCCTCGGTGTAGCCGCCCTCGGCACAGCCGCAGTCGAGCCACACTCCCTGTAGCAGTCCCAGGTCTCTCAACTTGCCGAGCCTGTAAGCAACATTGCTTCCGATCGCGGTCGAGTCGCCGGGATGGGGGTAGCGTGGCGCAGTACGCGCGCGCGATAAAGAATTCTCGCTTGTCGCGATGACCCGCAGGCCATCCAATTGCGGTCGATAACGTTGCGCCATGAGCGGTGTCTCCTCAAGTCTCAGATGGTTACGCAACCGGCGGCCCTTCGTGCACAGGACCGCCGGCGGAATTCAGGTTCATCGCGAAGGCCAAAGTCAGGGCCGCGCACACGCCCTCGATGCTAACGGCGAGCGTCCAGCCCAGGACCAGGCCTTGAAGTCCGCCAAGCTTCGCCCCCGCGATCACGAGGCACAGCTCCAGCAACCCGCCCAGCGCGAACCAGCGAGATGCCTTGCGCATCCTGTCGCCCAGCCGCGCCAGCGTGCAGGCATGAAATTTGAGCGTTGATCCCAACAGGCTGAAGCCGAGGAAGCGCAGGCTCGAACCGGCGATCTCAGGATAGGCCGGATTGAAGACCGCAAGGATCTCCTGCGAATAGGTGAAGACGAAGACGGCGCAGACCAGCGAGAAGAGCAATGACGCCGTCAGCGACATAAGGATGTCGCGTCTCGATTGTTTCGGGCTTGTTCTGACCACGGGGAACAGGATCGTGGCCATGGCTGCGGGAATCAACGAGGCCAAGGAGACCAGCATCCACAACGGCATGAAGGCGGCATTGGTGGTCGGCGACAGGAGAACCAGCACAAGGTAGGGCATGATGGTGCCCGGGGCCTGCAAAGCCACATCGAGCGCGTAGTGGTCGAACACCTTGCGTCGGAGCGCATGGAGCAGCTGGAAATCGGGGGTCCCAAAGAGGCGACGCGCGCCGCCCCGGGTCAAGAGATCGACGCCGATACAGGCCGCCAGCAAGCCGGCCACCCAGGTCAGAAGAAGCGCGGCATTGGAGGCGTAGCCGGCGGCCGCGGCGAGCAGCATCAGCTTGAACGTGGAGAACAGCACTTGCCGGATCATCTTGCCGGTGCTGCGCAGGTTGCCCATGAACGCCGTATCGGCCACGATCCCGAGAACGGTCAGGCCGCAGCCGAGGACGAAGGTAACGCCCACGAACAAGCCGTCGATCGGCCCGGTCGGGCTGTTGAGGTACGCCTCCCCGAAGACAAACAACAAGGCCAGGCCGACCGCCAGCGCCACCCCGACGCACGCTGCAGCGGCCACGAGGCCGCGCTCCTTGCCGGGATGCCGGACGATTTCACCCATCAGCAACGTCCCCAGCCCGGCGTCCCCCAGCAGGCCGATGAGCGCCATCACGGACAGGAGGGCGGAGACGTTGCCGATCACCTCAGGCGGAAACAGCCGGGCCGCGAGCCACCAATAGACAAACCCGAGACCGGCCGTTGCAGTCGTTCCGATCGCCAGAGCGCCGGAATTCATGACGAACGCGGCGCTCTTTCGAAGCTCCCGGCGCAGGCGAATAATGGCCGTCCCGGCGGGGTCTACCGGCATGACGGCTCTCCCGAACCTTGGTTTGCCGGCACCGCAGGCCTGCTGGCGGCTGGGCGCAGGACGTCCCGGTAGACCTGCTCGATCCGGGTCACGACCGCTCCGGCCTTGAGGCATCCAACCCTGGCGAGGCTTGTCGTCTCCAGGCGGGCCAGCAAGGCGCGGTCATCCAGAAGTGTCTGCATTGCGTGGGCGAGGGCGTGCGCGTCGCCGGGCGGCACGAGAAGCCCTGTTTCCCCATGATCGACGATATCCGGCATGCCGCCGACATCGGTTGCGATGACTGCCTTGCCGGAAGCCATGGCTTCCATGATGACCGTCGCGCAGGCTTCAGGTCCCACCGATGGTAGCACGCCGAACAGTGAGCGCCGCCATGCATGCATGATGGCGGAATGCGGCCACGTACCGAAGACGCGGACGTTCGGCGGAAACTCGGTTGGTGTATCGGCGGCCCGGCGCCCGATCAGGACCAGCTGCGGCGCCCGCTCCAGGCCGGCATAGGCTTGCAGGAGAACGTCAATGCCCTTGAGGCGCGCCATGTCGCCGACGAACAGGATGAATCCATGCCCAGGTAGCTCCCGCAGGCAGGGATCTTCCGGGCCAAGTACCTCGACATTGTCGGGCACGAAGTTGGGAATGACCTCGTAGGGGGCGCGGCCTTGGGTGAGGCCGGTGTGGCTGGCCACCGCGTGGCTCACCGCGATGAAGCGGTCCACAGCGCGCCGAGCGCCGAAGCTCGAAGCCCAGTTGCCCAAGGTGGTCGCGGCTGCCTTCACGGCTCCGTAATGCCCGGTGGCGCAAGGTAAGCACTTGGCCGGTGCTGGGCCACTGCAGAGATGGGTCCCCAAGTGCATGAAGTTCTTCTTGGCGCAGACAAGGCCGTAGTCGTGCAGAGTGACCACGAGGCGTGCCCCACTGAGAACTTTGACCGGCAGGAAGGACGCGTAGATCCAGTTGTGGGCGTGGACGATGTCCGGCCTCTCCTGAGCGACCAGCCGCTTCAGGGCTAGCACCAGTTCGGGATCCGGGAAAGGTGGTGCGTGGCGGCGCTCGGGATCGGTGTGGAGGCCTGACAGACGCTGGAGCGTGCCGCGCAAGCGGTGCACGCGAACCGCGCCGTCCAGCTCGGTTGCGGGCGATCCGGGATGCATCAAGGTCCCGACGCTGACATGATGGCCCCGCTCCACCAACGCCGCGCCGAGGTTGCGGACGTGCCGCTCCTCTCCCCCGATCACCGGAGGATAGAACTGCGATAGCAGCAGGATGCGCATGGTACAGCCTCGTTTTAGATCCGCGGCACAAGCGTCGAAACGCTGCGATAGAGCCGGTTGTCTTCCGGTCGATAAAGCCGCGCCTCGGCCGTCTGGCGAGTTGCCAAGACGGGCACCGGGATTTCCCGCGCCCAAGTGTCGCCCGGCGCGATGGTGAGCGATCGGAAAACGGCGAACGGCTGCCCATCGAGGGTGATTTCCAGGTCGAATCGCTGAGGTCGAGTCTCGGCGCTCCTGATGCCGACGGTGATCCGGCCGGACTCGCCACCGGCCGACGGCAACAACCAGAACGCGGTGTATTTGAATTCCCGGTAGGCCGCTTCGTCTCGGACGGCCAACGCATAGGCTCCGGTCGCTACAAGCAGCGCTAGCATGAGCGCAGCCCCCTGCCAGAGCCGGACCCGCGCCGGAGCCGGCCAGGCTGGCAGATCGGGAGTGTCGCGGCGGCCGGCGGCCACCAGTGCCGCGGCGGCCGTCACCGCCCAGAACCACACCGCCCAGCCGAGCGGCGTAAGGAAGCCTGCGGCGTTCAGGGCAAAGCCCCCGGCGATGCTGGCGGCCAGGCTTGCTCCGACCGCGTAGACGAAGTGTTCCAACGCGGAGGTTGTCCTGACGCCAATGGCCCGCAGCACCGTGTGGCCCGAGACGAGGAACACCATGGGCGCGCCCAGGGCAGTACGGAGGAGCAAGCTGTCGCTGACCGCAACGGCCGCCACCGCGGCCCCCGCCCACAGGCACGCGGCCAGAAGGTCCCACTTGCTACAAAATCTCATGCAATCCCCTCACGTCATAGATGACGATCCAGCCGTTGTCGTAGATGCGGGTGACGCCCTTGACCTCATTGAACTTGAGCAGCGCTGCGCCCGAGAGCGGCGCTCCCTGCCGCGCTTCCCACGGCTGGAAGTAAAAGCCGAGCACCGGCGGAGCCGTAGTCAGGCGCAGGTCAATCAGCAGGAAATCGATGTTGCTTCGCGCCAAGGCCCAAAACTCGTCGGGCCCCAATGTCTCGGCCTCGAAAATTCGCGCGGGATCGACGCCTTCGACGATGGTGACCCTAACGTCCTGCCGGCCGTAGCCCGCAAGCAGAAGGCGGTTGATGCGGTCGGTGGTGAAGCGGTTGCCAGCACCGAGCCATTCCTTGGCCCAGCGTGCCGTTTCGATCCCCATCGGCTCGATGGATTCGTGATCCGCGGCCACCCTGTAGCGCCCATGGATCGGATTAATCGAAGAGCTCGTGACGCCGCCCAGGACGATGATCACCAGAGCAACGGCCGGTGCGATGCGGCGCCACCCGCGTGGCGTGCGTCCCTGCCAGAAGTGGACGATGCTCACCGCGACGACCAGCCCGACGGCGATGAACACGAACGTTCCCATGCGGTTGCCGACTTCCCATCCGGCGACGGTCAGTCGGAAGGCCACCGAGACTGGGAGCCCGAAGGCCAGCAAGCTGAGGAGCACGAGGCGGCTATCGCGCCAGCGGCGTTTAAGAATGTCCTGGATCGGACGCCAACCGGACCGCGCACCACTCGGCGCTGCCATGGCCAGCGACCGAAAGAATCCCGTTGCCAGTCCGAGGGCCACCAGCAGGAGCGCCAGCAAGGTGGTCAGCCGCATGTAGAGCGCCTTGTCCGGCGCTCCGAGGTGCTCCGACCGCGGGGTGGGCGCGCCCAGGATGTTCCGGAGCAATGTGTCGAGACCGGACTCGATCACCGGGCCGAGATAGCCTGTGAGAGGGATGCCACGGGCCTGCACCCACAGGGACGGCAGGGCTATGGCGAGGATCGCCGCGAGGCCCACGGCAGTGCTGGTCTTGATCCGCAGGGGATCGTGCCGGCGCAACGTCTCGAGCGCCGCCAGCGCTCCGAAATAGATGGCGGCGAAGGCGGCAGAGAGGTGATGCGTGACCGCGAGGCTTGCCAACAGCAAGGCAATCAGCCCGAACGACTTCAGCCTCGGTCGCCCGACGAGATCCTTGGACGCTGCTTCGACCGCGAAGGTCAGCACGCATAGCACGATACCGAGGCTCTCGTAGGAGAACATCGAATCGAACAGGAAGAAGGTTGAGCAGCCCATATAGGCCAGACAGGCGATGGCCGAGATACGCGGCGACCCAGCGATGCTTTCGAGGAACAGAAACAGGGCACCGATGAACGTGCCCTTGAGGATGGCCAACAAGAGCGTCCCCGCCACAAACAAGGGCAGTCCCGTCAGATCGACGATCGCCGTCGTCAGGATTTCCAGGGCGGGATAGGTTGGCCCGATCGGGAAAAGCGGGTTGGACAGGAACAGCCGGCGGGCCGTGATGAGATCCTGGGCCGCGATCCAGTGCAAGACCTCGTCGTAACCGCTGAAGCTCGTCGGGGAATAGACGTTCTTGCAATAGAACAGGGCTTCGGCAAGCAGCAACAGGAGGAACAGGCGCTCACCCCGGGCTGTTGTCGGCCAGGCGATGCGAAGGCTGGTCGGAGCGACCAGGAGAACGACACCGGACCAGAAGAGCGGCGGCGCCACGTCATAGCCGCGGCGCCCGGCCGCGTGACCGGCCACGACCAGGAGTAGAGCCGCGGCGATCGTCAGGCATAGAACCGCAATCCATCCGGAATTGGCGCGTTGCGACGGGGCATCGGCGCTGCCGTCGCGAAGGTCGGGACCGACAACGGCCGAGACGAATCGTATCCCGGCCTGAAGCGGGTTGATCCTGGTTCCCGCGCTGAAATGAGCCGGCATCATCAGCATCATGCCCTCGTCGCAGGAGGCCACGATGTCACGCCGCCGGGGCCCAAGCGGAGCATGGATCGGCTGCCGAGAACATCATAATAAACGTGGTTCAGCGCATGCGCGCAGGCATCCCAGTCCGGCAGGGCCAAATCCGGGACCTCCCGATGCGCCTCCAGTTCCTGGGCCATGGCGGCGGCCAGCTCTCCAGGACCGGCGTTGGGCGGAATCGCCCGGCACAGGCCATTGGCGGCCAGCTCCCGCAGACCGGACGTGTCGCTGACGAGGACCGGACGGCGCAGCGACAGGGCTTCCATCACAGCGATCGGATGGGCTTCGTATTCGCTGAACAGCACGAATAGCGCGGCGCTCGCCAGCAGGTCTGCCATTTTCTGCCGCTCGGATCCGGGGATGCCCGCAATGGTGACCCGCTTCTCGAGGCCGAGCGTCGCGACGAGGCGCCGCAATTCTCCCTCGTACGGGCCTGTTCCAACGATGTGCAGTCGCACGTCCGGTACCCGGCGGATCAGTTCGGGCAAGGCCGCGATCGCCCGGTGATGGCCCTTGTAGCGCTCCAGCCTGCCGCCCGAGACGATCAGATGCGGATCGACCTTGATGCCGGGGCTCGGAGCCGGCATCGCAGCGCCGTTCGGGATGACGACAAACCGTTCGCGCGGCACGCGCATTCTGGCGCTGAAGAAGCTGGCCTCGAATTCGGAGACGCCGATCAGCCGCGCGGCGCGGGCCACCAGCGGTCGAAGCAGCGCGTGCTGTGTGCCGCGCACGGCATTGCGCAGCCGGGAGGAATGCCCGCCGCTGTGGAAGGTCAGGATGAACGGCAGGTCCCCGCGAAGGGTCGCGAGCAGCCCGATCGGCGCCACGAAGCTGTTGTAACCTTGGAAATGGATCAGATCCCATGCCCCGCGCCGGATCGCGGTATAAATGCCGGGCGCAACATAGAGGTCCAGCTCCCTCGGCCAGGCCGGCACGCGCTGCACGCGCATACCGCGCACCTCCTCCTCAGCCGGCAACTCCCCCGAGGGATCGGTAGTGAGCACGTCGACGGCGTGGCCACGCGCCACCAAGCGGGGACCGACTTCCTGGATGTGAGTTTCGATGCCACCTATGAGGGGGTAGCAGCGAGCGGCAACCATCAGGATTCGCATCAGGTCTGTCCACCGACAACACAGGCTGTCGCGCTCCGCCTGCGCTGTTGGTGCACCCTCTCGCGCAGGATGGTTTTCAGGACGCGCCAGCCGTCCGGCATGGCGCGCAGATGGCTCACGCCGCTGATGCGCGGAGCCTCGAAACTCGCCACCTCGACGATATTGAGGTGGTTCTTCAAGGCCCGCACGTTGATGAGGGTCTCGATCTCGAACCCATCGCAATCGCAGTCCAGCGTGGCGACGTGCTTGGTCCAGAAGGCTATGTATCCGTAGCATAGATCGGAGAACCAACCGCCATAGAGCAGCCGCACGAACAGGGTCAGCCCCTTATTGCCGAACATCCGGAACAGCGACATGTCGTCGGTGCCGGCGCCCTGGATAAAGCGTGAACCCTTAACGAGATCCGCGCCGGCCATCAGCGCACTGACAAAGACGATCGCCTCCTCCGGCACCATGGAGCCGTCAGCGTCCAGCATGACGATGATTTCGCCTGTGGCGGCCAGGAATCCCGCTTGCAGTGCAGCGCCCTTGCCCCGCCGGGGCTCCATCACGACCTTCACGTCCTCTCGCAGGCGGCGCGCGACCGCGACCGTATCGTCAGTCGAACGCCCATCTACGATAATGATCTCATGCGCCCAGTTGGGGATGCGCGGCAGAAGCCACGGGAGGTTCTCGGCTTCATTGAGCGTCGGGACGACGAAGCTGACTCGGGGCAGAGTCAGCGATCCCCGCAGCGCGACATTTAACGGGTCAGGCGGCGATGTGGCACCGACGGGGGCGAGAATGCCGGAGAGACGGGCGTTCATGGCAGCGCTTTGAGGTCGTACGATGGGACCCATCCGGGGAGCATATTGTGCTTCCATGACCCCATGAGCTCCCCGAAAATCCGGTGCTCCACATAGCGCGCACGCAAATGCGCGGCCAGCGACAAGCCGCGGCGGCCAGCTCCAATGACCGCCACATCCACGGATGTGCTTGATCCAACCATATGCGGACTCCCGGCCGTTATGAAATGAAGATGAAATGAAAGAGGATTGGCAAGCTTGTCGCCCCCTAATATTGGGTTGTGATGCGACGATTACTGATGCAGATCTGAAATGGAAGGACGATAGATGGTTATGAAAAGCAAATAGATGATTAGCTCTTTTGGGGTATCCCTACAGGTTATTTCCAGCCATACGACCAGCGCGGATAGTACGGCAGCGGCACCGATCACCTTCAGCAGCTGTGTTGGCAGCGTTGCCAAACCCGTTTTAGACCTCTGGGTCCACCTTCAACCCCAGCGAGGACATTCATCGACCCGCGGCTGGGACTAGCTCACAGCGACACTTTCTATTGAGCGAACCGTGCAGAAGGCAGCGAAGCTCGCCGGCGCGAAGAAATGAACGTCCAGCGCAACGCTGACTTGCCACTGGCCAGAAGCTGCGAAGTGCAGGTGGGCTCGCTCCTTCACTTGGCCGTGATTTCCGAGCTTATTTTGTGCCCGAGAAGGGTCGAGCGCGCCCGGCCCTTCGCAGGCGGGGCACCTTGCGCTCGACCGCCTGGCTACGGGTAACTAACCCGGGCAAAACCGGCCAAGAGAGCGACCGCCCACGCGGTCCCGAGACCCCGCGCGGTCCCGAGACCGGCGCGTTGGGTATCAGCACACGATACGAGGTCGTGACCTCTCGCAAACCCCGGATATGCCCGAACAGGTCGATCACCTCCAGGCCAGACCGGCGATTGTAGGTGTGACACCCCAACGCTCCGGACCAAATGCGACCGACCGGGGTCTGGGCAAACTCCGACGCGCCGAGCGCATCAATCTGGCAGAACGTCACCGCGCCGCCATAACCGCGCGCGCAGTCTTGGACCGGGCGTAGCGTGCGTCCGCCATGTCGGATGACGGCGCCTGCGGGACGGCTGAGCCTTGCATCGAGCAGGACGGGGTTGGCGGCATGGGGCGTCCAGGACCCAGTCAGGCTCTCGGCACGGTAGAGGCTGAGAAGATCCCAGGATGTGGACCTCCAAAGCCTTGGGCTGACGAAAAACCAAAAGCCGCCCTCATGGCAGAGCGGCGTGGTATCGTAGCCCTCAATGCCTTCCATGAGACAGGCCTCCCGCGTCCACCGGTAAGGGAATTCCACTGCCCTGTAGAGGCTGACATTCTTGGCCGCCCCCGATTCGGGGATCATCCAGATCTGCCCATCCTGCTCGAACACGAACGGGTACGAGAGGTGATGCGGTTCCTCTACGACGATCCGGGATGCGCCGGCTGTCCCGTCCCGGTTCACTGCCACGACCGCAATGCACCCCCGGTTCTTCGAGTAGAGGTACTGTTCGACAAAGATGAAATTCTGCCCCTGGTGCCGGAACGGGAACGGGTCGGCAAGGTAGCTGTCGGCATTTCCGGTGAGCACCCGGAAGGCTGCTTCGCCTTTGTCGAGCAGGCTCGCCGATTCATCGAAGCGCCAGCCAATCCCCCACATCCTGCCGCCCCTCGCCAGGACGTCCAAAAGCCCGATCGCCTTCGATGCAACCGTGCCGCTCGCCCTTGCAAGCGCCGAAAGCGCGCCAAACGAGGGCACTGCCGTCCGCGGACCGCGGATACCGGACGCAGTTGAACCGCTTTCCTCGCACAGGGCTTTGAGGATCAGCGGCACAGCGCAGGAAAGGGCGCTGTCGAGCCTCGCTGCCAATAATTCACGGTCTGCACTGGCCGGACGCGCCGTCCACGGCCGCAACGGGCGCGCCGTGTCATGCAGGTCGACGAGAAGATCCTGATGATTCACCCAGGCCGCCACAACTCCGATCTCGCCGGGTGCGCCGTTGAAGACCGGGGTGAGCACGCGCCGCCCCGCCGGGAGCGATTCTGCGCCGCTCAAATCGATCACCACATCCACTTGGTCGGCCGGAGGCGGCGGCAGGCACCGCAGCGCCGCCTGGACGGGGTCGATGGCGCCGTTCCCGCGAAAGCCACAGACCAGTTGTTCGAGTTCCAGCAGCAGACGGCAGATTATCGGCAGCGGGCAGCGACCGGCCGCCAAAGCGCAGAAGACTTCGTTGCCGGGCACTTCAGCGAGCGCTTCTGCCAGCCAGAGGTGCCACCGCAGCAGCCGGGACGAATCGAGACTCAGGCAAATGCGCATTGTTGTTCTCACGGCCGATTTCAAAAAGCCAGCTTACAGCTTCCACGAGAACCACCTCAGGCGATCCGCCTACCCTGGATTCCGCCGCAGGCACGCGAGCCAAGGGCGGCAGATAGAAAGCCGCAGCGCGAGGATGGTTTCCACCCACCATGGTTGCGGGGACTCGCCATGTCGGGAGCCGAACACTTGATTGGGAGATGCCTGAGCACGGGTCCATACTCGAGCGACTGGAAACGGCTAAGCACCACTATGCCCGAACGACGCCGTGGCTGTGTGAGGTCAGAGGAGGTAATCCTTAGGGGCCATTGCACCCTGTGGCCGGCGAGAGCCAAATGCCAGGATGATCATCGACTGGCAACGAGTGAAAAATGGGCTGCGGAACGCCGGACTGCGGGTGCTGGTGTCCGCGTTGCTGTCCGTTCCGGCAGTCGCGAGCGCCGCGGACGATCCGTCGGCAACATCCCTCATCAAGACTTCCGGAACGAACTTTGCGTTGGACGGCAGGCCGTTCTTCGTGACCGGCGTAAACAACCACTATCTGACCTACCGGTTGCAGGCTGAGGTCACCCGCGTGCTCGACGACGCGGTGGCGATGGGCGCCAATGTGGTCCGCACCTTCTCCAGCCGGTGATCGGGTCGCTCGACGGAAGCAAGCCTACGATGGCGCAAACCTCGGCCCTGGTTGGTAACTTTTTATGCTGAAAACCGGCTTCCGGGTAGGCCGAATCCCGCGTGGAAGCCTGCGTTTCAAAAACCAAGACCATCGCACGTCTATCAAAGAGTTTGGACAGACATTGGCAGCTCAAGTCGGGAGAATTCCTAGATGCGTATTCTGATGCTTGCGCAATCCTATATCTCGATTGGCGTTGGCCAGCGGGGCCACGTCCGCAACCTAACTATCGGTCTCGCCCGCCGCGGTCATGACGTTGCCGTTGCCACAACCGGTCAGCCTGGATCCAAAACCGGGCAGCCCGAGGATGGCGTCAGCAGCGAATGCCGGCAGCCGCCCCCTACGATCTCAGTGATTATCTGTGCCTACTCCGAGGACAGATGGGAGCTGTTGCTTCAGTCGGTGGCCTCGGTTCAGGAGCAGACCTTGCAACCCCGCGAGATCATCGTATCTGTCGACCAGCCCCTGTTCCACCGTTGTGCCGCGCACTGGGCTGACTTCGCAGCATCCGCCCCTCCGATACGGGTGATCCAGAACAAGTATGACGGGCACCTGGGGGCGGCCCGAAACACGGCAGCCGAGACAGCCACTGGAGAGATCCTGGCGTTCCTGGACGACGATGCGGCGGCCGACAGGGACTGGCTCGAGATTCTCATCGAACCCTACCGGGATAAGCGCATCGGCGCCGTCGGCGGGCGCCCCATACCGGTTTTCGAGACGAGCCGCCCGGCCTGGTTTCCTGTGCAGTTCGACTGGGTGTTCGGATGCGCTTATGACGGCCTTCCGACCAGCCGAGGTCCTTTGGCTCACCTCATAGGAGCCAACATGTCGGTGCGGCGGACCCTCCTCGAGCAGGTGGGAGGGTTCCACTCCGACCGTCACGACGACATGGACATGTGTCACCGCGTGGCGCACCTCAGGGGCAGTGAGGCAGTCATCTACGAACCAGCGGCGACCGTTCGCCACTTCGTGCCCGCCTCACGGCCGACCTGGAGGTACTTCTGGCGCCGCTGCCTGTTCGTCAACAAGGGGAAGGTCGAGGCCTTTGCCCAGATGGGCGACGCGGCCACACTGGGTGCAGAGGCCCGCTTCGCCTGGTACGCGCTGACCAAGGGCCTACCGCGGGAGATTTTGCAGGCGGCCAAGGGTGACGCCCACGGGCTGGCCCGGTCCGCGGCGATAGTCGCTGGCGTGGGGCTGGCCGCGGTAGGCCACGTCGCCGGCCGGATCGAGCTGGTGCGGCGCTTGCGCCGGCGGCGCCAACAGGCAACCAAGCAGATACTGGACACAGCCGCGCAAGGCGATGGGCGCGGCAAGTAGATGCCGTCTTCGATAATCATTGGTTCGGGTCCGGCTGCAGCCGCCGCCGTGTTGGCGCTGTCCGATAAACCGGACGAGAAGGTAACCGTGTTCGATCCGGGCACCGTGCTTGACGCGGAGACGCAAGAGGTAATCTCCAGGATGTCCAAGCTGCGTGTCGACAACTGGGATGAGGAGGACGTCCGCGGGGTCAGCCTGCAACCCAAGCGGATCCGGTCCGATTCGCTGCCTGAAAAGAGAAGCTACGGATCCGATTTCCCGTTTGTCAACAAGGGCCAGCTCGACGGCGTCCACTCCGAGGGTAGAGTCAACTCAGCTGTCATATCAAGCGCCTACGGGGGGTTCAGCAACGTCTGGGGAGCCCAGATCATGCCCTTCAGCGCCGCCTCGTTCAAGGGATGGCCGTTCGACTTCTCGGATATGGAAGAGCACTATCGGACGATCCTGGGTCACATTCCTTTCGCTGGAGAGTCCGACGATCTCGAGGAGTGGTTCCCGCTCATCGGATCCCCGGACCCGCTTCCGCCGCTGGCGCCGCGGGCGCAGATGGTCCTGGCCAACTACGACCGGCACCGCGATCGAGTGCGCTCCGCGGGAATAACGATAGGCCGCGCCCGCCTCGCCTTCTCAGCGCCCGAATGCCAGCCCTGCGGGCTGTGCATGACTGGGTGCCCGCGGTCGCTAGTCTATTCGGCCTCGCACAGCTTCGATCGCTTCAGGCGCAGCGGGAGGATCGCCTACCACAGCGGGCTGCTGGCGGTGCGAGTTGACCAGGAGGGCGACACGGCCGTCGTGCAGGCCCGGGAGCTGTCCAGCGGCCGGATCCAGCGATTCACCGCCGACCGGGTCTTCGTGGGCTGCGGAGCAGTCGGGACCACCCGGCTGATCCTGGGCTCGCTCGGATCGGACCAGCCGGTATATCTTTCGGAATCGGCTCAATTCGTTCTTCCAATGATGTCCATGAAGCCGACCCCAGACCCACGTACAAGGCGCGAGTTCACACTCAACCAGTTCAACATGGTCATCGTCCGGGACGACGAAGGCTTCGATGTCTCACAGATTCACTTCTATCCGTTCAACCAGGCATACTACGATGCGCTTCCCGGCTTCCTCCAACATCCCGCCGCCGCCTTCGTGACGGATCGACTCCTGAGCCGGTTGACGGTAGGCCTCGGCTATTTGCCGTCCTGGGCGTCACCTAAGATCCGGGTCACGGCCCAGCTGCCCGCAGCTCCTGATGAGCTACCCCAGATCACCCTTGCTTCGGAGGGCTTCAGCGAGGCCAGGGTCAGGGGCAAAGACGTGCCTCCGATGCTGCCTGACGTAATAAAGCGGATCCGCAGGGCGGCACCTTACCTTGACTTGTGGCCAGTCACGCCGCGGATGCTGTGGTCGGGCGGGGCTAAGAGCTACCACTTTGGCGGCAGCTTTCCCCACGCCAGTGAGCCGGATACCGGGAGTGCGTCGACAGACCGCCTCGGGCGGCTGGCGCGCTGGGACCGTATCCATCTCATCGACGGGTCGGTTTTCCCAAATGTTCCAGCTACTACCTTTACCCTGACTGTGATGGCCAATTCTCATCGCATCGCCTGCGAAGCGATGCAGCTGACGGGTTGAGCGTTCTATGCGTGTCGGTATCACCGGAGCCAACGGATATGTCGGGACCATCCTGCGTGCCGCCTTCGCCGAAGAAGGGCATGAGGTCATCGCGTTCGCCCGTTCGAACCGGGTGACCTCCGACTCTGCCACCGCAATGGTTGGCGTCGCCGAGTGGCGCCCATACGAGATCAAGCGCCCGCCGTCGGGGGCCGCATTGAGCGACCTAGATGTGCTCATCCACGGTGCATGGGACCTGGCTCTCGTCAGCGCCGGCGATGTGTGGGGTGTCAATGTGTCCGGCTCGCAGCACCTCCTGCGTAATGCCGCCGACGCAGGGGTTCGCCGGGTCATTTTTATCTCCTCGATGTCCGCCTGTAAGGGAACCCGACAGTTGTACGGTCAGGCGAAGCTGGCCTGCGAGCGCACCGCCAGCAGTCTGGGAGGTGTCTCCACCCGCCTCGGACTGGTGTACGGCCCCGGTTGGGGCGGGATGGCAGGCGCGCTCCGCAAGCTCACCAACCTGCCAGTCACACCTCTCATCGGAGCGCGCTCCCATCAGTTCACCGTGCATGAGGCGGACATGGCAGCCGCCATGGTGCGTATTGCCGAGTCGGACATGCCCCTGCCGGAACCGGTAGGGCTGGCCAACCCCGAACCGGTACCGTTCCGACGGCTCATGAAAGAGATCGCCGCATCACAAGGCAGAACACTGCGCGCCGTCGCCGTGCCCTGGCAGCTTGTCAGTGGCGTCCTCAAGGCAGCTGAGGCCCTGCATGTCCCCCTACCCTTCCGATCCGACTCCATCCTTGGGCTCGTGCACCCGGCGGCAGAGGTTCCCGGTGTAGAGCGGCTCAAGCAACTCGGAATCGAGTTTCGGAGCTTCTCGCTGGAGCCCTAAACAGTATGGGAGATCCCACGGCCTTGCCGTGTGACACTAGCAGTTTGACGTTTCCGGGCGTCGACGACTTTCGCCTTCGTGAGCCTCCACGCTTGAGCCGCTTGAGAGGCTCAAGTCTGAAGGCCCCCGGCTTTGCCGGGTGGATGGCTACTCTAGCACATTGCGTGGACATTCTCAGTCGAAGACCGGCGCGATGCGCCAAGAGACATTACCCGCAAACAGCGAAATTGTGCGGTCGGCGCGGTAGCGAAGGCGTCTGGATGCGCGAGGCCGGCGAGATCGCTGAGGAAGCTGAGGCGGCCGGCCCTCGCGACGCCGTCAGCGCGTCGAGCCAACGACCTTCATGCAGCCTCGCTCGGCACGCGGCCTATCGGAGGTAGCTCATAGGAAAGCATTATCGCGTCTACGTTCTGAACGAACATGGCCAATTTATGGGCGGGGTCAACCTCGCCTGCACGGACGACGATGCAGCGAAAGAGCACGCCAACCGGTTAGCAGTATGGCCATGAGGTGGAGCTTTGGCGACTGGTTGCGCAGTTTGTGCCAAGGCCGCCGTGGAAGTCGCGATGAAATTCTCGGACGACCTGATGCGCGAGTCCTCCGTCGCTCAGAAGTACGACGAAGCTTCGCAGCGGGGAGCCGGTTTTCCGAAAGAGACTAACGAACGGCGTTCAGTTCAAGTCGCTGTGCGAAGCGCTGGCTCGCAGACCTGTCAGGAAGAAACAGCACATCGGCAGATTTGGTGCCGGTTGTTCTGGCCTCAATCTCGGATTGGCTTGCCTTTCGGCGCCCGGTCCGGGTCAGCCAGTATGCCTCGTATCCGTTATCCGACAAGAGGCGCAGGACTACCAAAACCGACGCCCCGAACTTGTTCAATCCCTGGTCGGAAAGTTCGACGAACAGGGCCGGGCGGGCGAACCTCAGGATCTCGATCATGCCCTGAAGCGTCAGCAGTTCGGCACCCTGCACATCGATTTTCACGAGCGCCGGGCGCCGGGGTCCCTTGTCCGCGAGCAGTCCGTCGAGCGTCACGGCGGTGACCGGCACGCCGGTACCGTTCTGGGAAAGCTTGTGGTCGGCCGGATAAAGCGGGTTGATTTCGAGAAAGGTCGTGCCGGGCTCGGCGGCGGCGACCACCCTCAGCGCCTCGACGCGGCCAAGGAGACCCGCGCGCTCGAGCGCGCAAATCAGGCCGCTGTAATTCTGATCCTCCGGCTCGATGGCGATCACCTTTCCGCCATCACCGACCCATTCAGCAAAGCGGACCGAGAAGAAGCCGACATTGGCGCCGACGTCGATGACCAGCGATCCGTCTGGCACGAATTCCCTGAGCTGATCGATTGGGCCTGCTTCAAAATACCTTTTGTACAGGGGATAAAGCGCAAGATAGGCGCGGTGGAAAAGCGGAAGACTCTGCAGGCCGAGCTTGGCGGTCAGCACGTATAGCCTGATAGCCGAATCTCTTAGGAAAACTTTGAGCATTCAGGAACCATCCATGACACCGATGCAGGATTGTTGACAGTGACTTGTCGAGGGGCCCCGCTCGGAGGGCCGCATCGCAACGATCTTCGTTCGGCTATGCAGACTTTATCACTCGATCAAGGCCTGATCGCGGGAATAAGGAGCTACCTCCCGAGGATCGGCGTCGACACACCGCCCCAAGACCACCTGGCTGGATAATGCCGCCACCGCCACGAGCCGGGAGGTTTCCAAATTACGAACATCAGGAGCACTTCCTCGCATCACCGGCTGGCGTGGCTCAGCTCGGAAAAACCATTGTTTGGTCCCGGCGAACAGCTTCGCTGAGTACGCTCCCGAGCCCAGCCCGGTGACCCAAAAAAACGTGGTCTGGTTCGCCCTGAGGCATGTGGACGGCATTCAACGGCGGCCGACGGACGAAGTCCAAACCCTTGCCCGGACCGCACTATGTTTATGGCTTCCTCACGCCGGCGCCGAACGAGCCGATCCATCCCAAGGTCATGCCGTAATCACACCACGGATGAGGAGCACGACGTTTGGATGTGCGTGCGACATGGGATGAGGCGACGGCGTTGCTGCGGCCGGATGATGGGCTGAAGATTGTACTGCGCGGCGAGGACAAGAGGGTCAGGCAGCAGCCTTAGACCGACTGAGACTTCTATAACCCGGTGCCCTATGGTCGCATCGAGGTCCACCTGCCGCGCCGCAATAAAGTCGGGGTAACCAGTCCTCGTCGTTTCACTATAAGCTTGGCTGTGCCATCGGTAAGCGGCGGCGACCATTGCAATCGCATCTCGGTCAAGCCCCTCGTTACGAGGAGGGCAATATGAAAAGTATATCGAAGTACATTTGTTTCACAGCGCTCATGATCGTCACGTGCTGCACGAGTGGTGGAGGTGGTGGATCGTCGCTGCTACCCCCGGCTGGGTACACTACCAGTCAGCTGATATTCGAGGACACCTTCACGGGGCACTCGCTCGACTCCACGAAGTGGACACCGGCGATCGCGGACCAGAACGGTATCTGGCAGCAGAGCGTGCCGTCGCCGTACTCCGCGGTGAACGCTGGCGGATTCAACGCCGAGTACTTCGACCCGGCTCAGATCAGCACTGGCCCATCAGGCTTGAAGATCGTTGCGACGAGAAGCAACCGGTTCGCCGGGTACACGTGGAAGTCGGGCGCCATCTGCACGCACGGCAAGTTCACGTTTGCCGGTGGCTACGCCCAGATACGCATGAAGCAGCCGGACGTCAGCACTGGCGGATGGCCAGGCTTCTGGCATCTCGAGGGCGGGGCCGAGATCGACACGCAGGAGGGCGGGTTCCTCAACGGCTCCGTGTCGAGCAACGGAGTGCTGGCAAACGCCTTGTTGGCTGCCACCAACGAGCAGCGGTTCTTCGATGCTGGTGTGGACCTGTCGGCCGACTACCACGTCTGGGGCATGGAGTACATACCGGGCGTGTCAATCAAGTTCTATTTCGATGGTGTGCTCAAGCGAACCGTCACTACGAACGTGCCGACCGATGCCATGACCCTGCTCATTAATCTGAGTATCGCCAACAGCAGCGCGTCTGGCTGGCACACGGCCTACGACAGTTCGACCCCGGCAACGCTCGAACTGGAGGTGACCGACGTTCAGGTCTACCACCTGAGCATGACCGACAGCATCGAGGGGTGACGATACGAAAGTGAGCGCTGCGTACTGCTCGTAGAACGGAGCAGGAACTAAGCGGCGAGTAGCGAGACTGGCCGGCGCAGCGGCCGCAAGCCGTCGGTGGGCGTCGGATCGGCGCCCCAGACGTAGTCCCCCGTCAGACCGACATGCTCTCACCCTAGCGGCGCGACGTGCTTCACGAACTCGGCCTCAACGGTGCGCTTCCCGCAGGTGAACATGCCGATAGCGAGCACATTGACTTTCATGAACCTCAGGAGGTCGATGTCATCCTTGTCCCATTCGATCACCTGCGATCGATCATGGCAGCGGTTCGATTGGCACGGTTCGTCGACCCGCACGGCGGCGGTTATCCACGCGGAGGCAAATGAGATTGATGCGGCGCGCGCCCGACGCCTTCAGCTGAAGCGCCTCGCAAGTTGGGCGGTGAGCTTGTGCGAGGGTCTCCGCGGCGCCGATCGGTTCCGCGAAGGCGCGACGGACTTCGATCAGTTCCTGCGGGGCGGATCGGCTCGATTGGCTTGCCGACATGGCCGGTCGCGAGGCCGACGAGCCAACCGGCTCACTGGACAGTGGTACCAGCGATGAGAACCTATCACTGTTCGGGGCCTTCATCGCGACGGTCACACCATCATCCGGTTCCGCATGCCACCGAATTCGCCGATCGCGCGGGCCGACAGATCACGCTGCACGAATCCTCAACGACGATGTGGCATCGGGCAAGAATTCGCTTCTGAACGCCATGAGGTTGCTCCCATGAGTCTTCTGGAGAGCCTGCGAATCGCCACGCACGCGCTTCGCGGGATCAGGCTGCGGAGCGCCTTGACCGTTCTTGGGATCGCCGTTGGCGTCGCCGCACAGGCGAGCGCGGTGCAATTCAGTCCGGATCAGCAAAATGGGGCTACCCCTGAGGAACGATCGCGGATCGGAGAAAACCATGCGATGAATTCAGAATGACGCGTGAGACGCATGACCTTAACGACGAGCGCAGAGCTTAACGCCAAGCCCGGTCGAACTCCCGGCTCTCCAGCGGTCAAGGCTTGTAAATGGAAGTTGTCATTGCAATCCCGAAGACTTAAGGCGCCAAAGCTTACGCACGAATAGGGCAAATCCGATTGGGTGAACCGCACGCTATTCTTGTATCGGGAGTTGCGGGCTTCGTAGGAAGCAAGCTCGCAAGGCTCTTTGTTGATCGTGGATATCCGGTCTTCGGCTTTGATGACCTGTCACGAGGTTCTCGGCAAAACCTAAGTGGCCTCCTCACGCATGAGAGGTTCATTTTTGAGAAGGTGGATCTCTCAGACGCCGGTGCAGTGAGAAGCCGCTTTATGAATTGTCACAGTCGCATTCCGATTTCCGAAGTTTGGCACATGGCTGCCAATTCGGACATTGCTGCGGGAATCGCCGATGCCTCTGTTGATCTACGCGACACCTTTCTATCGACGTTCAACGTGTTGAACGCGATGAAGGAGGCGGGGGTTCCGTTCCTTGCTTTCGCTTCCAGTTCAGCAGTATACGGCGATTTGGGAGAGGCTCCGATTAGAGAGGATGTCGGGCCGCTGCTGCCCGTTTCCAATTACGGTGCTATGAAGCTCGCATCGGAGGCGCTAATCAGCGCTGCCGTCGAGAACTGGCTAGCTCGGGCTTTGCTCTTTCGCTTTCCGAACGTGATCGGCGTCCCAGCAACACACGGTGTCATTCTAGATTTCGTGAGAAAGCTTCGGATCACGCCAAACAAGCTGAATGTTTTGGGATCGGGGCGACAGCAGAAAGCATATCTTCACGTCAATGATCTGATTGATGCAATTGTATACTTGCGTGCGAACGCATCCGAGCGGCTTGGCTATTACAATATCGGCCCCGGGGACAACGGGGTAACCGTTAGCTTCATAGCGGAGACGACTGTCGGGGCTGTCGCACCGGGCGCGGGGATCGAATATGGAGTTGAAGACCGCGGTTGGACGGGGGATGTTCCCCGATTTTCCTATGACATAGCAAAAATCAGTGCACTCGGTTGGCGGCCCCAGCTTGGTTCGGCTGATGCTGTTCGAAAAGCCGTCGTAGAAATCGTGCGACAGGAAGGACACCTGTGATGCAGGCGGTTGTACTTGCGGGCGGTCGAGGGACGCGGCTCAGGAGCCGGACAAGTGACTTGCCTAAGTCGCTGGTCAACGTTGGCGGCAGGCCACTTCTTGAGCATCAAATCGTCCTCGCTAAGCAACACGGTATCGAGAGGATCTTGATTCTGGTGAACCACGCTGCCGAGCAAATCGTGGAGTTTTGCAATCAGCGCGAGAATTGGGGGATTGACGTTCTTTGCGTAAATGACGGTGCGCCTCGCGGGACTGCTGGAGCAGTTCTGTCCGTTTTGGATCTGCTCGACGACGACTTCCTTACGATCTATGGCGACACGATGCTCGACATCGATCTCACCCGCTTCAAGTGCTTCCATGAAAAACACAAGGCAGCAGCCGCAACAGTTTTCACCCATCCGAATGATCACCCGCATGATTCCGATCTGATAGACACGTCAGAAGACGGTATGGTTACCGCGTTCTATCCATATCCACACGATCCCGGTTGCTATTACCCCAACAAGGTCAGCGCGGCTCTTTACTATATTCGAAGACAAGCTTTATTCCGGTGGCGCGCCACAGTAACTCCGCTCGACTTTGGCAAAGACCTTTTTCCTGAAATGCTTCGGGCCGGTATGAAAATTAGAAGCTACAACAGCCCTGAGTACATAAAAGACGCTGGGACCCCGGCGCGACTTGACAAGGTTTGCGCCGACTTTGAATCGGGCTGCATAGCCCGAGCTTCCCTCACTTCTCCGCAGAAAGCAGTATTTTTGGACAGGGATGGGTGCATCAATGTTGACTATGGACACATCGATCGTCCCGAACGCTTCGAACTGATTGACGGAGCTGCGGCCGCGATCGCTTGTTTCAACCGAGCCGAATACCGGACAATTGTCGTCACTAACCAACCCGTTGTGGCCCGAGGCAATTGCTCTGCACGAGACTTGCGGATGATCCATAACAAGATGGAGACTGAGCTTGGCCGCTGTGGAGCTTTTGTTGATGCCATCTATTTCTGCCCGCACCATCCAGATCGCGGCTTTATCGGTGAGGTGGAAGAGCTGAAGATCCGCTGTGAATGCCGCAAGCCTTCTATTGGGTTGATTAATGAGGCCGTCGAGGCATTCAATATCGATCGCAGCCAATCCTGGGTCATCGGCGATTCATCTACGGATGTCGCTCTTGCAAAGCGGTCTGGCATCAGATCGATCCTCGTCGAGACGGGCGCGGGCGGGTTGGATAGCAAGTATCATGTCACGCCTGACTATACTGTCTCAGACTTGTTGGAGGCAGCTAAGTTCATTCTCGCCGTTCATCCACCCTTGATAAATTCAGCATCTGATCTGATCTCCCATGTGAAGCCAGGTGATGTTTGTTTCGTAGGGGGCCTCTCCCGGAGCGGAAAGAGTTTTCTTTCCAGCGCTATCGCGGAGGTTCTTCGCGGGCGCGGCTTTGAGACGGAAATCGTTGCTCTTGATCGCTGGATACAGTCCGTCGCGGATCGCGAACCAACCGTGATGGGTCGCACCAATGTGGACGAGATCAGGCAGGTTCTAAGCCGCTTAGTGGGAGTTCGCTCTCGCGAGACGCACGAACTGCCCTTTTACGAAAAGCTCAGCCGCATATCGCATCCAAGATCGGAAAGGATAACCGTTTCTCCGGAAACCGTCCTGGTCGTGGAAGGAACCGTCGCTCTTTGGCTGTCCGATCTGGTTTTGGGCGGTCGTGCACACACATTTTTCGTTGATATTGATGAGGAGGTGCGGATGTCCAGAGTAGCGCGAGAATACTTGCGGCGAGGTATGGATTGGGGGACTGCAGCCAGTATTTACAGTTCGCGCCAAGAGGACGAGACACCGATCGTGTTGGCATCGCGGGCGCAAGCTGAACATTGCGTCCAATTGCGGGCGATTGAGCTGACAGAGGCAGTTCAATGATCATTAGTCAGACGCCGTTTCGAGTCAGCTTTGTGGGAGGTGGTAGCGATCTTCCTGCCTTCTATCGGCAGGAAGGTGGCGCCGTCCTAAGCGTTGCTATCGACAAGTACGTCTACGTGAATGTGAACCGCAAGTTCGATAGTGGCACTCGAATCGCTTATTCGAAAACGGAAGAAGTAGACAGTGTTGAGGACATCCAGCATCCGATTGTAAGGGCGACGATGGGATATCTTGGGATCCCTGGAGGAGTTGAGATAACAACTATTGCCGATATTCCTTCGAAGGGAACAGGACTTGGATCCTCAAGCACTTTTACCGTTGGCCTTCTGCATGCACTAAACGCGTTTCGTGGGCAGTATGTCTCCAAAGCAAGGCTCGGCGCTGATAGTTGTCGCATTGAGATCGAACTTTGTGGCGCTCCCATTGGAAAGCAAGATCAATACGCCGCCGCTTTTGGGGGGTTGAATCTTATCGAGTTTCACCCTGATGAAAGCGTCTCGGTGTCACCAATCATATGCCCAGGTGATTTTATCGCTTCAATTGAGAAACAAGTTCTCATGTTTTACACCGGCATTACGCGTAGTGCTTCAGACATTCTCGTCCGACAGTCAGAGGGCATCGCAAGAGCACCGGACAAGCGGAAAGCGCTCAGGCGGATGGTCGAGCTCACGTATCACCTTCGTGATGAACTGCATCGATGCAACCTCGACGCCTTCGGCGAAATCCTCCATGAGAACTGGCTCTTAAAAAAGAGCCTCTCTGAAGAAATCACGAACGATGTAATCGATGGCTGGTACCGAACTGCGTTGCGAGCAGGTGCCACGGGCGGCAAGTTACTTGGAGCAGGTGCAGGAGGTTTTCTCATGTTCTTCGCGCCTCTCGATCGCCACGACGCAATCAAAGTAGCCCTCGGGGAGCTAAAGCATATCCCTGCGAAGTTCGACTTCGTCGGGAGTCGCATCGTTCATTATCAACCGACATCGGAGGCCACCCAATGAATGACTTCAGCGGCAGCGCTCAAGTATATTTCGAGAAGCTCGAGACCGTTCTGGCTTCATTAGATCACCAGAGCTTTGATAACGCAGTAGCCTTGGTCGCGCAGGCACAGGAAGACGGCAAGCAAATAATCACCCTTGGAAATGGTGGCAGTTCACTGACAGCGCTACACTTTATCACGGACTGGAACAAGAGCATCTATCTCTCTACGAAGCGCCCGTTTCGTGGTCGGACGCTGATCGACAATGTGGGCCTTACATTTGCCTACGCCAACGATGTTTCTTTCGAGGATGTATTCGTCGAGCAGCTGAAGAACATCCTGAACGATGGCGACTTGGTCATTGCCATTTCGGGCAGCGGGAACTCGGAAAACGTTTTGCGTGCTGTTCGATACGCTAATGATCATAGCGCAGTCACGTTGGGTCTTTGTGGATATAGTGGAGGAGCGCTCAAGCAGATCGTCCAACACGTGGTTTGGGCGAATGTGAATGACATGCAACTAGCGGAAGATATACATTCTATGTTCGGGCATGTCGTTATGCAGCGTCTTTGTTTTGGAAGTACACAACAGTGGAGCGATTGGCGACAACGGCTCAGCGCTGCTGGAGGCCTCAATTCAAATCGAGCTGGCGCCGAGACGGCTTGGCAACCCTGATCGAGAACAAGCCATGCCGCAGTTGGACGAACGCGGCCAATTTATAGGGGGGGTCAACCTTGCCTGTACATACGACGATACGGCGAAAGAGCAGGCCAGGCGGTTCGCAGACGGCCGCAAGTGGAGCTTCGGCGCCTGGTTGCGCCGTTCAAATTTGACAATCCGCGGGACCGGCCCGCGGCTACGAAGCGCCCTCGCGCCCGAGGGCGACGTTTCAGCCATTTCAAAGAGCCACTTAAGGACCATACTTCCCTTGGGTCTTCGCGCTGTTCAGATCTTGAAAAATTCGATCCTGATGCAGGCGCGCTGGCGTGGCGATCAAACGGCCTGTCCGGTGCTGTAGGGGCTGCGCTCGATGACTCGATGACGGTGCCAGCCTTCCACCTCGATCCGCGCAAACGGCACGGTCGAACATCCGGGCCTGCAGTTCCACCGTTCCACCCACAAGCACGTCAGCTAGTCCGCCACGCAGCAACGGCAGATATTCCGGCTGCCCCTCTCGATCACCTCATGGACACGGGCGGTGCGCTCGAGCCACGGATGCCCAAACCAGCGCAACATTTCAGCCGAAGGACACGGTTTTGGTAGGGCGTCCGGAAGGCTGTTTCGGTGCGGCCGTTCGACACACTGCCTACATTAGAAGGTGTTAATAAGTTATCGTCTAGCCTCATTCTCGCCGCAAATGGCAGGTTGGGTTACGTACATCGTCCTCGAATGATCAATTCACGCAGGTACAATGCCGTGCGTGAATAAGTTAGAGAACGAAAATACCTGCGTTTTACTTAGGGACGCGGGTCGAATTAAAACAAAAAAACGCAATGAGCTAATGGTATACGGTACTTACACTATACGACAAGCTCGGCGGTACGTCTGCCGGAAGAGTTGCCCTCACTTCAATCCGGCTGCGGCTGGAACCGTTGAACACCTTGCGGGGCGTCGGCAGCGACAGCGTATATGGTTTAAGGAGGAGGCCCTGATGGGCATTCCCGTTGACAAAACTCACCTTCGAGGGCGGGCTCAACGTTAAGCTCGCTCGACAATATGTCTGGGGCGAGGACTTCCAAATCTCCGCTACTTTGCAATCCGTTCGCGTTGCCTAGCTGCGGGCATGCTCATGTCGCGTGCCTCGGCCATGCGCGGCAGTAGAAATCCCTTTTTCAACCTCAAAGAGGATCACCGAATGGCACTTTCCACACCTGCAGGCTTTGCCTCTAGCGACTTGGTCTACGAGGAGGACTTCTCCGGTACGGCGCTCGACAGCAACTGGCACACCTACATCACCAGCAATGCCGCTAATGGCTGGCCGTGGAACGACAATGGATCGGGCGGAAGTGGGATGGGCAACCAGTTTAACGCCGAATACTTTATGCCGAGCCAAGATACGGTGAGCAACGGGCTGTTGAATCTCACGGCAATCCAACAGCCCGTCAACGGCGTGGTTCAGGGGACGGCACAAACATTCCCGATCACGTCCGGCGCCGTCAGCAGCTATGGCAACTTCGAATTCAACGGCGGCTACCTTCAGATCAGCATGCAGGCGTCGAGCGGCGACGGCGCGTGGCCAGGCCTCTGGATGATGCCCGGCCAAGGCGCGGGCAGCAGCGGCGACAATTTTGAGATCGATATACAGGAGGGTGGCTTTACCGGCTCGGGGCCCACAGACCATAATTTCGCCTGGCACCTCCACGGGCCGTCAGGGGCGACCGGTGGCGTCGTCGACAGCGGCGTCGACCTCACGGCGGGTTTCCACACGTACGGCATCAACTGGGTGCCCGGTGAATCGATCACCTGGTATCTGGACGGGAAGCAGATGGCGCAAGTGACCAGCGCACAGGCAGTGATCCCGGATGAACCGATGGAATTGATGATGAGCAATTCGGTCGCGAATTCGAACGCGACCGGATGGCGTACGGCTCTCGACAGCTCGACCCCATCGTCAATGCAGATGCAGATCGACGAGGTGCAGCTCTATCAAAAGATAGGTAGCGGCGACACTGTCACGGGGGCGAACGTCGCTCCCCCAATCACTGGCTCGACCGCGACCGAGACTGGGTCTGGAACCGGGACTGTCGCTCCTTCCGGCGACACCAGCGATGGCACTTTGTACGGCACCAGCGGCGCGGATGTATTGCATGGAACCAGCGGCCACACGATGATCGGCTATGGCGGCAACGACACTTACTATGTCGATAATGCCAACGAGAAGGTGGTTGAGGCAGTGGGCGGCGGCAACGACAGTGTGATCGCCTCGGTGAGCTATGCGCTTTCGGCCGGCTCGGAGATCGAGCATCTCGCCACCAACAACCCGTCCGGCACGAAGACGATGAGCCTCACCGGCAACGAGTTCGCCCAGACCATCCAGGGCAATGACGGCAACAATGTCATCAACGGCGGGCTCGGCGCCGACGTCTTGACCGGTTACGCAGGCCACGATGCCTTCTCGTTCAATACTGCTCTTGGAGCCGGCAATGTCGACAAGATCACGGACTTCAAGCGCTCCCAGGACACGTTCCATCTCAGCGATACCGTTTTTGCCGGGCTGCAGCCGGGAGGGCTTCCATCCAAAGCTTTCTTTGTTGGTGCAGCCGCGCATGACAGTTCCGATCATATCATCTACAACAGTGAAACTGGGGCGCTCTCTTTTGACAGTGACGGGGCCGGCGGCGCATCTCAAATACAGTTCGCCACTCTTTCCCCACATCTCTCGCTCGCCGCAGCCTCATTCTATGTGACCTGAAGTAACGCGGGGCTGCCGTGGCCAAACAAGGACTGGATAAACAGCACCTCAAAGCCATGATCCCGAACCGAAGTCAGCGTAGCAAAAGGCGGGAGCCCGGTTTTCGGAGAAGATCTGCTCAAGCAAAAGAGATGGGGTTCCATCCCGATGCCATCGGGATGGAACAGGCTCTAGTTGTGAGCTTCTGTAGGTTGTCCATTCGGACCGAACCGAGGAGACTGAAGTTGCCAAGCTTCCGGTCCGAATGAACATCCCAGACTGGCAGGCGCAGCATCATCAGCTACTTTCTCTCGCCAATGATGCAATACAAGCAGGAGACACTGCGAGAGCGGTAAGAAGCCGGTTTGCAGCCGACGAAAGTTCGCCCTCCGGTTTCAACTCGAGAGCGCCGCAATCTTGTCGACGCGCAGCCAAAGCATGCGATACGTCAAAGGCGGGAAGCGGTCGGCTCCAACCTGGATGACCAAAGCCGGGCGTGGAAGGTCGAACTGGAACAACTCGCTCGCGAGACAGGCCTCGCGCTCCACATTGCATCACCATCCGACGGGCACATCGACGTGGAGCAACATCGAACACCCCTGTTCTGCATCACGCAAACTGGCGCGGACGGCGCCCTCCTCGATCGCGCAGCCCTGGTCGAGCTGATCGCAGTCACGACAACCAAACGGGCCTGAAGTTGGGCGCGGTCGATTCCGCGAGCGACGAAAAAAGGGAACAAGTGAACGATGTCGAGATGGAGGCGCTCGCCATCTAAGGCGACGCGTTCATCCGATGGGACTACATCATCCGCCCGAGATCAGTGGCAAATCGGAGCAGTTGACGGGTCCTAGCCAGCTCCCTCCCCTGCGCAATAAAGACCAATGCTTGCAGGTGACGCCGATTTGGGAAACTATTGACCTGCTAGGCCTCTCACGCGGTTGATGTGGTTCAGGCTGCCGCAGCTCAATTCGTGGCGATCTCTAAAACCGACCTCGTTGTGCTGGGAAATACAAGTGCTGACGTCGCGGCGCTCATTCCTGAAGCTCTTTGGCGCCGTGTCGCTCGCGACATTCGGTCTGGCGAGTTATGCGCTCGCGATTGAACCTCGGTTTCGACTGCGTGTCACTCGCTACAAGGTCCTACCGCCGCGCTGGCCGACCACAGCCAAGCCCCTGCGCATCGTCGTGATCGCTGACATCCACGCCTGCGAGCCTTGGATGCCGGTTTCCAGGATCGACGAGATCGTCGGTGTTTCGAATAGCCTGCAGCCCGATATCATCCTTCTCCTTGGCGACTATGTGATGGGCGTGCTGCCGCGCTATGCCACCGGGATCGTGCCCGACACTGTTTGGGGCAATTCACTTTCGAAACTTTCCGCGCCACTCGGCTGCCACGCCATTCTCGGCAACCACGACTGGTGGCACGGTGTCGATAGCGTCCGCGCAGCTCTCGTCGACAATGGCATTCCGGTCCTCGAGAACACTGCCACGCTTATCCGTCAGCAGGATGGCCCAGCATTCTGGCTCGCGGGTCTTGGCGACCAGTGGGCCGTGCAGTTGTCTGGCGGCGTGTATAAGGGCGTCAACGATCTGCCTGGAACACTGGCCGCAATACCGGACGACGGCAATCCGATATTGCTCCTTGCCCATGAACCGGACATCTTCATTACTGTCCCTGACCGTGTCAGCCTGACGTTATGCGGCCATACGCATGGCGGACAGGTGCGCTTGCCATTCATCGGCCCACCCATCATCAACTCAGCCTACGGACAGCGCTTCGCCTACGGGCATGTCGTCGAGGGTGGGCGGCACATTATCGTATCCGGGGGTTTGGGCGTATCGTGGCTGCCGGTGCGTTTCGGCGTGTCGCCGGAGATCATAGTCGTCGATATCGGCTCGAAAAACTCTCGTCCTGTCGACGAATGACATCTGCTGTCCCAGAGAGACCTGCGTGCGCGGACCGTTCCGCGCGAGGGTATTTATGGTCGTGTACATGCGGTCGGGGTTTCGCCGTGTTCCCATCGCCTTCCAAGACGAACGCAGCACAGTCCATCATCCTTTCTCCGGACGGGCGGAGTTCGGCGGATAGCTCTCGACCGGAATGTTTTAATGAGCTGAGCCAGGCGTCCAAAACACCTTTCTTCGACATTCTCGGGGAAGGGAAAAACTGAATGAGGTCAGCGGCAGCTTGCAGCCCATCCTTGTCGTTGGCGCCCGAGCAAAACGCATCTTGGAGCCTGCAAATGGGCATGCTTGGACGAGACCTCCTTTCGGCCATCGGCGGGCATACTCCTTTTGGATGAGGCGGCGCGAACCAGCGTTTCAGGACTACCAATTCCTGAAGGGGCCTGCGCCCGGCAGCGTGCTAGGACTGTTGCGCGCAATAGCGGATCAAAACCGTGACCCTCGACATACTCGGCCAAGCCAGGCCGAACACATTCGTCTTTGAAAGCAGTGCTCTCATCAAAGCCACTGGCTTCGGGAATACGACACGCGCTGGTGGTTCGGCCATCCAGACCGGGAGAAAAAGCCCGAACTCAACCTGATGGGCATGCAGGAGATCGGCATGGCGTTTCGCACCTTGATCGGCCGAATAGGTATAGTTCCCGACACCATCACTGGTCACTACTTGCACAACTGCCATCTAGTCTTACTGATCAGAAGCCTATGATATTGTCATCAATGCTGAGGTTCCGGACCAAGCCGATGGGATGGACTTAGCACTGGCGATCCGGGCAAGCGGCTGGATAAAGGATCTGGTTGTCCTCGAAGAACTCGACATGAATGCGGCGCTCGCAGCTGCCAAAAAGGCTGCCGGCGTTTACAAGCCCGCCGGCTGATTGGACAACTGGCTGTACATTGAAGGCAGCACGGTTCCGATTGAACGCGCCGTGCTGCCAAGTCTCAAGGAAAGACACGCTGCGGTTTCGGAAAGCCGAAGCAGGCGCGGCATTGGTTCTGCTTTGATACCGTGCCGACAGCGAACGCGACCGGCTCAGGGGGTCAGAAACGGAGGTCATGCCGAGTTAATTTTGGAATGTACACCCTAGAAGGTGTGCTTGACGGATCGGCAAGGTCCGGTTTTGTAGAGGTTTCTTGTCGGAGCGCTTCTTTATCTAATCGGAGCGCGACAAGGCAATCGAGGTCACATTGTCAGTATCTGTTTCAGATAGCTCGAACAGCCTTGGCAAAAATTGGCCGCGCGGGCGGCGTTCTCATGATCGCCGTCCCTAAGCGAGCTCGAACTTTACGACTTTCCAGGATACCTATGGTCCTGACGCAGCGGGTGGAGCTAGCCGTCACTTCCCTGCACCCTGTGCGCCGCCACCAATCTCGCGTAGAAAGTCACTGGCCGAACCTGGCCCTGCGAGGCGAGAATTCCATGCGAATAGTGTTGCCTGTCCTGTTGCTCGGCGCCGCCCTCGCCAGCCTGTCGCCCGCCCGCGCCGGGGCGGGCGATTGCGGCGACGCTGCCGCCCTGCTGCAGCAGGCCTATCCAGAGGCCCGAAAGAGCGCCGACGGCGCCTCGTTCACGCTTGCACCCCATACGAGCATCGCCGCAACGCTCCCGGAGAGCGATGCGCCATTCGGTCTGATTTGCAAGATTTGGCCCGCCCATGACGACCTGCTGTTGGTCGCAGTGCCGCTGATTGACAGGGCTAACGGCGACCACCTGCATGTCGGCGATATCGAGCTTCTGGTCGTCGACACGAATACGCTGCGTGTGCGCCAGCGCCTGCTCCAGCCCGGTCTGATGACCGATGACATGATTGTCATTGAAAAGGTGGAATTCGACACCGGCCGTTACGCACTGGCCCCCGATGTCAGCGCATTCGGCCTGCGCATCGAAATGGCGCACCATTCGCTGACCGCTCCGTTCACTGAAACCGACCTGCGGCTCTACGCTATCACCGGCGATACGCTACGCGTGGTGCTCGACGGCCTCGTGGTGGCCGGCCATAGCGGCGATAGCGATGGTAGTTGCGCCGGATACTTTCATTCCAGTCAAGTCAGCCTGATGATAAGCCCGGCGAGCCATCATGGCTATCACGATATCACCGCGGTTGAGCGGTCGAATACCGATAATCCCTCCCCCGACCAGAATGGCGAATGCCAGTCCCATCCCGCCAAGTCTGTGAAGCGGACCTACCGGCTGCGCTATGACGGCAACCGCTATCCGGTTCCCGCGGCACTCAAGGTGATGGGGTTGTGAGGCGGCCGCACACGTCCCTGCCTTGGTTCGTCAATGTCATCAATTCCAGTTGAACGGGTATCGACCGTTAATTCTCTCGTGATAGGAGGCGCTCAAGGGGGCTCTTCTCAAAGGAGCTGATGATTTGTGGTGGTCAAGATTCAAAAGGGGTTTTGCCGGAACGTGGGACGACAGACTTGACGGGCTATTCTCCGCAAAGGTCGACTACGCCGGAAAATCCATTCTCGATGTTGGCTGCAATATGGGTGTTGTCGCCTATGAGATATCCAAGCTGAAACCCAGTTCGATCCATGGGATCGACATTGCCAAGCCGCATATCGAGACTGCAAAGATGTTGTTGAGCGGCTCCCCGGTACATGCCCGGTTCGATCGCCTGAATCTTGGCAGCCGGCGCCTCGGCAATATCCTTCTACCGAAATACGATATCGTCCTGCTGCTGGCCGTCTATCAGCACATGCAGCGCAACATCGGCCCAGGCAAGGCGCGAAGGGTGCTTTCCAATATTGTGAGGCGCACCTCGAACGTCGTTGCCCGCGTTCCGCCTGGAACGGATGGCGAATTCATCGAAACGCTTTCTGACGAAGGATTCCAGGTCAAGAGCACTCACACATCGCCTCTTGGTAGTCATGTGCTGGTGCTTGAGAAACCTGCCTTCGGAAATCCGCAGCCATAGAGATTTCGCATCGCCAGTGGCAATCTGCCCCACCAACATCCCATGTGTCAGCAGCGGCGCCGACCCGCTGCTGGCTGCAACTCGGCCCGGAGCGCCCATTCCGCCGGGAGAAGCATCTCGCGGCTACGGTGTTCTCTGCCACTGCCTTAAAAGATAGGATGCCCCCGTTGGCCTAGGTGACGAAGACGAATTCGTCCGCCACGGCGAGAGCACTGCGCGTCCCGCCTGCGGTCAGGGCGCCGCCGTTATCGAAATTCAGCCGTGTGCGCCATCATTTCTTCGGCGCCCGCCCAGTGCTCATGGCTCATGGCGCCGGAAGGGTGAACAGGGTTCGGAATAGCTCCTCCGCACGCCGCAGTCCTTCATCTGTCAGAACCACGTACTTCGCCTTGTTTGCCGGATTCGCGATCAACCCCTTCTCGTGCAAGCGATCCAGAGCATTCCAATCCAACCCCTTCCAGGCGCGCCTCTCTTCATGCAGCAGCCAAAGCAGGCCCAGAACCGCATCGTCGATCTTGTCGGTGTCGATCTCCATGCAAGCAACACGCGAAAGGGCCTCTGCCACGATCCACACCGGATGGTTACTCCCTGCCACGAGCGTTCGCCTGAAAACAAGTGCCTCACTCAGGCGTCGCATCCGCGACGGCGTCATTGGGGGCGACGAGCCGGGACGGGATTGGAGTTCATTATGATGCCTAAGCGGCCGTGGCAGCGTTGCCGCTGGCAATGAAATGCGAATTGGCGAAATCCTCGTCTTCGCTCAGGTTGCGCTTATCGCAGGCGAGCGGCGCACTATCCAGGTGCGCGTCACACTGCCGGCAGCGCGCAGCACCGCGTCACCGGCCGCGGTGTCCCATTCCCTAGTGTGGCCGAAACGCGGATACGTTTCGCGGGACACTTTCTTTTCCGACGCGCTCTCCGGCCGCAGAAGTCTCAACTTTGCCAGAAGCGAATTTTGACCCCTGAGCGGTATCGCGGAGCGCATTCCGAGCAACAACCGACTTTGCGACATCCCCTTCACTGATTCATTGCCCGTCCAGCGCCAGAATGCGAAATCCGCTGTGAGGGTCGCGGCTTAGCAACAACCGCTCGAGGTCGGTCCGATGTTGCAGGGCTGACATGTTTTCATCGAGCCAAGACTGACTCTGGTACCGTGCCGGGAATGAGCTATAGTTCACATACTAAGACGGCCGGGCGCTTGCACAATGGCTGGACTGGGTGAACAGATTGCGCGTCAGCAGCGCACCATGGGACCGCTCCTGGTGGCGGCAGTGGTCATCGGCCTTGTCGGTCTGCCCGTCGCAGCCTGGCTCGACCTCCGAGACCTGTCGGAACGGATGCTGCGCAGGCAAGCCAGCGAAATCAGCCGCATCATCGACGAAATGCGCGGATTTTACGGCAGCGACGTCGTGGGACGCGTGCTGCAAGCTAACGGCGCCGTGACTGCGACGCACAACTACCGGGAAGTGCCAGGTGCGATCCCTATTCCAGCAACCCTCTCGATCGAACTCGGCAAGCGCATCAGCGCTCATGACGGCTCGGTCAAATATCGGTTCGTATCGGATCTGCCTTTCAAAGGCCGCGCGCCCCACCAGCTCGATGCGTTCGAGCGCAATGCAATCCTGGCTTTGCGCGCCAACCCGAAGGAGCCGATCATCGAGGTCTCGGGTTCACTGTTTGACCGGCAGGTCCGCGCCGCGGCCCCTGTCATAATGGGACAAGTGTGCGTGACCTGCCATAACTCACACCCGGACAGCCCCAAGACGGACTGGAAGGTAGGGGATGTCCGAGGGATCCAGGAGATATCAGTCAATCAGCCTATCGCTGCGAACGTGCTGACCTTCAAGTATCTGCTCCTATATTTCGGTTTCGCGGCGGCGGCGGGCCTGACGTTCATTCTCCTGCAGCGTCGGCAGTCCGCGTTGATTCAGGGCATCAACAAGGAGCTTTCCGAGGCAAACGACTTTCTGGCCGCGATTTCATTGAAGATCGCCAAATACCTTTCGCCTCAAATCTACAAAAGCATCTTCAGCGGCCAGAAGGACGTCACCATCGCAACCGAGCGCAAGAAGCTCACGATCTTTTTCTCCGACGTCAAGGATTTCACCGCGATCGTGGAACGGCTCCAGCCCGAGGACCTGACGCTTCTCCTCAACGAGTACTTCACCGAGATGTCGACGATCGCGCTCAAACACGGCGGCACCGTCGACAAGTTCATCGGCGACGCGCTTCTTGTGTTCTTCGGAGACCCCGAGACGCAGGGCGTGGAGGAAGACGCGAGAGCCTGCTTGCGCATGGCTGTCGACATGCAGCGTCGGCTGGAGCAGTTGAACAGGGTGTGGCATGACCGCGGAGTTGAACGGCCCTTCCGAGCTCGCATGGGCATCAACACGGGCTATTGCAATGTTGGGAACTTCGGTTCCGATGATCGGATGGACTACACGATTATTGGAGCCGAGGCGAACTTGGCGGCCCGGCTGCAGTCGATTGCCGAGCCCGGCGGCATCTGCCTCAGCTATGAGACTTACGCGCTCGTGCGCGACCTTGTCCGGGCGCGTCCATTAGCACCGATTGCCATGAAGGGGATCAGCCGGGAGGTTGTCCCCTACGAAGTCGAGGGCCTCCTGGGTGAACTCGCCCAGCGCCCTCAGGTCATCAGCGAGCATACGACTGGTCTCGACTTGTTCCTCGATGTTGAGGCAATCGACGAGAACGGGGTGGAGCGGGCGAAGAAACGACTTTCGGAGGCGCTCCTGGCCTTAACCATCCGAAGCAAGCCCGCCGCATTTTAGGTTCTTGAACGTGATCCAATCTGGACCGTGGCCAGCCAAGTAAAGTCCGGTTCAACACCGTTCAGCCGCGCCGGGTCCCGACCAGGAGTTCGCGCGCATCATCCTCGTTGGTCATCAGCGCCGTCAGGGCCGAGGCGTCGATGAACATCATCATTCTCGTACAGGCTGTCGCGAAACGCCTTGTCGGCGGGCCTGCCGTGATCAGGCTTGCCCCGGGCTCGCAGATCACGGCAGAACCTGACGCCGATCTCTACGAGGGACGGTCTAGCCTGTTCGCGCTCAAGCTCATGCTTGAGCGCGGCATGGACGGCCTCTGTCAGACCAATTCTCTTAAGTGCGGCGACCCGGCGGGCCAGTGCGTCGGTCTCGGGATTTTTGATGTGGAACGCCATCACTCGCTCGTATAGCCGTTCAAGTGTATCGGTATACAGCAATTTGGATACACCGTGTGAAGGCCCCGCAGCATCGACCGGACACGAAGCGAATCGGCCACGCCGACCCAACTGTCGGCTGGATGGGGATCGTACCGCTGTGTTTACAGATCTCGAGCAGTATCTGAGGTCGCTTGCATAAGTCACTTGCAACACGCGCACTTTCGTACGGGTCTGGAACTGCGCAATCATCGCCTAGCCAGATCTAGCAGCCTTGCCGCTTGCGATAAAATGCGGATTGGCGAAATCCTCGTCATCGCTCTGGTTGCGCTTGCCGTAGGCGAGCGGCTGGCCGTCCAGCGTGCGCGTCATGCCGCCGGCAGCGCGTAGCACCGCATCACCCGCGGCAGTGTCCCATTCCATGGTGCGGCCGAAGCGTGGGTATACGTCTGCCTCGGCGCCGGCGACGAGACAGAATTTCAGCGATGAGCCGACCGAAACGATCTCGGCAGCGCCAAGCGCGCGGATATAGGCGTCGGTTTCCGGCGTGTTGTGGGAGCGGCTGGCAACGACGGTCAGCGGCACCATACCGGCCCTCGCCGAAATCGGCTGGCGATCGACGATCTCATAGTCGTCATTGATCTCGATCGCTTCCGCTTTGCCCGGCCGGCCGGAGAAGAAGCGGCCGGTGCAGGGTGCGAAAACCACGCCGATCTCCGGCACGCCGTGGCGAACCAGCGCGATGTTGACGGTGAAATCGGTCCTGCGGTTGACAAATTCCTTGGTGCCGTCGAGCGGATCGATCAGGAAGAAGGCGTCGCCGAGATCCGGCGCCATGATGCCGGCCGAGGCTTCTTCCTCGGCCACGCATGGAATCTCCGGAAAAGCGGCGCGCAGCCCGGCAAGAATGATCTTCTCGCTCTCGCGGTCAGCCTCCGTCACTGGCGAACTGTCCAACTTGCTGTCGACCGCACAGCCGGCACGAAAGACGCGCATCACCTCGCGCCCCGCCGCCAAGGCAAGGTGCTCGAAGACGGCGAGCATCGCTTCGTCGTCAGATACCGCCGCCGCTGTCATATTGGTCTTCGGCAATGTCGCGCTCGTTCAGCCAGTGTTCCAGGGCGTCCACCATCTCCTCGGCCGATTTGCCGAGTGTCTTGAGATGAATTTCGGGTTTTTCCGGCACCTCATATGGTGAATCGACGCCGGTGAAATTCTTGATCTCGCCATTCAACGCCCGCGCATAAAGGCCCTTCGGATCGCGCCTGGCGCATTCTTCGAACGGTGTGTCGACAAACACCTCGACGAATTCGCCATCGGCCATCAGTTCGCGCGCCATGCGCCGCTCGGCGCTGAACGGCGAAATGAACGACACGATGACGATCAGCCCGGCGTCGGCCATCAGGCGCGCGACTTCGGCGACGCGGCGAATGTTTTCGACACGATCGGCGTCGGTGAAGCCGAGATCGCGGTTGAGGCCGTGACGGACGTTGTCGCCATCCAGAATGTAGGTATGGCGCCCGGTGGCGAAGAGCTTCTTTTCAAACAGGTTGGCGATGGTCGATTTGCCCGAGCCCGAAAGCCCGGTGAACCAGAACACCGCCGGCCGCTGGTTCTTCATATCGGCGCGGGCGCGCTTGCCGACATCGAGCGACTGCCAGTGGATGTTTTCGGCGCGGCGCAGCGAATGCAGGATCATGCCGGCGCCGACCGTGGCATTGGTGATGCGGTCGATCAGGATGAACGCGCCAGTGGTGCGGTTTTCGGCAAACGGATCGAAAGCGATCGGCGAGCGCGTCGAGATGTTGCAGATGCCGACTTCGTTCATTTCAAGCGACTTGGCCGCCTCATGGGCAAAGTCGTTGACGTTGACGCGGTACTTCAGGTCGGTGACGGTAGCGCTGGTCTGGTCGGTCTCGGTGCGCAGGATGTAGGAGCGGCCAGGCAGCAGCGCATGTTCGTCGAACCAGACGATGTTGGCGGCGAACTGGTCGGCGACCTGCGGCCGCGCCGCCGGCGATACCAGCATATTGCCACGAGAGACCTCGACCTCGTCGTCGAGGACAAGGGTGATGGCCTGGCCGGCGATAGCCTGCTGAAGGTCGCCACTATGCGAGACGATGCGTCTCACATGCGAGGATTTGCCGGATTTGGCGACGACTACCTCGTCGCCCGGCGCAACCGATCCGGAGGCGATGGTGCCGGCGAACCCGCGAAAATCAAGATTGGGACGGTTCACATATTGGACGGGAAACCGGAACGGCAATTCGACCGCGGCCTCGTCGACCGAGACGGTTTCCAGATGTTCGATCAGCGTCGGGCCAGAATACCAGTCTGTCCTATCGGAACGGCCGGTAACGTTGTCGCCGTAGCGGGCCGACATCGGAATGGGCACGATCGTCTGGAAGCCGAGCTCGCGTGAGAACTGCCCGTAATCCGCGACGATCCGTTCGAATACCGCCTCGTCGAAACCGACAAGATCGATCTTGTTGACGGCGAGCACGATGTGGCGGATGCCAAGCAGCGAGGCAATAATCGAATGCCGCCTTGTCTGGCGCAGTACGCCCTGGCGGGCATCGATCAGCACGATGGCGAGATCGGCGGTCGATGCACCCGTCGCCATGTTGCGCGTGTATTGTTCGTGGCCGGGCGTGTCGGCGACGATGAACTTGCGCTTTGGCGTTGCGAAGAAGCGATAGGCGACATCGATGGTGATGCCCTGCTCGCGCTCGGCCTCGAGGCCGTCGACCAGCAGCGCGAAATCGACGTCGTCGCCGGTGGTGCCGTGCTTGCGCGAATCGCGCTCCAGCGCCGCTAGCTGGTCCTCGAAAATCTGCTTGGTATCTGAAAGCAGACGCCCGATCAGCGTCGACTTGCCGTCGTCGACCGAGCCGCAGGTCAGGAAGCGCAGCAGCGACTTTCGTTCCTGCGCCGCCAGATAGTCGCGGACGCCGTCGGTCGCGGCGAGGTTCTTGGCTATGATGTGGCGCATGCTCAGAAATACCCCTCGCGCTTCTTCTTTTCCATCGAGCCGGCTTCGTCGCGGTCGATCAGGCGACCTTGCCGCTCGGAAGTGCGCGCCGTAAGCATTTCGCCGACTATCGCCTCCAGAGTATCGGCTTCCGAGTCGATCGCGCCGGTCAGCGGATAGCAGCCGAGCGTGCGGAACCGCACCATCCGGTTCTCCACCGTCTCGCCGGGCCGCAATTGCATGCGTTCATCGTCTCTCAGGATGAGCATGCCGTCGCGCTCGACGACCGGCCGCTCCTTGGCCAAATACAGCGGCACGATCGGGATGTCCTCCTGGAGAATGTATTGCCAGATGTCGAGCTCGGTCCAGTTCGACAGCGGAAATACCCTGATCGATTCGCCGGCAGCGATGCGCGTGTTGAAAATCTTCCACATCTCGGGCCGCTGGTTCTTCGGATCCCAGGCATGCTGGGCGTTGCGGAACGAGAAGATGCGCTCCTTGGCGCGCGATTTTTCCTCATCGCGTCGGGCGCCGCCGAAGGCTGCGTCAAATCCGTATTTGTCGAGCGCCTGCCGCAGCGCCACCGTCTTCATCACATGCGTGTGGGTATTGGAGCCGTGGTCGAACGGGTTGATGTTGTCGCGCACGCCGTCTTCATTGACATGGACCAGGAGATCGAAGCCGAGCTTTTGCTGCATCTGGTCGCGAAAGGCGATCATTTCGCGGAATTTCCAGGTCGTGTCGACATGGAGAAAGGGAAAGGGTGGCTTAGCCGGATAAAACGCCTTCATCGCCAGGTGCATGAGCACGGACGAATCCTTGCCGACCGAATAGAGCATCACCGGCTTGGCGAAAGCCGCGGCCACCTCGCGAAAAATATGGATGGATTCAGCCTCAAGCCGCTGAAGGTGCGTAAGCGCGATGTTCATGGACTGCGAGCGTTCTTTCGTACCGATCCACGGAAGCCCCTGCATCGGAGGCGACATTCAGTCGACCGATTCAAACTGCACTCCGGACAATCTATTCTCGTGCGGGCGTTCTAGCAGATCGTTCCTGCCCAGAACAATGCAAGACAAGCCTGCGGCCAAATGGTTCGGGAATAAATTTTCCATACAGCCGGCAAAATCGAGAAATTCCTGCCCGGCTGAACCCTGAAGGATGATCGCGACGACCGCTGCACTTCTTGTGGCCACGCTCTGAGGGCCACGAGAGCAGCGAGCCCGTGGCTCGACTGGCGCCAGCTTTTGTTTTAGCTTGACCGAATTAATCGGCTCCAGACCAGCCTGTTGCTCTGGGAGGGGCCTTCTCGGGGAGGCATCCATGGGTCTAACGAGGTTTGTCGCTAATCAAGCAAAGGCAACACTGAAAAACCCCGCTCGCATCGGGATGGTTTTCAGTCCGACCGGTGTGCGTCGACTGAGAGCAATGGTCCTAAACAGCTTTCAACTGAGAAACATTTCAAATACTTGGGAGCAAGACGGAAATCTCAAGAACCGCCGTTACAATTCCTATGATCAGTACCTCAAGCATCAGCGAGCCAAAGTCGAAACGCTGGATCTCGGTTCCTATGACGAGAAGTACTATGCCGCTCTCACGGATCGCCTGAAAGGCATCGACCCAGGCACCATCCCGACTACAGGAAGCGTGCTGTGTCTCGGTGCCCGGCTGGGAACCGAAGTCCGCGCCTTTATCGATCAAGGTTATTTTGCGCTCGGCATAGATCTGAACCCCGGCGTCAACAACCAATACGTCGTAACTGGCGACTTCCATCATTTGCAATTCGCGGACAGTTCCGTCGATCTGGCTTTCACCAACGCGCTCGATCACGTCTTCGATGTCGAAATGGTCTTGGCCGAGATCAGTCGCGTGTTGAAGCCGGGCGGCACATTCATCGTCGAGGCTGTCCGAGGCACTGACGAGGGCAAGGAGCCAGAGTCCTTTGCCAGCTTCTGGTGGAAGAGTGTTGATGACCTCGTCGACTTCTTCAGCAACAGAAGCTTCGAGGCGACTTTTCGCGGCCGCTTCGCCTTCCCTTGGGGCGGCTATTTCCTGTGCTTTCGCCTTTCCAAAGGTACGCCCAAAACGATGGTCAGTTCTGATCTGATCGACGATAAACGCTGAGCCGTGAGACTTGGGAGGTTCCTCGCTCGCTTCCACAGTCGAGCAGTCGAGCAGGGGGACCGCGACCGGCAGATCGACAATCGGATGATCTCAGAGGCAGCGGCCGCGGATCCAAAGCATGTCGCGTTTTAAGGCCCCCAGATTGTACGATGCCGCTGACGCGGCATTGGTGTACCGGTTTGCGGATGACGCTTCTGTTTTGAAGGATTGCCGCTGTTGAAGCGCAACCTTGAGAACAGGAGCAATGAGATGGCCGAGTTGAGCCCGCTTCGCCGGCGCATGATCGAGGACATGACGATCCGCAATCTGTCGCCGGCAACGCAACGATCCTACGTGCACGCGGTAGCGAAGTTCTCCCGCTACTGTGGCCGATCCCCGGACCGGCTTGACCTGGAGGACGTCCGCGCCTTCCAGGTGCATCTGGTCTCTACCGGAATTCAATGGCTACCCAATCGAAGTTTCGGCAAAAACGCTGTGACCAGTGGCCAGAAGGGTCGTGCCCCCATTGCACTAACAACAACGCACGCTAAGGGAGGCCAGGACCTTAGGAGGAAGTTCCGATGGGGACAAATAGCTTGTCGCCGTTGTGACCGATCTCGATCATCTCACTCTTACTTCCCAACCGTTCCGCAAATCCTTTGTGGAAGATGATGGCGTTCATATAGGCAAAGGTCAACGCCAGCGCCTCGGTTCGCAGCGGGTAGTCGACCAGCGAGTGAATGAGAAGGAAAGATACTGAGAGAAATGCCGCTTTCTGAAACGGATCGCCGCGGACTCTAACCAATGCAGCTAAAAGCAACACGAAATAGCTTGCCATCAGCAGGATAGCAGGAACTCCGCCCTCAAAGGCTATTTCCAGATACTCATTATGAGCATGGTTCACGTATTGCTTGAATATCATGCCCTCCCGTTCGTATATCTGGTACGCTTTCTGAAAATTCCCAAATCCGACACCCGTCGCCCAGTTGTCCTTGATCCCCTCGATTGTGGTTCGCGCAAATTCTCCCCGCCCGAATGCCGGATCGAGCACCTGTGCATCTATTTTGGTCCAGGCGCCAATTGTGTAGATCGAAAGCGCAATAAAAATGACGAGGACACTAAATCCGCTTGCCCTGGAACGGGCCGAAAGAAACACGACGGACAATGCAGTGATCGCCAGTCCAATCAGAACACCGGCGCGTGAACCAGCGGCCAAAAGAAGCACCAAAAGGGCGATCAAGCCGAAGGATCCGGACAAGAGATGTCCGCGAAATACTCCGTAATAGACGACGAAGGGAATAGACACAAAAAGCAAAGCCGAAAAGTGATTCACATTGGCGAAAAGCCCAGCGTTTATTGTAAAAGGCAACAGCCCTACAATAGCGATGTCGTCGGAGAGCGAATATTGAATCGCTCCAGCCAGACCATTGCAAATAACACCCATGAAAAAGAACGGAAGAAGCGCACTGACCTGTTCGGCACGTAAACGCAATACGGCAAGAAAAAACGCCGCTGCGGCCAATAGATAAAGCAGACACTCGACTGTGCGGCCCACCCCGACGCTGACAAAGCGAAATTTGGTTTCTCCAATCCAGGGATCTCCAAGCAGCAGTTCCGGCCGCAATCCGTTGAATACGGCGACCGGCAGTGGGACGATTTGCAAAACCGCCAACGCCACGGCGACGATCAACAGCCACAGAACAGACTGGGGGCTCCGCTGGCCAGAGGTTCGCGCAAAAACGGCCGCCGCCGAGACAATTGCCGCAACTTCGATTAGAGTATCCGTATAGAGGCCGCTAGCAGTACCGCCGCCAATTAGCAGCGATACAAACAAGACCGACCCGAGGAGATACTTATCCCATTCCGACGGCCGGTCGTTCAAGATTGAACTCTCTCAATATTCAGTTTGTGCATTACTAGGGTACCGACATACCGAAATCGCCAGCTCTCCGCAATGGCGGTAGTCTGCAGCGCCAGAAGTTGTATGGGGCAGCTAGCCGACGCGATTGAAAAATTCTGACTCAGCTTTTGGCGGTTATATGTGCCTTCAGGAATGTTGAACCGTGCAACCTCGCCAGTCGGACCCACGCACCTGATCGACCACAGCAATTCCTTTGGAAGCTTCAAGTTTCGTGCAGAAGCAATCAGAGAAATCTTGTAGGAGCCTGGAGGCAGTGCAATGTATTGCTGAAGAGCTGCATCCTTGACAGGTGTGTTCAAGAATCGGACCGTTGCACCACCCTCGCCCTCGACCGCATCCTGGGATGTGGCAAATGTCACTTCCAGGCCAGGTTGGTCGCGGACCTGCCAATCGAATGGCTTGTGGCCCGAGAACGGCTCGAACGTGCTGTTGAAAATGTATCCCCCCAACTTACGCTCTTGATCAGACAGGCTGAAAAGAAACAGCCGATACGCTGGCCCGTATTGCTTCTCGCGAAGGTAGCCAGTAATCACACCTGACAGTTCGCTAGAAGTTGGTGGTGCGCTCGTTCCGGTCAAGTCGAGTAGCAGCCTATTTGAAAAATCAAGCCCCCCTGGGGTCCTGGCAAGACTGACGAACAGACTGGGTCTCCAGGGCGCCTCCGCCCTGATGGCCGTCAGCACGGCCTCGTATCCATTGGGATCCGAGAGAATTGTCGGCAAGCCCTCTGCGACTGCCGCAAATTGGTCTGGCCATCTCCGTAGCAATATGTCGATCTCGCCCACGGCCGTCGACAAATCACCTTCTTGGATCTTGCGGCTTATGGATCTCTGCAGCGCGTGAATTTCTGTTTTGGATAGTCTGCGGGCTTGTTCGAAGAGCTGGTAGGCTTCGTCCTTTTCGCCTTGCCGGAATTTGATCTCCCCAATCAGGCTATAAAGACGCGCGTCCGCCAAATCGAAGGCGAGTGCGCTTTTGGCCCTGGCAAGCAATGCGTCTAAATCAGGAGCACTATCTGTATCGTTCAGGTCACTGGTGATCTCAGTTATCAACGCGTCGACGTTTAACGGATCCAGCGCAAGAGAAGCAGCCGGTGCTCCTGTTTCAAGAAATCGACTTAGCCCGATCGAGGAAGCCCCCAACACTAGAACGGACGCGGCGAACCAAACGACTAAAACCCGGAGATTTTGCATAAGCGGGCTGGCTTGCTCCATCATCGACTTTGCCCTCTATCTTCGGAGTACCTATGTCTGTGCCATAGTTGTAATACTGGTAGTTCATATATTTGTAGGCGTAATTATAATCGAACTTATTCACCGCAAATTTGGACATGGCGGCGCCAACCACGTTGGCCCCGGCGGCTCGCAAGCGCTTCAATGCGGTCTTCGCCGACTTGCGCGTCACCTGATTGGTTGAAATGACCATCAATGTGCCCTCAGCGAGCCGGCTGAGAATCGGCGCGTCCGAAAGACCGACGACCGGCGGCGCGTCGATGATGACAACATCGAAGCGCTTGCCGAGATTGGTGACGATCAGAGCCATCTTCGGTGACGAGAGTAGATCTGCAGGGTTTGGAGGGATCGTACCAGAGGTCAGAACGGTCACGTTGGAATATTTCGTCACCCTGAAGATGTTCGTCAGATCCTCTTTGCGGACGGTATTTGTCAGGAGATTGCTGAGCCCAATCGTGTTGTCCAGACCGAACAGGCGATGAAGGTTCGGTTTCCGAAGATCGCCATCGACAATGAGAACTTTCGCACCGAGCGCGGCAAAATCCTGCCCAAGCTTGAATGATGTCGTCGATTTGCCCTCGGAGGGCTCAGAACTCGTGACGACCAGCGATCTTGGCGCGCCCTCCGCACCCGAGAATTGCAACGATGTCCGCAGCGAACGGTAGGCCTCTGACAATCCGGACTTCTGATCAGCGATGCTGGCAGCGAGTTCCCTGTCATCGACGAGCGGCAAGATGCCGAGCATCGCCAATCCCAGCTCCTTTTCTACCTGCTCAGGATTAGTAAAGGTGTTGTTCAACAGTTCAATAACGTAAATGATCGACGCACTCAGAGCCAGGAAAAGAACCAGCGCGATTGCCAGATTAACGCTCAGGCGCGGCGAATATGGGCTACTCGGTTGTGTGGCAAAATCTACGATCGCGGCGGTTTGCGTCTTGAGTTCGGAGCTGACACCAACCTCGTTCAACTTAGCGATAAGATTGTCGTATTGCGACCGGTTCGAATCCACTTCCCGTTTGAGAATAGTATATTGAATGTTCTTGTCGTTGAAGGCGACCTGCTGCTTTTCCATTTCGGCAAGTTTGGTCTTAAGATCGGCCTCTTTGTTCTGTGCTTCTTGGTATTTCAACCGCAGCGAATCTGTTATAGCCAGAACGCCGTTGTTATAGAGCCGTTGCAGCTCCTTTATCTGCGATTGGAGCTGCTGCATTTCGGGAAAACCAGGCTTCAGAACGCCTAGCTTCTGCTGATATTGGCTAGTTAGATCCGCTAGTTTTTCGCTGAGCTTCTGCAAGCCTTCACTTTCCAAGACGGGGGCAAGGCTCGATCCGCGGCCTTTCTCTATCTGGTCTACCACCCGCCCTGCATCGAGACGGTCCTGAATTGCGGTTGCCAGAGCAGTGTTCAGCGCCTCGATATTCGATCCGATCAGCGATTTGTCGTCGCCTGTCACCGTGATGCCTGCATCTTTCGCATAGGCGACCAGCGCCTCCTCGGATTTCTGGAGCTTTTGCTTGACCTGCAAAACCTGCTCCTGGATGAATTGACGCGCCAGGTCTGAGGTTTCGCTGGTTTGATCGAGGCGTTGATCAATAAAGCTTTGTGCAACCTGATTGGCCACATCCCTTGCATATTTCGGATTCTGATCAGCAAAAGTGATCGATAGCAGGCTCGTGTTGGTAACCAAGTTGACGGTGAGGTCGTTTAGGATGCGCCCGATCGCGATTGCCTCACGTTGCTCCGGGGTTTTCTCCTCAATTGAGGGCGATTTGGACATTCGAAATGCGCGGTAGAAGATGTTGGAAATCGAAAAATCCGGCGTCGGAAATAGGAAGTCGGGTTTTTCGCTGAGCCCCAGCTGGAATACAACGCGTTGGGCCAATGCACGGCTCTTGAGCTTTTCACGAGCTGTTAGAAAGGCGCGCAAGTCGCTGCTTTCAGAGACCACCTCAATGTCCTGAAAGACCTTGGCTGAAGGAACCAGCACCTCCAATTGCGTTGTCGCCTGATACTTTGGGGTCTGCATCATCGTAATGACGGCGCCAGCGACAAGCCCCGCTGCCAACAACATAACGATCAGCCATCGATACTGGACAACGTAGAATAACAGTTTGAGTGGATTGAAGCCCTCGTCCTGCTCCGAGTAATCGCTGCCGTAGGGGCCATAGTTTTGCGCACCGTCATAGTAGAGGTCTGCGGACAGGGCCTGGCCATGTCCTGGTCCTGCAATTTGATGCTGTCTGTTACGATCGAGCATGGTGCGAGGCAATCCTAGGTTGTCTATATCCAAAAATTTCGACCGGTTGCGATTTATAGTCCCGGGATCACTGCAATTCGGGCCGCACTTGAGGCGACACCGAGCGCGTCCTTGAGATTGTTCATCGCAATTTTCGATTTTGAGGCGAAGACGACAATCTTGTCGCCGCCATAGATGCGCGGATTGCGGCTTTTGCCACCACGAATCTCTTCCACATTGTAATTAGCAACCAATGTGTTTTGACCTATATTGCGATAAACAAAGACCTTTTTTGCATCGCCAACGTTATTGAACCCTCCAGCAAGAGCTATTGCATCGATGAGAGAAGAATTGCTCGACACCGGATAAATACCAGCCTTATTGACTTCGCCATCGACGGTTATGCGCTGTCCAATCGATTCCTTTACGAAAATCGTTACGTCAGGTGACTGCAGGTATTTGGCGCCATAGGCGGTTTCGACTTCCTGCTCCAGCTGGCGGACGGTTTTTCCTGCCGCGGTAATCGTGCCGATAAGCGGAAGCGAAATCTGGCCACCAGAGTCGACTTGAACCGTTCTGTTCAAGTTGTCGACCTGAAACACATTTACCTCGAGCACATCGTTTGGAGACAGAGGCTGCTCGCTGCCGTTCTGAGTATTTTGCGGCGCAGGCAGTTCCTTCACCACCTGTAGAGCGCCGCCGCCCGAAAGTGGCGCGGATGCTGATGTCAATTGCAGCGCATCGACCGAACCCGAAGAGGATGGGGTTGTCGACGAGGTGCTCGTGCACGCTGAGATCGCCAGTGACGCAAGCAAGGCAAAAATTGTTGCCATATGGCTTCCTGCGAAACGGAAAGCGCCCATCACGAAGGCCCGCCCCTGAACAAGCGGCCCAATCCAAAACGGCCGGCGCTGCCGGCGTTTGGTCTTTTAGGACGTGCTTTTCCCACCGGCTCGATGAGCCGGTTCGCCAATATTTCGCCTGGACGTTTCAACACCATGTTGCGGGCCTCGTCTTCGCCACATCGCTTGGCAGCAGCAGCAACCGCCTGTGAAAGCCCAGGACGCCGGCGTGTAGCGCTATGCGTGTCCGATGCGATGATGTCCACCCTGCCCTCGTCAATCAGCTTTTCCGAATAATAGAGCGCCGTGCGTCCAAAAGCACCAACAATCGAGTCTGCGGTAAGCTGGATAAGACAACCCACTGCATTCAACCTCTCGATAACGTCGTAATTCGTTTTGATCCAGGTCAAACGCTCAGGATGAGTAAGAATCGGGATGAAACCGGCGTTTATTAGGCGTAGAGCAAGATCCTCCATTCGTGGAGGTAGAACATGATGCGGCGGTTCGAACAGAAAATAGCGGGACCTGTTTAAAGTCGGCACACTGCCGGCCACCAATTGGTCCGGAAGATCCGGCGCTATGTGAACATCGGCGCCGGCGTAGAGAGCAAGCGGTATGGCGGCGCTGCGCAGCGCCTGGTGCAACTCTTGAACCGCCCGGACGATGTTCGATGTTCCGTTTTCGTATACGCCCGGCGTCACGTGCGGCGTGCACGCCATGTGGGTCGTTCCGTCGGCCACTGCCAGTCGAGCCATTTCCAGCGATTCGGCGAGATTGGGTGAGCCGTCGTCGAGGCCAGGCAAAATATGGGAATGCAGATCGATCATGGGCGTTTGTGACTGCAACGAAGCAACGTAGGGACGTCATCCCCCAAAAATATAAGTGCGTCACCCGCAAGACAGCGAATGACGCATTTGTCAAGTTCATGCGATACGATGGATGCCAGGTCCCGGCTACTGGCGGACAGAGTTGTCGTCATCATGCAGGCCGATGATCAGCGCCGCATCGGCGGCAATAGCTGCGCCTGATGTATCGAGCGCTACACACATGCCGCCCTCCACAGGATTGACTTTGATCGTCGCGTTTGCCGGACGTCGAGATTTGCACCAACACGCAGCAGCGAAGCGAAAGATTGCGCTTCGGCCATAATGCCTGGATAGACCGGCACTTCGCCCTTCATCCCAGCATGTTCGCCAGCCTCAGACATCCGCATGTCACCTTGGCTTAAGCGATCCGACTGATACACCGGCTACGACACACCAGCATTCACGCCAAGGCCGTTCTGTCGCCAACAATAGACACGCAGCAGAGGCTGCCATGCACCTCTGCTGCCGTTGCCCTATTTACGATCAACTTAGTCGCTAACGGCGTGGCCGTGATCTTTGTCCGCCGTCGCAGCCAGAATACCGGCCCCAAGGGCTAGGCCGCCAAAGATGAAGAGCGGCGTATTGTTATTGGAAGCACCCGTCGAATTGCCCGTTTGGGCGGTATGCTCAGAACCGAGAACATTGAGGCAAATCTTGTTCTCGACGCGGGAGATATCAAGGGTCGAATTGGCCGGCACGCTCAAATTGCAGCTACCAACATTAACCGAAGCCGACCCCTTGCCGCCAACTACGACGCGGCTGCCGAAATCCAGCGCGCCCCCCGCCTGTGCCGGGCCATAGCCAGCCACCTGCGAGATCATCACATCGCCATTGACGTTCCCGATCGATCCAATCGGATTTACGCCCGTATAGGCAGTTGCACAGGTGCACGACCCATCCTGCGCGAAAGACGATACCGGGGCGAAGCCGGCCAACACAACAAATCCGGCCAACGCACTCTTCACAACTAGGTTCATCCGCATCAATCCTTCTGTCCCACGTTACCTGAGGCCCACCCAACCATAAGGTACTGAAAAGCGCGTACCAGCTTTTTGCGCCATTTCCAACTCCTTTCGCAGATGCGAGATATTTTTTGGTTTCGATGTGGTTGATTGAACACACCATTAGAGTGGCGAGATGTATCATCTTCAGCCGGCCGCAACCAACGAGCCGACCTGGCGGTCCTCGCGCTGCTGGCGTTACTGTCGCGTCCACGAAGCGCAGAGATTGCGGCCGCCCTTGTCATGATACTGGCCATCAGCAATATTGGCCATTAGCAGGCTGTTGAAAAAGTCGCTCGCCAGCGGACCGAAGCGACGATTCACTGGCTCCGAAGGGATCGGAAGCGACGAGTGCGCGGCGGCGACGATCGAACTGGCGAACTGTCCAGCTATGTGGACCTTGAGGCCCGGGTGACCTGATGAGGTTGTCTAATCGCCGCTGGGACGTCAAGCATGTAATTGCGTCGAGACGGACGCTGCCGGGTGCATGGTTGTCTTCGCGGTCGAC
>NZ_JAMYLU010000031.1:0-60361 GCF_040318135.1 Mesorhizobium sp. M1295
CCCCCCTCCCCCCCCCCCCCCCCAACCGGCAGCCCCCCCCCCCCCCCGCTCAGCGCAAAAACCCGCCCCGCCCCAACCCCGGGCTGCTGGTGCGCGGCCGGCCCCCGCGCCCCCCACGAGCCGATCGTCATCGGCGCCGACACCAACGTGCAGGAGCATACCATCATGCACACCGACGCCGGCTTTCCGCTAACCGTCGGCCAAGGCTGCACGATCGGCCACCGTGCCTTGCTGCATGGCTGCACGATCGGCGACAACAGCCTGATCGGCATGGGCGCCATCGTGCTGAACGGCGCGAAGATCGGTAACAACTCGCTGGTCGGGGCTGGTGCACTGGTCACCGAAGGCAAGCAATTCCCCGACAATTCGCTGATCGTCGGCTCGCCCGCGCGCGTCGTCAGGACGCTCGACGAGACAGCAATCGCGAGGCTACCCGCCTCGGCCGCGCATTATGTCGCCAATGGGAGGCGGTTCAGGGCGGGGCTGAAGAAGGTCTAGCGCCAGGCAGTGAAGGCCGCCTATCGCAAGCCCAGAAATGGTGGAGCCGGCCCGGGGACGGGGCCGGCTCCTAAACCCGGTCGTTGGGGACGGGGAGGGTGGGGACTCGACCGGGTTTTCCGTCGCGTCCTCAGCGGACGCTGGCGACCGCGTCGGAGCGGCCGTCGTTGATCGTTACCCAGGCGCCGGAATTGCGGTCGGACTGGCGCTTCAGGTAGGTGTAACTGGTCTTGGTCCAGGACAGCACCTTGGGCTGGAGATTGTCGAGGATGAACTCTCCAAGGCTGGTGCGCACGGTCAGCACCGCATGGCCGTCGCCGTTGCGCTGGCGCACCACCGTCATCAGCAGATCGCCGGCCGGCACGCCCATGCTCATCAGTTCGCGGCGCTTTTCCAGCGCATAGTCCTCGCAGTCGCCGAAGCCTTTGGGAAACGACCAGACTTCTTCCTTGCCCCACATTTCCATGTCGGTGCGCGGCGCCACTTTGCTGTTGACCGAATTGTTGATCTTGACGATCGTTGCCCACAGCTTGCGGGTGAGCTCGACCGGTGCCCGGTTCGGCGTCCTCTGATTGCATTCCTGCGGAAGCTGCTGGCACAATTCGTAGTGACCGACCGGCTGCGTGGTGCGACCGCCGGTGTGCATGAAGGCCGGCTCCGCCGCGTTTGCAGTCCCCCAGCCGAAAAGCTGCATCGCTATTGCCGCCAGCAACAGCTTGCCCCTCGTCTTTTTCATTATTCAGTCTCCCCGTTTGAGGAGACAATGACACGGCTGGATTTATTTGACGCAAAAGCGCGAAGTAGACATTAAGTAAAACGCCAGTAGAATAAACATAAAATTGGATGCAATTTAGTATAGAATTATTTAAGGATTCTAGCCGGGTGCATTCCCATGCTTCGTCGCACCGTTCGAACAGCTAGGATGGCGATCCTTCGCGATGGTGCTAAAACTTTCGCGTCAGCCGCGCGGCGAGCTGAATTCGGTGTCGAGCGTTTCCGGCCGCTGGATGACGGCGAACTCGATGGCGACGCCATCTTCGAAATGGCGCACCACCTGGCCGCGCATGGTGCCCAGCGTTACCTGGACGCCGATGGCCGGCTTGACGTCGATCTCGATCGCGGCGCCCGACAGCGACAGATCGATGATGCGGCACTGGTACTGCCGTCCGTCAGCAAGTTGCAGCACGCTCGTCGGGTTGCGCGGTGCCACGCGTTCATGGCGGCGGTCTTCCGGCAGGTCGAGCTCGTGCTTGTTGGCAAGCCAGGTCAGTTGCGCGGCGAGCTTGTCCCTCTTGCGGTCCGACGCGATGACGGTCATCGCAAAGCCATCCTGCAAAGTGCGGGTGATGACGCCCTCGATTCGGCCGATGTGATCGATATAGGCAATGACCTTTTCACCCGGCAGGCCGGCACGCTCGGTGCGCAGTGAAACGTTGCCGGGCGACATGTCGACCACCTGGCAGGGATGTTCGGTGCGGTCTTCCAGCATGAAGCGTCCGTAAATCTTCACGCGGACGCGCTGAAAGTTACGCCTTTCAGCTTGGGACGGCGCATGGTCGACCGCCGCTGACCTCATGACTGCCATACCCCTTCGGCATTCCGCGCATGGATGCGGGGAATTTCAGCGGAAAACTACAACAAAGCAGGTTAACAAAGGGGAAAGCCCGGCGCTGTTGCTTTAAGCTTTGGGCATCATTCCTCGCGTCCGCCGTCGAAGACGACCAGGTGACGGATGCGGCGGGCCTGGCCGAGCGCCGAAATCGTCTCGGGCGGGTCGAATTCCGATGGGGCGAGCGAGGGGACCTCTATCGCCGGCCGGTTCTTCAGGAACATCGGCTCCTTGTCGGGATCGACGACACGGATCGAATCGATCAACGCGTCGAGAACCGGGTCGGCACCCAGCCAGAAGGGCTTTTCAACGGCGCTTATCACACCGAGGCAACGCGGACTCTCGACACCGCCGTCGAGCGGCAGTGCGAGCAGCTCGAACCTGTTGGAACGGCCGTTGCGGCTGAAACCCTCATAGGTGATGAGCACCACCGATTTCAGGTCGAAGACGCCATCGGTCAGCTTCGAGATCAGCCGCTGGTCCTTCTCGCGCCACAGCGAAGGGAATGAAAACCCCTTGAGTTCACGGCCATAGACTGCGCAAAGCCTGGTGCCGGCCAGCCGGAACACCGCTTCGCCGCGCGTGTCCTTTTCCAGGATGAACGTGTCGGCCAGCAGCGACTTGATGTCGGCCGGTTCGACTTCCGAGCGCTTCGGGGCAGGGCGTCCGTCACGCAATCGGTTCCAATAATGGAACAGCGTGATCGATCCGGTCTGGTTCATGCTAATGCTGCTCCGCGCATTCTGTCTTCTGATGTCCCATCGGTGAACAGAAGGGCGCCCTCCGAAGACCTACATGCGTTGCGGAGCAGGATGCGTGCCAGCATCGTTAATACTTGTTCACGGGTCGGGGCGGTTAAGGTTAACAACTGGTTTACGTTGCGCGCCGGCCAGGCCTGTGGCACACCAAAACCACTCCAGAAGCGGTCGTTTTGCGACGATCGGCAGCACTTCAGTCAAGAGTTCAGGGGGAGCAAGGGGGCTCGACCAGCCGTTCAAGGGAAACCTTGGACGGCTTCTTTTTTGATTCGGAGCTGCTGATTCGCCGTTTGTGATTCGGTTGGCCGTGATCTACATGCTCGCGAAGTCCAATCCAGCGACTGAGTGCAAGCCATATGAGCGACCCAGAAAGCCCACCGGAGATCGAGCAGGGCGAGAGTGGGCCTGCCGCCCGCGAACCGGAGCAACGCCGTGAACCGGTGTTCAACCTGCCGCCCGTGGTGCTGGCGGTGATCGGCATCTGCGTCGCCGTCCATCTGATCCGGGTCTATTGGCTGACCGACGACCAGGACTTCGAACTGCTTGTCCGGGCAGCCTTTGTGCCGATCCGCTATTCCGGCCGCTTCGACCTGGATTTCTTCGCGTTTTCAAGCCCTTTTACCTATGCCTTTCTGCATGGCGGTTTTGCCCATCTTGCCATCAACATGGTGTGGCTCGCGGCCTTCGGCTCACCGCTGGCCAACCGCTTCGGCGCGTTGCGCTTCAGCCTGTTCTTCGCCGCGACCGGACTGGCGGCGGTGGCGCTGTTCTGGGCCATGCATCCGCTTGGCGAAGCGCCGCTGGTCGGCGCCTCCGGCGCGATTTCCGGCATGATGGGTGCGGCGGCGCGCTATGGCTTCCGCATCGACCGCTCGTCGGGCAAGGCCGCCTTCGCCGGCCAGCCTTTGCCGATGGCGGCGGTGCTGCGCTCGCGCGGCGTCGTCACCTTTCTCGCCATGTGGATGGTGATCAACCTGGCGACCGGCCTCTTCGGCCTGGCGCCCGGCATTGACGGCCAGATCGCCTGGGAAGCCCATATTGGCGGCTTTCTTGCCGGCTTCTTCGGCCTGCGGTTCTTCGATCGGCGAGAGCAGGCGCTCCAACAGGCGGACGAGCCGGACACCTGAGACCTCCGCACTTGAAATGAAACCGATCGCGGCGCACCATGTTCATACTAGGGAAAGCCGGCCAAGGCAGGAGCCGGCAGGAAATGCAGAGGAGGACGTCATGACTGTTAAGGCAATTCTCGAGGCAAAAGGCCACGACGTGGTGACGCTCGGGCCGAACGAAAAGCTCAGCGAAGCCATCCGCATGCTTTCCGAACACAGGATCGGCGCGCTGGTCATCACCAACGGCGATCACAAGATCGTCGGCATTCTTTCCGAGCGCGATGTGGTGCGGGTTCTCGCCAAGGAGGGGGCGGCGGCGCTCGACCTTGCCATCCGCTCGGCGATGACGCCCAAGGTGAAGATCTGCAATGAGAACCACACCGTCAACGAGGTCATGGAGATCATGACCAAGGGCCGCTTCCGCCATCTGCCGGTGGAAAAGAACGGGCTGCTCGACGGCATCGTGTCGATCGGCGACGTGGTCAAGCGGCGCATCGAGGACGTCGAGCGCGAGGCCGAGGAAATCAGGGCCTATATCGCCACGGCATAGGTGAGGGCGGCCGGGTTGCCGGCCATTGAATTTTTTCAAGCTGCTATAGCAGTCCATCGCGGCAGGTGCGGGCCTGTGCCGCGTCGGCGCCCGCGGCTTTGCGCTTGTCTCTCTTGGCGGTTTGCACTAGCGAAGTTGCACATCAAAATATGCGTTCTCGCATATCCGCAATTCCACTATGCAGGCCACTATGACCCTCATCGATACCCGCACGCCCGACGCCAAGCGCCTGGTTCCCGGCGCCACCGGCGACTGGGAGATCATCATCGGCCTCGAGGTCCATGCGCAGGTGACCTCGCAGGCAAAGCTGTTTTCCGGCGCCTCGACCATTTTCGGCGCCGCGCCCAATGCCAATGTCAGCCTGGTCGACGCGGCGATGCCCGGCATGCTGCCGGTCATCAACGAGGAATGCGTCAAGCAGGCGATCCGTACCGGGTTGGGCCTGAAGGCTGAGATCAACCACAAATCGGTCTTCGACAGGAAAAACTATTTCTATCCCGATCTGCCGCAGGGCTACCAGATCTCGCAGTTCAAGCAGCCGATCGTCGGCGAGGGCAAGGTGATCGTCTCGGTCGGCCCGGACCGGCAGGGCGAATTCGAGGACATCGAGGTCGGCATCGAGCGCCTGCACCTGGAGCAGGATGCCGGCAAGTCGATGCACGACCAGCATGCGACGATGTCCTATGTCGATCTCAATCGCTCCGGCGTGGCGCTGATGGAGATCGTCTCGAAGCCCGATATGCGCTCCGCCGATGAAGCCAAGGCCTATGTCACCAAGCTGCGCACCATCGTGCGCTATCTCGGCACGTGCGACGGCAATATGGACGAAGGCTCGTTGCGGGCCGACGTCAACGTCTCGGTGCGCCGGCCCGGCGGCGAATTCGGCACGCGCTGCGAGATCAAGAACGTCAACTCGATCCGTTTCATCGGCCAGGCCATCGACTATGAAGCGCGCCGCCAGATCGCCATCCTCGAGGACGGTGGCAGGATCGAGCAGGAAACACGGCTGTTCGACCCCAACAAGGGTGAGACGCGCTCGATGCGCTCCAAGGAAGAAGCGCATGACTACCGCTATTTCCCCGATCCCGATCTTCTGCCGCTGGAATTCGACCAGGCCTATGTCGATGAGTTGGCAAAGGACCTGCCGGAACTTCCCGACGCCAAGAAGGCGCGGCTGATCTCGTCGCTTGGCCTGTCGACCTACGATGCCTCGATCCTGGTATCGGAAAAGGCGGTCGCCGATTATTTCGAGAAGGTGGCGGCTGGGCGCGACGGCAAGCTCGCCGCCAACTGGGTCATCAACGACCTCCTGGGGGCCTTGAACAAGGCCGGCAAGGATATTGAAAACGCTCCTGTTTCGCCCGACCAGCTTGGTGCCGTCATCGACCTGATCAAGGAAGGCACCATCTCCGGCAAGATCGCCAAGGATCTGTTCGAGATCGTGTGGAACGAGGGCGGCGATCCGCGTCAGCTGGTCGAAAGCCGTGGCATGAAGCAGGTCACCGATACCGGCGCCATCGAAAAGGCGGTCGACGAGGTGATTGCGGCCAACCCGGACAAGGTCGAGCAGGCGCGTGCCAAGCCGACCATGGCCGGCTGGTTCGTCGGCCAGGTGATGAAGGCAACCGGCGGCAAGGCCAATCCGCAGGCGGTCAACGAGCTGGTCAAGGCCAAGCTCGGGATCGAGTAGGATGTTCGTCCGCACCGCCGGCGAGCGCGATCTGGCGGCGGTGCGCGCATTGCTGATCGAGACATGGCATGCCACCTATGACGCCATCCACGGCGCGGCGCGGGTTACCGAAATCACCGATGAATGGCATTCGATCGCCGCGCTCAAAGCACGGCTGACGCGGCCGAACTCGGAGTTCCTGGTCGCCGACGACGGCAAAAGCATCGGCGGCATGGCTTTCGCCGCCGCCACCACGGATGCCAGGATCGTCATGCTGAACCAGCTTTACGTGCATCCGGCCTGGCACAGGCAAGGCATCGGCCAGGCGCTGCTGGACGAGATCGAGGCCAGCTTTCCGGAGGCCCGAACGCTACGCGTCGAGGTCGAGGAAGCAAATGCCCCGGCCATCGCCTTCTACCGCTCGAGAGGGTTCTTGCCCGCCGGCAACACGGCCGATTGCGGCGGCGCCACAGGGTTGCCGGCGCTGGTTTTGGAGAAGGCGATCGGCTAGCTCGTTCGCCTGACGCTCAGTTGCGTTTCACAGGCAGGTTGGAGCAGCCGGCAGCGAGAAACTCGCACGGTAGGCTGCCGCCGCCGCCCGACGTGTGCGGGGGCGTAGCGGCTTCGATTTTTTCGACATCGTAATATTTCGAGGTGACACCCCATTTTTTGACGCCCTGGCACGTCGAGCGCACGCCAACCTCCGTCGCCTTCGCCGCCGTCTTGTAATAGGTGGTGATCCGGCAGGATTGGCTGACCGGCAGCGCGTTCGCCGGGCTCGTGACCGGCGGCACGAAGTTCGGGAAAGCAAGCAGTGAGATTGCCGCAATGATCCGGGCGGCAGGCATGGTGTGGGGAAGGTGCAGCATCGTTTGTCTCCATCGATGGCGCCGCTCGCTCGTGGCGAAGCGGCGCGTTTGTTCCCGCAGGATCAGGCCATGAAGCAGGCGCTGCCGCATCTGCCGCGCGGGGGATGGCGGCGGCGGTCCGAACCGCCGCCGTCATCCGCGAGTGGCCGCGTCAGGGCGTTTTCGGCTTGATGAGCTTCTTTATCGGAACAGCGACTTTTGGTGGCCGGACCGTACTGGCTCCACCGCCGACGGCCAGCCCGCCGCTGTTGAGATAGCGCACCGTATAGCGCAGCTCGTAGCCCGGAACTCTGATCCATGTAGGCTTGTGATTGAACTGGTCCGGAGGCCTCGAATACCACTTCGGGATCTGCATGATCTTGGAACCGGCACCGAATCCCGCAGTCTTGGCCGCTACCGCGAAGGCGCTGTCTCTGGGATCGTTCGGCGGCTGGTCGACATTGCCGATGACGACCAGCGAGTCGTATTTTCGCGCGTCGAGCCTGAGTGCGGGAAGGTTCAGCGCAGCCACGTCGCCTTCGCGCATCGTCAGCGCCTTCTGAAGGCCGTCCTCATTGGCGTAGACGTTGAGGTTAATGGCCTCGGATTCCGCATAGACCACATTGTTGTGGAAGTCGCGGGCTGCCAGGCGTGTGAGGCTGTCGAAGGTCACTTCAACCGTCGGCTTGGCTATGGCGTCCGTCACAATCAGGTTGCGTCGCGGCACCGTCCAGAAGATGAGATCGTCGCCGGTCGCTTGCGTGCCGGCATCGGATCCGTCGATTGCCGAGCATTTCGAATTCGGAACCGGCGTCGTCACCGGCAGGGGTGCCGAAAACGAGCTGCGTACCTGGGCATCGATGTAGCTGCCGATGTTGAAAACATCTTCGAGGATGTTGCCGCCTTCGAAACTCGCCGGGCCGGGTTGCGAGCGGATGATGACCTGGCTGGAATCTGTCTGCCAGCGGCTGCAGAAGACGTTGACGTCTATGGGAATGCCGATGTGACGGTCGGACGTCACCGGGATCGAGACCTTGATGGTGAGGATATAGGGAACTTTGACAAACCAGCTGTTCGGCTGGTTCAGCATCTGCGTCGCAAAGCGCGACGGCCGCCATTGCTTCAGCGATTCGATCGATGCGCGCGATGATCGTCCCTGGGCGGCTAGCTGTGCGTTGGTGGCGTCGACCTTGGCTTGCGCCAGGTTGCGGACGGTGTTGGTGATCAGGAACACGCCGAGTTCGGCTTTGCAGGGCCTGTTCGATTGTGTGGGGTTGCATGGGGCAAGTGCCGCACTGGGAACCGGCGGCCCCGAAGGCGGCGGCTGGGCGGCCGCGGTGGCCGCCATCAGACCGAAGAACAGCATCGTGCAGGTTTTCAACATGGTATCCTCGCTCTGTCGTTGGAAACCACCCTCCGGCTAGACAGCAGCATTTGTCCGATGGCGGTTCATCGCCCGCACGGGGGATGAACCGCGAAAACATCGGGCGGGCCTAGCGACGTCGAGCCGCCGTCCTTTCGGATTGGATGGCTACTGCTTCACGACGCCTTTGGTCGTCGCCTTCGGCGCGACGACCTTGGGCTTGGGGGTTTTCGGACCTGGGTCGACTACCAATGCGGCCGTGCAGGAGCATTTGCCCGAACCGCAGTTCAGGTCGCCCTTGCACATTTTGGAATGCCGCATGTCGGTGCAGTCGGCGGTCCCGGAGCAGGAGCAACTGCCTTGCCCGATCGTACCCGACTGACATTTGAAGCTCCATGCCGGATCGGCAGCAAGGCCGGCCACAGCGAGCGATAAGACAAAAAGCGTTGTCGAGATGAGCTTGCGCATGAATACCTCCCGGTTCTATCGAGCGATGGAACCACGGAGCAGCAACGCCTTCATCTCCCGCGCGGGAGATGAATTCGCGTACCGGTGACGACCGTCAATGCTGTCCCTTCAGCACGACGAGATAACCGCGTTCGACGCGAAGCCGGAACGCGATTTGCCCTGCGGTGCCGGGATCCTTGGAAACCTTGTCGATGACATAGCCGCTGGGATGCGAGCCAAGCCATTCTTCCGGTTTGTCGGTGGTTTCGAATGGCTTTTGCAACCGGGCCAGGAAGCCGACTTCGCCTTGATAGTCGAAAGCCACGGCCCAGTCCGCATCCTTTCGCTCGTCGACGAAGTTGGCGAGCGGCGTCAGGTCATAGCGTTTGAACGCGGTTGCCGATGCCACCGCATGGCCGATGCCGAAAATGACAAGCATGACGACGGCCGAGCTTTTCAGCCTGGCGAGCGGGATCTCCGCCATGAAATACCCGAACAGGATGGTCACGAACGGCAACATCGGCACGACATAGTGGGGCTGCTTGCCGGATATCGCGCTGAACGCCAGCAACACGGCAACGAACGAGAACGACAGTAAGCGCAAGGCGCGCAGATCGGGCGACTTCGTCTCGATCAGGCTGCGTATCCGCGTGCGCAGCTTCAATCGCCATACCTCGGGTATAAAAATCCACGGCATGAACATGACCGGCAGCAGCAGCAGATAGAAGTAGAACGGCCGGCCGTGCGAATTGCGCAAATTGCCGGTGACGCGCCCCGCCGATTGGTTCCAGACCAGATCATAGACGAAACTGCCCTTTGTCAGAATGGTCGCCGGCACCAGCCAGATCGCCACCGGAATTAGCGCGGCGAGCACTGCCAGGCCCACTCCAGCGAGGAAGTTCGGTGTCGCCAGTCCCGCCCGCCGGTCGCGCCAGAACGGGTAGAACAGGATGGGCGCGCCGATATGGATGAGCACCACCGGGCCTTTCGTCAGCACGCCCATGCCGATGAACAGCCCGGCCAGAACGGCGTGCCAGCGGTCGCCGCTCCGGGCAAAGGCAATCAACGACAACAGCGCGGCGAGCACAAAGACCGTCAGCAACAGGTCGAACAGGATCAGCGTCGAATAGATGACGAACACGCTGCTTCCGGCGACCAGCCAGGGGACGCGCCGTGCGATGTCGTCGCGGCCGGGAAACAGGGTCCTTGCCAAAGCCGTCGTCAGCCAGATGACGAGTGAGGAGGCGGCGAAGATGACCAGCATCGCCGCCGGCCGGCTGGCGCCGAAAACGGTCCAGACAAGGTCGATAAGCCAAAACAGCAGCGGCGGCTTCTGCAGATAGGGCGCGAAATTCATCGTCGGGACGAAGATCTGTCCGCTCAGATACATTTCCCAGGTGACGCTGAGATATCGCGTTTCGTCGACGGGCAGCAGTGGCCGGAAAGCGACCGCGATGACGATCAGCCCAAGCAGGAAAAGGTAGGGGAGCAGCCGCTCGGTAGATGTCGGTATCAAAGATCGAGATCCGCGCCAGAAACCATTTTCTTTCCAGCCGAGCATAGTGCCGCGTTTCTGGACCGCGAACGACCGCACCATGATTTTGGCCGAATTGCAACGATGCCGGTTTCGTTTTGCAGATTTTGCGGATGATGTTCTTAAAGGCTTGGAAAACTTACCGGCCGAGCCTTTTGGACCACGGCCGGTCCGGGGGATCTGCGCAAATCAACTGGAGCGCAACGGCGGCGACAATTCGCGCATCAAGAGTTCGAGCTCGCGCTGATCGCCGGTACCGGTCTTGTCGAAGATCGTCGCCAGCTGCGACTTGACGGTGCCGTCCGAGACGCCGCCGGCCGCGGCGATTTCCTTTCGCGTCAGGCCGGCGGCAACATGACCGGCGACGCGCCTTTCTGCCGCGGTCAGTCCGAACAGCGCCGCAATGGCGTCCAGCGCCGGGATTGGTGCCGAACCGGCCGCGGCGATGAAGATAGCCGCGGCGGCGCGCTGCGAGATACGCGCCGAGATTTCACGCCGCGCCAGCGGCATCACATGGGCCACCGCCGGAACGGCCGTCTTGGCCAGCGGAATGTTGATGCCGCAAGGTCCGAGCGCGAATTCGTCGCGCGTGCCGAGCTGGACGGCACGGCCGATCGCGGCATTGGCGTTGGAATAGGTGAAGGAAAGCTGTCCGCGCACGCAAGCGACCGAGATGTTTTCGGCGAGCAGCGCTTCGGCTGTCGGGTTGGCGAAGATGATGGTCATGTCTTCGGCGACGATCAGCACGGGATGGTCAAGGCTTTCGATGATGGAACGGAAGATTTCGGCCTTGCGCCGCTCCGCCTCGAACAGGTCGCCGATGGTCACCGCGCGCCGCACATGCGGCGCCAGCAGGCAGACAAGCTCGAGGTCCTCGCTGGAAATCTGGCGCCTGTCCTTGTCGGTAACCACCATCAGCGTGCCGATCCGGGTCGGCCGCTTCATCAACGCCACCCAGAAGAAATCGTCCAGCCGGTTGGGTTGCACCCATTCGCGCACGATGCGGCTTTCGAGCCATCTCTGTCGCGTATCTGGACCTTGCAGGGCGTAGATCGAATCGACAGTGAACGGCACGTCGATCTCCATCTTGGGAACCGCCGCATAGAACGGCACTTGCGAGCCGTAGTCATGCTTCAACGGCTCAAGAACTGCGGGATCGCCGCAAGACACCGAAAACCGCGCGGAACTGCTGATCGTGTCGATGACGGCGAGCATGGCAAGCTGGCCTTCCGCCAGGCTGCAGATGGCCTCGAGTGTCGCTTGCCAGCGGCCGACGTCGGCAATCGAATCGTAGATCGCCTCAACGACCTGCGGCAATGCGCGACCGGCCGTGCCCGCCAGCGATGACATGAGCCCCTCTCATTTGCCGCCCTTGAGGCGACGAAGCATCAATTCCTAGAATAACGCTGCGTAAGGTTGCCAACAACCCATTTCATCTGCTTCGCGCGGACGCGAGGATCGCATGAACGTATAGTTTGCCCGCCAGCCATTTGCTCGTCGGTTGCGGCAAGACCCTTGCCTTCGCAATGCCGTGACGCCATAAGCAGGAACAGGCGCCGCGAGGACTTGCTACAAGGACTTGCCACGAGGATTTGGATGAAAACTTTCCTTCTGCAGTTTTTCACCTGGTGGAACAGCCAGACGCTGGGAACGCGCTTCCACACCTGGCGGCACGGCAAGATGGTCGGGCAGGACGAGGTCGGCAACGTCTACTACGAGGGCGGCGTCGATTCGGAAGGCCGCACCCGCCGCTGGGTCATCTACCGCGACTATTCGGAAGCCTCGGCGATTCCGCCCGGCTGGCATGGCTGGATCCATCACCGTGTCGACGTTGCGCCGCCAACGGAAGACTACAAGCCCCGCGACTGGCAAAAGCCGCATGTGCCGAACCTCACCGGCAGCCCCGCAGCCTATCGCCCGAAGGGCTCGGTGCTGACCAACCAGCATCGTCCGCAGGTGACGGGCGACTACGACGCCTGGACGCCCGGTTCGTGATCGATCGCCGCGACACGCGCGCGGTTCCCACAGGCACCGTCCCCACGGGCGCGGTCCTTTGTCGCCACAATTGCTGTTTAGCTGTTTGCTGATCCGACAGCAGCAACTAGCCTTGGCGTTAAGAGAATCACCCGGGCGCAAACCACCGGACCTTGCATGAGCATGTTCAGCCGAATTTTGACGGGCGGATCAACCGCGGTCGTTCTCGCTTCTATGGTGGCGCTTGCTGCTGCGCAGGAGTTGGCGCCGCCTGCGCCGGACGCGTCGGTGGCACCCGCAGCACCCGCAGCACCCGCAGTATCCGAGCGCATCACCAATCCCGTCGCTGAATTCGCCGGCATCGACAAGATCACCGGCCGGATCATCACCTTCGACGTCTATATCGACGAGACGGTGCAATTCGGCGCTTTGCAGGTGACGCCGCGCATCTGCTATTCGCGGCCGGAAAACGAAGAGCCGAAGACGGATTCGTTCGTCGAGGTCGACGAGATCACGCTCGACCGGAAAATCCGCCGTATCTTCACCGGCTGGATGTTTGCCGAAAGCCCCGGGATCAACGCCGTCGAGCACGCCGTCTATGATATCTGGCTGAAGGGCTGCAAGCAGAAGTCCGACGTGCCGGCACCCGCTGCCCCCAAAACCAACTAGAACCTGTCAGCGCGGCGGATACGGCGTCTTGCGGAACCGCCTTGTTGTCCGAGCGTTGGGGCTTCTCTAGGGAGGAGGTTGCCATGATGATGGCCAACAAAAGCGAGCTTCTCGACATCGAAAAGGGATTCTGGACCGGCGACGCCGACTATTTCAAGGCCAACGCCGACACCGAATGCCTGGTGGCTTTCCCGCAGATGGCGCGGGTGATGAGCAACGCCGATCTGGCCAAAACCGCGACGGAGCCGAAGCGCTGGCGCGAGCTCGACATCGACCTCAAGGGCATCATCGAGCCCGGCAGCGACATCGTCATGCTGACCTACGAGGCGCGTGCGACCCGGCAAAATGGCGAAGCCTATGCAGCACTGGTCAGTACCGGCTATGTCCACCGCGTCAATGGCTGGAAGATGATGTTCCATGCACAGACACCGCTGGTGACGGCGACCAAGGGCTGACCGGCCGGTAGAGCAATTCCAGGAAAAGTGTGAACGGTTTTCCGTGCGGAATTGCGTCAAAACACAAAATGGACCGGTTCGGCGTTTCCGTGAAACGATGAACCGTTCTAGATCACGGAAAAAACACAGCCTCGCCCTTTAGCGCCTCGGCCAGCATCTTCTCGTACTTGCCACGTGGCACGTCGATTGCGCCGAAACGTTTGAGATGCTCGGTCGTGAACTGCGTATCGAGCAGCGCAAAGCCGCGCGCCTTCAGGCGCTCGACCAGATGAACCAGACAGGCCTTCGAGGCGTCGGTCTCCCTGGCAAACATGCTCTCGCCGAAGAACACCCGGCCGAGCGACACCCCGTAGAGCCCGCCGACCAGCCGGTCGTCGTGCCAGGCCTCGACCGAATGGCAATGGCCCATCCGATGCAGCTCGACATAGGCTTCGCGGATTGGTGCGTTGATCCAGGTCGACCGCCGTTCCTCGCGTCTTTCGGCGCAGGCGTCGATCGTCGCCTCGAAATCGAAATCGATGCGGAATTCGAACAGATCCTTGCGGATCGTCTTCCTCAGGCTCTTCGGGATGTGGAAACCGTCGAGCGGAATGATGCCGCGCGTCTCCGGCCGCACCCAGAACACCTCGGGGTCATTGGCATTTTCGGCCATCGGGAAGACGCCGGAGGCATAGGCTTTGAGCAACAGGTCGGTCGGGATGCGATAGCCGGGTGCGTAGGGGCGGGTCATCGCGTCGCCCCTGTGTCACTCGCCTTTGGCCAGATATTTTTCCAGCCAGTGGATGTCGTAGTCGCCATTGGCGATGTCGGCGTTGCCGACGAGGTCGCGAAACAGCGGCAGCGTGGTCTTGATGCCGTCGACCACGAATTCATCGAGCGCGCGTCGCAGCCGCATCATGCACTCGACGCGGTTGCGGCCGTGCACGATCAGCTTGCCGATCAGGCTGTCGTAGTAGGGCGGGATCTTGTAGCCGGAATAGACGCCGGAATCGACGCGGATGCCGAGGCCGCCTGGCGTGTGGAAGTGGGTGATGGTGCCCGGCGAGGGGGTGAAGGTGCGCGGATCCTCGGCATTGATGCGGCATTCGATAGCATGGCCGTGGAAGCGGATATCTTCCTGGCGCACCGAAAGCCCGCCGCCCGAGGCGACGCGGATCTGCTCGTGCACAAGGTCGATGCCGGTAATCGCCTCGGTCACCGGATGTTCGACCTGCAGGCGCGTGTTCATCTCGATGAAATAGAACTCGCCGTTCTCATAAAGGAATTCGATGGTGCCGGCGCCGGAATAGCCGAGATCGGCGATCGCCTTGGCGCAGACGCCGCCAATATGTGCGCGCTCCTCGGCATTGAGCGCCGGCGAGGGCGCTTCTTCCCAGACCTTCTGGTGGCGGCGCTGCAGCGAGCAGTCGCGCTCGCCGAAATGCACGCCGCGCCCGGCGCCGTCGCCGAACACCTGCACTTCGATATGGCGCGGCTTCTGCAGATACTTCTCGATATAGACGGCGTCGTCGCCGAAGGCGGCGCCCGCCTCCGAGCGTGCCGTCTGCAGCGCCACCTCGAGGTCGGCCTCGCTATGCGCCACTTTCATGCCGCGCCCGCCGCCGCCGGCCGACGCCTTGATGATCACGGGGTAGCCGATCCCGGCGGCAATGCGCTTGGCCTCCTTTTCCTCGGTGACCGCGCCGTCGGAGCCGGGTACCACGGGAATGCCGAGGCGCTTTGCGGTGCGCTTGGCCTCGATCTTGTCGCCCATGATGCGGATATGGTCGCCGGTCGGACCGATGAAGGTGATGTTGTGCGCGGCGAGGATGTCGGCGAACTTGGCGTTCTCCGACAAAAAACCGTAGCCGGGATGCACCGCGTCGGCGCCGGTGATCTCGCAGGCGGCGACGATCTGGTGGATGTTGAGATAGCTGTCGCGCGACGGCGGCGGGCCGATGCAGACGCTCTCGTCGGCGAGACGCACATGCATGGCGTCGGCGTCGGCGGTCGAATGCACCACCACCGTCTGGATGCCAAGCTCCTTGCAGGCGCGCAGCACCCTGAGGGCAATTTCGCCGCGATTGGCGATGAGGATTTTCTGGAACATCTTTCGCCTGTTCCCGGCTCTACTCGATCACGACGAGCGGCATGCCGTATTCGACCGGCTGCGCATCTTCGAACAGGATCGCCGTCACCATGCCGGCGCGCGGCGAGGGGATCTGGTTCATCGTCTTCATCGCCTCGATGATCAGCAGCGTCTGGCCTTCCTTGACCTTCTGGCCGATTTCGATGAACGGCTTGGCGTCGGGCGACGGTGCCAGATAGGCGGTGCCGACCATTGGCGAGGCGACGGCGTTCTTCGACACGTCGGGCGTCGCCGGCGCGGCCGCTGCCGCAGGCTGCGTTGCTGCCGGGGCATAGGCCGGCGGCGCTGCGGCGATCGCATGGACGGCCGGCGCCTGCCGTGAGACGCGCACCTTCAGATCGCCCAGCTCGACCTCGATCTCGGTCAGGTTGGTGTCGTTCAGTATGCCCGCCAGATCGCGGATCAGCTGCTGGTCAACACCGTTCTTCTTTATCGACATTTTCGAGCCTTCTGTTTGTTGGCCGGTCATAGGCGTGCAGCCAGCGCCTGCAGCGCCAGCGTGTAGCCGAGCGGCCCGAACCCGCAGATCATGCCGACAGCGACCGGCGCGACCATGGAGACGTGGCGGAATGGTTCCCGCGCGTGGATGTTGGAGAGATGCACCTCAGCGACCGGCAGCGGCGCGACGGCGCGGATGGCATCGTGAATGGCGACCGAGGTGTGGCCGTAGGCGCCTGGATTGATGACGATTGCGGCGGCCTTCTCGGCGGCCTCGTGGATCCAGTCGACGAGGTCGCCCTCATGGTTCGACTGGCGGAAATCGATCTCCAGCCCAAGTGCGGCACCCGCCTGCTTGCAGTCGTCGGCGATCGCCGCAAGCGTCTTGCCGCCATAGATGCCCGGCTCGCGCTTGCCGAGCGCGTTGAGATTGGGGCCGTTCAGGACGAAAACCGTTTTCAAAAAATGCCGACCTTTCCCGGCGCGGCTAAGCCGGCGCGCCGGACCCTCTATAATGGGCATAGACGCTGGCGAAAAGAGCGCAAGTGCGTTCTTTCGCCGTCCACAACAGCCGGAAAACGGCCCGCGCCGGAAACCCGCAGCCTGATCGAAACCCGAACGCTAATCAGAGTGCGGCCTTCGCCGCCTCGATCTTTTCGGCCAGCACTTCCTGGCCGAGCGCGCCGAACACAACCTCGTTGCCGACGACATAGGACGGCGTTCCGGTGATGGCGAGCTTGGTGGCAAGATCATAGGTCTTGGAGAAGGCCTCAGTGATGCTCGGGTCCTTCATCTTTTCGCGCAGCGCAGCCTCGTCGGCGCCGAGCGACAGCGCCACCTTGATTGCCGCCGCCTCGGTGGCGCGCCCCTGGCCGCCGAGCAGCGCGTTGTGGAATTCGCCGTATTTCTCCGGCTTCATCAAGTGGAAGGCCATCGAGACGACGCTCGCCTTCTGCGAATCAGGGCCGAGGATCGGGAATTCCTTGAGCACGAAACGCAGGTCCGGATCGGCCTTGGTCAGCGCGCGCATGTCATCGATGGCGCGTTTGCAGTAACCGCAATTGTAATCGTAGAACTCGACGATGGTGACCTTGCCGTTCGGATTGCCGACAACGCCGTCGAAGGCGGAGTTGAAAATCTGGTCCTTAGCGTCTTTGATGACGCCGAGACTGGCGACGCGCTGTTCTTCCTTCTGCTTGGCCTCGAGCGCCTGCTGGGCTTCCAGAAGCACTTCCGGGTTCTTCAGCAGATAGTCGCGGACGATGCCTTCGACTTCGGTGCGGTCGAGCTTGGTTTCCGAGGACGCCGTCTGGACAAGCTGCGCCGTGCCGGCCTTCGCCGTCTGCGGACTTCCGGCGACGAAGCCGAACGCCAGCATGGCGAGGGCGGCTGCCACTCCGGTAGTGCCCAGCAGAATTGCCTTGGTCATGATCCTCGATCCTCTAGCCTGTGTTCGGGTCCGCTCGGTTCGGCTGTGTCGCAGCGTGCGTCCGAAAGGTTCACTTCTTCTTACCTGATGGTGCGTAGTTTATAATGTCCTGCGCGCGAAGCCAGCCCGGCTCGCCCCGCTTCATGCTCTGCTGCGCCCGCATGGCGAAGATCTTCGCATTCTTGTAGTCGCCGGAATAGAAATGCCCTTCGGCGGTCGCAAGCTCGGCCGCCGGGATGTTGCCGAGTTCGCCATAGGCCTGTGCCAGATAGCGGTATCCGGCGGCGTTTTCGCGATCCCGCCCGAGGCCCGTGTTGATCTGCGCCACCGCCTTCTTCAGCGAATCCGGCGTGCCGATAGCCATCAGCGCCTGGCCGTACGAGACCGGCAGCAGCCCGGATCGCGCCGGATCGAGGCTGACCGACCTGGCATAGGCGTCCGCCGCATCCTTCGGCCTGTTCGCCTTCATCAGGATGTCGCCGCGCAATTCCTGGAAATAGGGATTTTTCGGCTGTTCCTTGATCAGTGCGTTGGTCTTGGTGAGCGCCGAGGCCAGATTGCCGAAGAGATAGGTCATCTGCGCGTCGCCATAGCGCGAGGCGAGACTGCCGGGGTTCTTGCGTATCAATCGCGACGCCGCGGCCTGTCCTTGCATATAGGCGGCGATCTTGATGCGCATCATGTCGTGGCGCTGCTGCAGTGTCGGTGGGTCGACCTTGTCGAGGTAAGGGCTCTGCTTCACCAGCACTTCGAGATTGGCGATACGCTCCTGCGGCATCGGATGGCTGATCTTGTAGGGATCGACTTGGGCGCCCGAGAGCGACAATGCATTCTGGAAACGGCTGAACGTCTTCAGCATGCCCATGCCGGACTGGCCGGTAGCATTGAGATAAGCGATTGCCGAGCGGTCGGCGGTCATCTCTTCGGTGCGCTGATAGGCGAGGATACTGCGTTGCGCCATCTCGCCGCCGCCGGCCATCACGCCCATGCCGGCCCCAGCGAGGCCGCGGCTATTGCTGGTGGCGCCGGCCACCATGGCGCCGGCGCCAAGCAGCGTCGCCAGGATTGCCATCGTCTTGGCGCGCTCGAGCTGTTCGCGCAACTTTTGCTGGTGTCCGCCGGCGATATGGCCGGCCTCGTGGGCGATGACCCCGATGATCTCGTTGGGCGTTTCGGCTGTCATCAGCGCGCCGGTGTTGATGAACATGCGGCGGCCAGCAACAAAGGCGTTGAAGCTCTGGTCGTTGACCAGCACGATGTTGATGGCGTCGCCCGATAAGCCGGCCGCTTTGAAGATCGGCCGTGCGTAATCCCGCACCAGCGCCTCGATCTCGGCATCGCGCACCACCGGCACATTCTGCGCAAACGCGTTGACCGAGCCAGCCACGGCTAGCACCGCGGCAAGCGAAAGCGTCGCGAAGGCGCGCGCTGTCCTGGCGATCGTCGATCTGGGTCGGCTTAACATGGCAGGTCCACTGGTAGACGAGCGGGCGAAGGATGAAAAGTCGGCACCTTAAAACTTACCGAACTTGTGATCCCCACATCAATCGGGCATTTGTGCGGCGCGGCCTGCATGGCCGGCACGTGCGGACAAGTGTGGTGGATTGAAAAATGGTTGTTTCGCTTTCGCGCCGCGGCGCCGTCGAGCCGTTCCACGCCATGGACATCCTGGCCGAGGCGAATCGGCTGAAGGCCAAGGGCGTGCCGGTCGTTTCCATGGCAGTCGGCCAGCCGTCCGACCCGGCACCGGCCGGGGTTCGCGAAGCGGCGGCGAGCGCCTTGAAAGCAGGCCGCATCGGCTATACCGACGCGCTGGGCCTCGCCGGCCTGCGCAAGGCAATCGCGGCCCATTATGGCGAGCATTACGGGCTTGACGTGCCGCCCGAGCGGGTAGCCGTTACCACCGGATCGTCGGCTGCCTTCAACCTTGCCTTCCTGGCGATGTTCGATCCGGGCGACCGCGTCGCCATCGCCGCGCCGGGCTATCCGGCCTATCGCAACATCATGGCTGCGCTCGGCATCGACATCGCCGAGATCGAGCTCGGCGGCGCCGCCTATCTTCATGCCGAGCACCTGAAAGCCGCGCACCGCGAAAAACCGCTGAAAGGCGTGCTGTTCGCCAGCCCGGCCAATCCGACCGGCGCGGTCATTCCCGCCGGCGATCTCGAGGCGCTGGTCGAGACGGCGCGCGAGCTTGGCATCGCCGTGATCTCAGACGAGATCTACCACCGGCTGGCCTATGCGGCGCCCGACACGACTGCGCTGTCTTTCGGCGCGGACGTGACGGTGATCAATTCCTTCTCGAAATATTATTGCATGACCGGCTGGCGCATCGGCTGGATGGTGCTGCCGCAGGATTTGGTGCGGCCGATCGAGCGCATCGCCCAGAGCCTCTACATCTCGCCGCCCGAACTGTCCCAGATTGCCGCGATCGAAGCGTTCAAGGCGACAGAAGAGCTGGAGGCGGTGAAGGCGTGTTACGCCTGGAACCGCGAGCTCTTGATGCAACGCCTGCCGGACCTCGGCTTTGCGCTTGCTGCGCCCATGGACGGCGCCTTCTACGCCTTCTGCGACGTCACCCGGCACACCAACGACAGCATGGCGTTTGCGCGCAGGATGCTTGCCGAGGCGCATGTGGCGGCGACGCCCGGCCGCGATTTCGATCCGCTGCAGGGCCATCGCACGATGCGCTTTTCCTACGCCGGCAGCCACGACGACATGGTCGAGGCGATGGCGCGTATCGAACGCTGGCTGAAGTAGCGGGGACGACGATGCCGGAGCTTGAACAGGCGCCGCAACGCGGACAGGCGCCCCAACTTGGACAGGCGCCCCAGCTTGAACAGGCACTGCGCGAGGTTGCCGCCGAAATGGCGGAGCGTGCCGATCGCGGCGACGTTGCCAGCTATATTCCGCAGCTGAGCAAGATCGACCCGAAAAAATTCGGCATTGCCGCGGTGACCAATGACGGCCGCGTGCTGACCGCGGGCGACGCCGACGAGGCATTTTCGATCCAGAGCATCTCAAAGGTATTCACGCTGACGCTGGCGCTCGGCAATGTCGGCGACGCGCTATGGCAACGGGTCGGACGCGAACCGTCGGGCAATCCGTTCAACTCGATCGTCCAGCTCGAGCACGAGAACGGCATTCCGCGCAATCCGTTCATCAATGCCGGCGCCATCGTCGTTTCAGACATCCTGCTTGCCGGCCATCAGCCGCGCGAGGCGATCGGCGAGATCCTGCGCTTCATCCAGTTCCTGGCCGATGACGACACGATCATCATCGATCGCGAGGTCGCGGCGTCCGAACGTGCCACCGGCTTTCGCAATTTTGCGCTTGCCAATTACATGAAATCGTTCGGTAATCTCAATCACGCGCCGGAACTGGCGCTGGGCGTTTATTTCCACCATTGCGCGATCGCCATGAGCTGCCGGCAACTCGCCCTGGCCGGGCGCTTTCTCGCCAATGGCGGCAACAATCCGGCGACCGGGCATTCCGTCGTCTCGGCCGAGCGCGCCCGCCGCATCGGCGCGATGATGCTGACCTGCGGCCATTATGACGGCTCCGGCGACTTCGCTTTCCGTGTCGGCATTCCCGGCAAGAGCGGCGTTGGCGGCGGCATATTGGGGATCGTGCCGGGCGTCGCCTCGCTTGCGGTGTGGTCGCCTGGCCTCAATGCCAATGGCAATTCCAGGCTGGGCTCGATCGCGCTGGAGAAACTGGCGAAGATGATGAACTGGTCGATCTTCGCGCCATAGTGCCTGTCGCCTGGAATTGGCACGAAGAAATCCCGCGCAGCCAGTCGGCAGCGCGGGATTCTTTTAATCAGAAAGTCTGGCTAATACACGGAAAAGCTTAGAAAAAGCCCTTCCGCTGCCACCAGCCGGCACGCTTCGGCTTGTCCTCGGCCTTTGCTTCCTCGGTCTTTGCCTCGTCGGGGACGATCGAGGAGACGACCGGCACGACCGGAGCATCCACCGGTGCGGGTTTGCGCCGCGACGGCCGGGCTTTCGGCGTTTCCTTGCCAGCCGCCACTTCGGTCTCCTGCCGAACCGGCGCAGCGGTCTCGCCGGAAGCCACCGCCGCGGCTTCGGCGGCCGATGTCTCGGCGCCCGCAACCTCGGCAACTGCTTCCGCCGCGGCCTTCTTCGGCTTGGCGGCGCGGCGCGGCTTCTTCGGCTTTTCGGCGCTCGGCGTGTCGTCGTTCGCCGGAGCACGCACCGCAAGCTCTTCGGCCGGCGGCGCGCCTTCCGGCTCGGCGGTCACGGGCTCTGCTTCCGATACGGCACCTTCTGTCATGCCGGCCGGCTCGCCGGCGCTGGCTTCGACGCCGTCCTCACCGTCTTCACGGCGATTGCGCTTGCCGCCGCGCTTGCCGCGCCGGCGCTTCTTGCCGTGACCGTCGTCCGCCGCTTCCGCAGTTTCGGCAACACCGGCCGGCGCTTCACGTTCCGCTTCCGCGCCTTGCTCGGCGGCGGCTACGAGGGCATCGTCGGTCGGCGCCGAAACGGAAGCACCTTCCCCGGTAGCGGCCTGTTCACGATCCCCGTGTTCACGATCCCCGTGTTCGCGATCCCCGTGTTCGCGATCCTTGCCGCCGCGCCGTCTGCGGCGCTTGCGGCGCTTGCGATCGCGGCCTTCGCCGTCCTCGCCGGACCTTGGCTGCTGCGGCTGCTGGGCAGGGCGTGGCTGCTCAGCCTGCACCGGTGCCTCCTCTTCCTCCTCGATGACGATCTCGTCCTCGGGTTCTTCCGGCTCGACATAGGCCGGGAACGTGCGGGCCTCGACAAAGCCTTCCGGCTTTTCGGCCAGCGCGCCGCGGAAGATGGCATAGTGTTGTGCACCGACCGTGTCATCGGCTTCGATGGTGATGGTCACGCCGAAGCGGTGCTCGAATTCCACCAGCGTGCCACGCTTGTGATTGAGCACATAGAGCGCGGTCGCTGCCGGCGTCCGCACCGTGATGTGGCTGCGCGAATCCTTGAGCAGGAATTCCTCGATCGCACGCACCACCATCAGCGCAACCGACGAATCGGAGCGCACATGGCCGGTGCCGCCGCAATGCGGGCAAGGCTTCATCGTCGATTCCAGAACGCTGGCACGGATGCGCTGGCGCGACATCTCCATCAGGCCGAAATGCGAGATGCGGCCGACCTGGATGCGGGCGCGGTCGTTCTTGAGGTGATCCTTCAGCCGCTTCTCGACGGAGCGGTTGTTGCGGTTCTCCTCCATGTCGATGAAGTCGATGACGATCAGGCCGGCGAGATCGCGTAGCCTCAATTGCCGGGCGACTTCCTCGGCGGCTTCCAGATTGGTGTGAAGCGCGGTGTCCTCGATCGAGTGCTCCTTGGTGGAACGGCCCGAATTGACGTCGATGGCGACCAGCGCTTCCGTCTGGTTGATGATGATGTAGCCGCCGCTCTTCAGCGTCACCTGCGGCTGCAGCATGCGGTCGAGCTGTGCTTCGATGCCGTTGCGCACAAAGATCGGCGTCGTGTCGCGGAACGGCTGTACCACCTTGGCGTGGCTCGGCATCAGCATGCGCATGAAATCCTTGGCCTCGCGGTAGCCTTCTTCGCCGGAAACCAGGATCTCGTCGATATCCTTGTTGTAGAGGTCGCGCACCGACCGCTTGATCAGGCTGCCTTCCTCATAAACCAGGGCAGGGGCCGTGGATTGAAGCGTCAGATTGCGGACATTTTCCCAAAGCCGCATCAAATATTCGTAGTCGCGCTTGATCTCTGCCTTGGTGCGGCTTTCGCCGGCCGTACGCAGGATGACGCCCATGCCTTGCGGCACTTCGAGATCGGCGACCACTTCCTTCAGCCGCTTGCGGTCCTGCGCATTGGTGATCTTGCGCGAAATGCCGCCGCCGCGCGCCGTGTTCGGCATCAGCACCGAATAGCGGCCGGCCAGCGACAGGTAGGTGGTCAGCGCTGCACCCTTGTTGCCGCGCTCTTCCTTGACGACCTGCACCAGCAGGATCTGCCGGCGCTTGATCACTTCCTGGATCTTGTACTGGCGGCGCACCGGCTTGCGGCGGTTGCGCACTTCTTCCAGCGCGTCTTCGGCGCCGACCGATTCGACCTCGTGATCGTCCGAATGCGAGGATTGCACCTCCTCCAGCATGCCGCGATCATTGTCTTCGGACGTCGCTTCGCCGCTCGTCTCGGCCCCGCCTGTCTCGACCTCCCTTGTCTCTACTTGCGGGACGGCTTCCGAGATTACGTCGGCGTCGACGCTGGCAGCGATGGAACTGGATCCGCCTTCGGACGGCTCGGTCTCGCCGCTATCGGCGACTTCATCACTCTGTCCGGCGGCATCCTCGCTCTGTCCGACAGTATCGGACATGGTGTCGCCGCCGTCGGCAGCGGCATCCAGGTTCTCTGCGACGGCATCTTCGCCGCTCTCGCCATTCTCACCGTCGGACGCGCCTGCCTCGCGCCTGTGCTCGCCGCGGTCGCGGCTCTTGCCGCCACGCCGGCGTCCGCGCTTGCCGCGGTCGCGGCTCTGGCGGTCGTCGCCCTCGGCGGCTTCCTCGTCCTCTTCGTCCTGGGCTTCCTGTGCTTCCGCACGCAGCAGCGCCTGACGGTCGGCGACCGGAATCTGGTAATAGTCGGGGTGTATTTCACTGAAGGCGAGGAAACCGTGACGGTTGCCGCCATATTCGACGAAGGCTGCCTGGAGGGAAGGTTCGACGCGCGTTACGCGGGCGAGATAGATGTTTCCTTTGAGCTGCTTCTTGTCCTGGGATTCAAAGTCGAATTCTTCAATACGGTTACCGCGAACGACGACAACGCGTGTTTCCTCCGGGTGGGAGGCGTCTATCAGCATTTTGTTGGGCATTATTTCGTTTCCCCCCGGCAGCCGTAGGCCGCAGCTTGCGGGGCAATGCCCGCTGCCGTGGACCTGGAACATGGGTGCCGGACAATTGAACGTCCGCCGGCCGCTGCCTGAGCGCCATGGCGGTGCCGCCCGCAGCCGTAGTGGCGCGGTTTGTTGCGGACCTTTCCATGATTGCGCTTGAAGCCATCGTAACCAGCAGAACCTTTTGAACCAAAGCCCGGGAAAAACCGGACCAGCTTGTTTGCTCATACAGAGCCGGCACGGGACAATCCCGGCCGTTTTGCTCACGCAGGCGATTCCCCCGCCACGGGAGCACGCCTGCGAAAATCGTCGCGATCACCGATGCCTTCTTCGCCTGAAGCGAAAGGAGCCGTCTTGCGTCTGACCTGTAGCAGGAAGCTGCGGAGGAGGACGGTTCCAGGATTGCAGTGATCCACCATCGCTTTTATGATTTGGCGGGTTGGAAGGCAACCCCGATTCCCGACGCCGGCAAAAAGCCGTTCCGCAACGGAAGCCCAGGTTCCAAGCCTTCCATGAAAAGGCTTGGTTAACCTTCTCTGGATACCAATCGTTAATCGAGTTCGCGGCCTGCCGGCACTTTGACAAGCAATAGGGCGCTTTGACGAACGATCGGGCATGACGCCAAACAGGAGCGACTGGTAGAAAGATGGGACTGGCAGGCTTCGCAGACAAGGGCCATCATCATGGAGGCTGGTTGTTCCGCACCGCCTGCCTGCTGCCGCTGATCCTGGCTTGCCTGGTCTTTTCGCCACTTTCGCGTGCTGCCGACGTACCGCTCGGCGCCACAAGCTACAAGATGGCCGGCGATGCCACCAAGATGCGCATCGTCATCAATTTCGACCGCGATCCCGACATCAAATGGTTCCTGCTGCGCGGCCCCAATCGTCTGGTCATCGATATGCCGGCCACGAGATTCGCCCTCAATGCCAAGGATGTGAAGCCGCGCGGCCTTGTCCGCGCCGTGCGTTACGGCGGACTCGGCGAGGGGAAATCGCGGCTGATTCTCACCGGCAAGGGACCGTTCGCCGTCGACAATCTCGACGTGCTCAAGAACGATGACGGCAACGGCTACCGCATCGCCATCGACATGTCGGCGGCGTCGCAGCGGGAATTCGATGCAGCGCTCGCCAATCAGGCGCTGACCACCGGTTCGACGGTCTCCGCCGACAAGGCCGGCAGGGTCGGTACCGGGCCGGTCTCCAATCCGGGCCATCGTTTCACCGTCGTCATCGATCCCGGCCATGGCGGCATCGACGGCGGCGCCGAGGGCCTGAACGGTACTGTCGAGAAGAACGTGACGCTCGCCTTTGCCGTGGAACTGCGCGACAAGCTCGCCGCGAGCGGCAAATATGACGTGTTCCTGACGCGCAAAACGGACGAGTTCCTGCGGCTCGACGATCGCGTGCGCATTGCTCGCCAGCATGAGGCCGACCTGCTCATCTCGATCCATGCCGACACGATCAGCCTCAAGGGCATTCGCGGCGCAACCGTCTACACCGTGTCCGACAAGGCTTCCGATCCCGAGGCACAGGCGCTTGCCGACCGTGAAAATCTTTCCGACCAGTTCGCCGGCATGGAGATCAAGGACGACAGCAAGGAAGTGACCGATATCCTGATCGACCTGATCCGCCGCGAGACGCATAATTTTTCGATGAGCTTCGCGCACACTCTTGTCGGCCAGCTTTCCACCAGCGTCGGTCTGATCAACAACCCGCAGCGTTCTGCCGGCTTCAAGGTGCTGAAGGCGCCGGACGTTCCGTCCGTGCTGGTCGAACTCGGCTATCTGTCGAACGCCAAGGACGAAGCGCAGTTGCTCAGCGCCGATTGGCGCAACAAGGCGACCCAAAGCATAACCAACGCCGTTGCACTGTTTGCTTCGGCCAAGAGCGGAACGGGGGCCGGAGGCTGAAATGCCCGCCGGCGCCCACAACCTGAGGCAGCGTTGCACGGCGACAACACCCTGTGCTTTTATTTCCGGCATTCGAAACCGAAATTCCACGCTGCCGTATTTTGCCCACATGGTCGCGACATGGCTTTTGCGATTACGGGTTGGGATCGTCCCGAAAGCTTGCGCGAAGGGCGGCTTCGTTTAGGAAATTCCCGAACCAAGGACTGGAGCGGGTATGATTCGTCTCATTGGCTATTTCTTCGGCATCGGCACGACGCTGGCCCTTTTGGTCGCGGCGGGCGTGGCGATCTATATCGGCCATCTGTCGAAGGACCTGCCCGACTACGAGGTGCTGGCCAAATACGAGCCGCCGGTAACGACCCGCATCCACGCGTCGGATGGCGCGCTGATGGCCGAATATGCGCGCGAGCGGCGGCTTTATCTGCCGATTCAGGCGATCCCGGATCGAGTCAAGGCGGCCTTCCTGTCGGCCGAGGACAAGAACTTTTACAATCATCCCGGCATCGACGTGACCGGCCTTGGCCGCGCCATTGTCGTCAACCTGCAGAATCTTGGCTCGGGAAAGCGCCAGGTCGGCGCCTCGACCATTACCCAGCAGGTGGCGAAGAACTTCCTGTTGTCTTCAGACCAGACCTACGAGCGCAAGATCAAGGAGATGATCCTCGCCTTCCGCATCGAGCAGGCCTATTCGAAGGATCGCATTCTCGAGCTCTATCTCAACGAGATTTTCTTCGGTTTCGGTGCCTATGGCGTCGCCGGTGCTGCGCTCACCTATTTCGACAAATCGGTGAACGAGCTCACCGTGGCCGAGGCTGCCTATCTTGCCTCTCTGCCGAAGGGGCCGAACAACTATCATCCCTTCAAGCATGCCGATCGCGCCTTGGAGCGCCGCAACTGGGTCATCGACCAGATGGTCGAGAACGGTTACGTCACCCATGAAGAAGGCGAGAAGGCCAAGGCCGAGCCGCTCGGCGTCACGCCGCGCCGCACCGGCAACTATCTCTTCGCCGGGGAATATTTCACCGAGGAAGTGCGTCGCCAGATCATCGCGCGCTACGGCGAGAATGCGCTCTACGAGGGCGGCCTTTCCGTCCGTACCACGCTCGATCCGAAGATGCAGTTGATTGCCCGCAAGGCCATGCAGAACGGTCTCATGAAGTTCGATACGCTGCGCGGCTACCGCGGGCCGGTCACGAGCATCGATGTTTCCGGCGACTGGGGCGTGCCGCTGGGCAACGTCAAGCGACTGGAGGACGTGCCGGAATGGTCGCTTGCCGTCGTGCTCGATAGCTCGGCCACCGGCCTGTCCATCGGCCTGCAGCCGACGCGCCAGATCTCCGGCGAAATCGTCAAGGACCGCCTCGAAGGCACCGTCAGCAAGGAAGACATGAGCTTCGCCATGCGCCACGTGGTCGACGGCAAAACCGTCAAGGCGAAGTCGCCGGCCGACGTGCTGAAGCCGGGCGACGTGATTTTCGTGCAGAGGAACGACGGCTCGGACAACAGCTACAGCTTGCGCCAGGTTCCCGAAGTGGAAGGCGGCCTGATCGCCATGGATCCGCATACCGGACGCGTCCTGGCCATGGTCGGCGGTTTCTCCTATGCGCAGTCGGAGTTCAACCGGGCGACGCAGGCCATGCGCCAGCCGGGGTCGTCGTTCAAGCCGATCGTCTATTCGGCCGCCCTCGACAATGGCTATACGCCCGCCTCTGTGATCATGGACGGGCCGATCACCATCCAGAGCGGCAACACGACCTGGACGCCCAAGAATTACGACGGAACGGTGGCCGGTCCGGCGACCTTGCGCTCCGGCATCGAGAAATCGCGCAATCTGATGACGGTGCGGCTTGCCAACGACATGGGCATGAAACTGGTCGTGGAGTATGCCGAGCGTTTCGGCGTCTACGACCATCTCGCGCCGTATCTGCCGATGGCGCTGGGTTCCGGCGAGACGACGGTGATGCGCATGGTATCGGCCTATTCGATCATGGCCAATGGCGGCAAGTCGATCAAGCCGTCGCTGATCGACCGCATCCAGGACCGCTACGGCAAGACCGTCTTTAGGCAGGACGAACGCGGCTGCTCAAACTGCAACGCCGCAGAATGGCAGAACCAGCCAGAGCCGGAGTTGGTCGACAATTCCGAGCAGGTGCTCGATCCGATGACCGCCTACCAGATCACATCGATGATGGAGGGCGTCGTTCAACGCGGTACCGGCGCCACCATCAACGAACTCGGCCGTCACATCGCCGGCAAGACCGGAACGACCAATGACGAAAAGGACGCCTGGTTCATCGGCTATACGCCGAACCTCGTTGTCGGCCTTTATATGGGCTACGATCAGCCGAAAGGTCTTGGCAAGGGCGCGACCGGCGGCGGCCTTGCTGCGCCGATCTTCAAGGATTTCATGCGCGTAGCGCTGGACGGCACGCCCAATGTCGACTTCAAGGTTCCCGAAGGCATGAAGCTGATTGCGATCAATCGCAAGACCGGCATGCGGGCCAACGAGGGTGACGCCGGAACCATCATCGAAGCCTTCAAGCCGGGTACCGGTCCCGCCGACAGCTATTGGGTGATCGGCATGGGTGCGGACGGCTCCAACGCCACCGGCGGGGCGCTGTCGCCGCAGGCCAACCAGGCTATCCAGTCGGGCGGCGGCGGGCTCTACTGACAATCGTTACATCCGGTCGGGCCGGCTTGACGATCATGGTCGAGCCGGCCCATCCCGCTTTACAGGGGCCGGTGCTTTACAGGGGACATTGCCGTCCCTATGTATCGCGCCACCAAACCGCCATTCAGCAACAGGACAGAACAGCCAGCCATGCGCGCGGAAACGCAAAATATTGTCGACGAGATCAGGCAGGCGATCACCCTGCTGAGGAGGCATCTTTGACTGGGACCAGGCCATAAAGCGGCTTGAGTACCTGAATGTCCGCGCCGAGGATCCGAGCCTCTGGAACGAGCCGTTGGAAGCGCAAAAGCTGATGCGCGAGCGTCAGGGCCTCGAGGAAGGCATTGCCGCGGTCAAAGGCCTCACCCAGGCTCTGGAAGACAATATCGGCCTGATCGAGCTTGGCGAGGAAGAGGGCGACGAGGGCGTCGTCGCGGAGGCCGAGGCGGCGATCCGCTCGATGCGCGGCGAGGCCAAGGCGCGCCAGATCGAAACGCTGCTGTCGGGCGAGGCGGACGCCAACGATAGCTATCTGGAAGTCCATGCCGGCGCCGGCGGCACCGAAAGCCAGGACTGGGCCTCGATGCTTCTGCGCATGTATACGCGCTGGGCCGAGCGCCGCCGCTTCAAGGTCGAGGTGCTGGAAGTGCATGACGGCGAAGAGGCCGGCATCAAGTCAGCCACGCTGCTGATCAAGGGCCACAACGCCTATGGCTGGCTGAAGACGGAATCCGGCGTGCATCGTCTCGTGCGTATTTCGCCCTATGACAGCAATGCGCGCCGCCACACCTCCTTCGCCAGCGTCTGGGTCTATCCCGTCATCGACGATACGATCGACATCGACGTTTCCGAATCTGACGTCCGTATCGACACGTATCGTTCTTCGGGATCGGGCGGCCAGCATGTCAACACCACCGATTCGGCGGTCCGCATCACCCATCTCGCCACCGGCATCGCGGTTGCCTGCCAGGCGGAGCGCTCCCAGCACAAGAACAAGGCCAAGGCCTGGGAAATGCTGCGCTCGCGGCTTTACGAGGAAGAGCTGAAGAAACGCGAAGCGGTGGCGAACGCCACCGAAGCGTCGAAGAGCGATATTGGCTGGGGCCACCAGATACGGTCCTACGTGCTGCAGCCCTATCAGCTGGTGAAAGATCTGCGCACCGGCGTCGAGAGCACCAGCCCGTCGAGCGTGCTCGACGGCGACCTCGACGATTTCATGGAGGCCTCGCTGTCGCAGCGCATCGAGGGTGGCGCCGGAGAAACGGTGGCCGACATCGACTGAAGGCGGGCACCAACCCGGCAATTTCAGTCCATCACGCGAGAGTTACGGCCACGGCGCGAGAGTGACGAGTTCTCAGCTTGAACTTACCTGTCGTTCTACAACTTTGTTTTTCATCAGAATTTCCAAAATCGATTTCCGCTTTTGACGCGAATGCTTCGAGCCTGCCGGTGCCGAGCCCGGAACCACTGCGAGCCGAATTCCGTTATTGGCAACCCTCGCTGCCGGGGGTGATCGTACCAGTCTCGTCAACCCGGCCGGCAGGCTGGTTCCGGCCGCAGAGGTCGGCGTTCGGTTTGCGACAGCAATTCCTTGCGCCGACCAAGGAATCAGCCCAGCATCCAAGCGCTGGGGAGGAAAAAAGCATTTATGGCCGGGCGCGGCGTATCTGCGACCTGACGATCCGGCCACTGGGAAGACACGTTCCGGGAACGGGCAAGCGAGATGCTTGACAACCGTTGATAGGAACTGCGCCCATGCCTGCTCTTACAACCAGACCGGCCCATGCCGTTCACACGGCGCGCCGATTTCTGAATTCCCTTGTCGCGGCAGTGGTTTTGATAGCTGCCGCGATGCCATTCGCGGCGCCTGCTCTGGCGCATGATGCCAAGCCGACCGCGGCGATGCCGCAAGGCTGGAGCTATCCGTTCTCCTGCTGCTCGGGCTATGACTGCCGCGAGGTTGCGCCGATATCTATCGGCGAGCGCCCCGAAGGCTATGTCATCAAGGGGACAGGCGAAGTCGTGGCCTATAGCGACAAGCGCATCAAGAATTCGCCCGACGGCGCATATCACTGGTGCTCGGTCGCCGGCGCCAATGACGGAAAGACCATCTGTCTGTTCGTGCCGCCATCGTCCTATTGATGCATGTCGCCCCCAAAAGCTTGCCCTTGGGCTTGACCCGAGGGTGTGCAGGGTTTTTGGGATCGACACGCCCTCGATTGGGTTACAACACTTTTGAAACTGCGCATTGCAGACGACAGATCTGCTGACGGAGAGTTGTCAGGAGCGTTTCTTTATGGTGCCTTGCCGTAGGGGCGGCAGGCATTGTGAGGGACTAATCCATGACCATCAAGGCAAGCTGCCACTGCAAGGCGACGACGTTCGAGGTTTCGCAAGCGCCGCAGACGGTGACGCGATGCACCTGTTCCTTCTGTTCGAAACGCGGGTCGTTGTGGGCCTATTACACGCCATCGCAATTCAGACTTACCAGCCCGCCGGAGAATGTTTCGTTCTACCGATGGGGATCGAAAACCATAAAACACGGTTTTTGCGCCACCTGCGGCTGCGGCACCTTCACCGAAACGCCGGACTGGTCGACGGGCGAGCCGAATTTCGACAATCCGAAGATCAGCGTGAATTCGCGGCTGTTCGACCATTTCGATCTCGACAAGGTCGAAGTGGTGGTCATCGACGGCAAGAACCTCTGGTAGACGGTCGAATTGCGGTGGTCGCGCGAGCCGCTGGCAGCCGGGTGGAATGAGCCGGGGAAAGCCGCCGCAGCGGCTTTTGCTGGTCCGCTTTTCGCCGCATTTCATGTTACAAGTCGCTGGAAGGGCTGATGCGGTGCGCCATTGCGCGGCCGTGGTATGGAGAGGGACCACCATATGAAAAAGATTGTGCTCGCCGTCGTGGCGACGGCTGTGCTCGTGAGCGCATGCACCACCGATCCCTACACCGGGGAGCAGAAGGTTTCCAACACCGCTGCCGGCGCCGGTCTGGGAGCGTTGGCTGGTGCCGGGCTCGGCATGCTTGCCGGCGGCAACGACCGCCGCAACGCGCTGATCGGCGCCGGCATCGGTGCGCTTGCCGGCGGCGCCATCGGCGCCACCATGGACCAGAACGAGGCCGAACTGCGCCGGCAGCTTGAGGGCACCGGCGTCAGCGTCACCCGCACCGGCGACCAGATCATCCTCAACATGCCGTCCGACATCACTTTCAACGTCGACCAGGATGCGGTGAAGGCTGGGTTCTATCCGGTGCTGAATTCGGTTGCCCTTGTGCTGAAAAAGTTCCGGCAGACCACCGTCGACGTGTTCGGCCACACCGACTCGACCGGCGGCGACGAGCACAATTTCGACCTGTCGCAGCGCCGCGCCCTGGCGGTCGCCAACTATCTGTCCGGGCAGGGCGTCGATTCCCGCCGCTTCGCCGTCACCGGCTTCGGCAAGACGCGTCCGATCGCCTCCAACGCGACCGCTGCCGGCCGGGCTCAGAACCGCCGCGTCGAGATCCAGCTGTCGCCGCTCACCTGAGGCAAGCGCATGAACCGAGAGCGGCTCCGTACGGGGCCGCTCTAATGGTTATGCCGGACCGCCGGCCGCCGGCGCGCTGCGTTTGTGATATCAGGACCGGGCCGGCTGATCGACAATCGCGGCAACGATCCGGCGCACGATCGGAAGCACAATCAGCAGGCTGGGAAACGCAACAAGCCATGAAGCGCCCCATGCATAGCTCCAGGCCGCAATAAACCCGTCCGTCCAGCCTGCGCCGATTGCCGTCGAAACCGCCGAGACAATCGAGGACATCAGAATCGAAAGAACCAACGGCATCACCACCGCGCCGTAGGAGGGCGGCAGCTTTCTCAATTTGAAGGCTCGGTCCGGTGATGCTTGCATCGAAATCTCCTAATCAGAAAGTGTGCGTAAGCGTTATTGTGAGGACGATCAGGCGGCATGTGCCACCGGCAGCGCCAATTCCCGAATGAAGCTTCGCAGCGAACGCGGCTCGCGGCCAAGCGCGGCGCGCAACGCCAGGCTGTTCCCGCCGAGGCCGTATTTGGCGTAGTGGCTGTGTACTTTGGCCAGCATCTGCAACTGCCGGTCGGTATAGGGAAGGCGGGCTTTCGCCGCCCAGTCCTGAAATGTCGGCTCGCCTGCTGAAACCGGCCGGCCAAGCGCCTCGCTCATCATGGCAACGACCTCTTCGCGGCTGTGCATACCGTCGGCGCACAGCTCGAGGGTCGCATAGGACAAACGCGTTTCGGTCAGTGCGATCGCTGCCACTTCAGCCACGTCGCGATAGTCGACGCGGGCCAGCTTCGCCGTCTTTGGAAACGGCTCGGCGAAAACGCCATGCTCGACGATGGACGGCCAGGCCGCCGCGATATTTTGCATGAAATTGGCCGGGTGCAGAATGGTGTATTCCATGTTCGTCGAATAGAGGGCGGCTTCGACCGGTACCTTGCTTGCGTGGTTCTCCAGCCTCGTGTTGGTGGGCTGGATCACCGATGAGAAGACGAATTTCCGAACGCCTGCACGCGCCGCTGCCTCAACCATGGCAACCCCCATGGCGGCTTCGTCGGGAGCAAAGGCCGGTCCGATGTGGAAGACACCGTCGACACCTTCGACGGCCTGTTCAACGCTTTGATGGTTGCGCAGATCCCCGATCGCGATCTCGGTTGCGCCGGCTTTCCGGGCTTTTTCGGCAGCCGCGGCGTCACGAACAAGCGCTCTAACCCTGGCATTGCGGCGGGCGAGTTCAGGCACCACCAAACCGGCAACGCGGCCTGCGGCGCCTACGACCAGGACGGTTGGACTGGGTGTTCGCATGACGATCTCCTTCCCTCGAGTCTGCCTTTCGGCCTGTGCAGGGAAGATAAAATCTAGCGAACTGCGTTACAATTGATCGATGTGGCGATAGTTTATCCCGATTTTCGGGAGAAATACGCGATGAGCCGGATAGATGATTTCGAAGCCTTCATTGCCATTGTCGAGCATGGCAGCCTGACGGCTGCCGCACGCCGGCTGAACCGCTCACTGCAGTCGGTCAGTCGGTCTTTGGCGACATTGGAGGAATCCATCGGGGTCGAGCTTCTGCACAGGACGACGCGCCGCTCGACGCCGAGCGAAGCCGGTGCGGCCTTTTTCCAACGCATCAAGCCCGCCATCGGGGAAATAAACGAAGCCAGGCTTCAGGCGGCCAACCGACGATCCGAGCCGTCCGGCATCCTGCGTGTGAGTGCCCCGGTTCTGTTCGGCCCGGATTTCCTGATGCCGGTCATCGCCGACTATATGCGGACATATCCCCAGGTTGAGGTTGACCTCCAGCTTTCCGATGAATTTGTCGATCTGGATGCCGTGGGTCTCGATCTGGCGGTCCGGATCGGCGATTTGCCGGATTCCAGTCTACGGGCGAAGCGGCTGGGGGCGCTGCGCGCGTCGTGTTCGGCGCACCTGCCTACTTTCGACAACACGGCCGACCGGCCCATCCGCTTGAATTGCGTGAGCATGAATGCATCGTACGAACCGTTGACGGCCGCCCGGGCGAATGGATGTTTCAGATTGAAGGCAAGCCCCGGCCGGTGAAGGTCGCGGGTACCTTCCGGTCGAATTTGATGATATCGATCTATGCAGCCGCGGTTCACGGCTTGGGTTTGGGCTACTCCCCGCTTTGGCAGGTAAAACACCTGGTGGACGATGGCCGCCTGGAGCTGGTTCTGACCGAATTCGAGCCGGTGCCGGTGCCGATACATGCCGTGTGGCCGGAAGGCAGGTCGTCCTCGGCCAAAGTACGCGCTTTTCTGGACCTGTTGGCATCTCGCCTGGAACTCAGGAACCTTTAGGGCCCAAACCAAACTGAGCGCCGATCTTACCTCATCGATATCAAGTTCGTGATCAGAACTGCCTTGACGGCGTCGGGTGCTGGTTGATGGACCTCCAAATGTCCGATGTCGTTCAGCTGATCGATCGTCAAATCTGCCAGTGCCCTGCGTCTTACGGCGGTCCGCCGCCATCTCGTGAAGACAGCGATCATCATTGCTGCGCTTTTCAAGCCAGACCCAAGCAAGCGTTTGGACATGCCGCGGGCGGCGCGAGTTTCCGTGTGAGCCATTGTTTTGGTCTCCCATTTCGAGTTTGCGGATGGGAGCGTGCCACGCAGGCGTTTTCGGGCTGTTCGGCTGTGTGTGAACAATTGGGAGGAGTCCGACGATCCGCCGTTAAATCGGTGTTAAATCGATCCACCGAGATGCTATTCTGTCGCCGCGGTCAAAGTCTGGAGACGATTTGTGCGCATCCGGTTGCTTGGTGGCCTGGAGGTTACTTCCCCGGAGCGCCGGCCCGTCCGGTTCGCCACACGCAAGACTTCGCTTCTTTTTGCTGCTCTGGTTCTCGCAGGCCGCCGCGGCCATCGTCGCGAGCAGCTTTCCGAAGCCTTTTGGCCGGGGCGAAGCAATGGGCAGGCCCGCAATAGTTTGCGTCAGGCGCTGGTCGACATCAGGCGCACGTTCCCCGCCAGCTCGGATGCCACCGTCTACATCGATGGGGATCAGGAAACCATCGCGCTTATTGCCGGTCCGGATGAGGCGGACATCTCGATCTTCGACCGGAAGCTGGAGGAGGGCCGGACCACTGATCTCGCCTTCGCCGCCGATCTGTACCGCGGTGAGCTGCTTGCCGGGCAAGCCATTCCTGACGAACTGGACGAGTGGTTTAGACCTTATCTGAGCAAGTATCAGCGCAAAGCGCTGCAGTTGGTCGATCGGCTGAGCCTGGCGCTGCCCGCACCCGGCTCAGCGGAAGAGACGGCCTGCGAAGGGCTCGCGGAGAGATTGCTCGCCCCGGATCCGACGGCGGAGGCGGCCCATCGGGCGCTGATCCGCATCCACGCTCATCGAGGTCACGAAAACGCCGCCTTACGCCAGTTCGAGCTGTGTCGGGCAGCTTTGAAAAAACATCTGGATGCAGAGCCTGAGGAGCAGACAAGCTCGCTGGCGGCTTCTCTGCAGTCCCGTGAACGACCTGAACGTCCGCGGCCGGAGCCAAGCTCCGGCGTCGCATCACTGGCGCAGGTTCTGGCGGCCCCGACGAGGCGCGACGACCACCCATCGATAGCGGTGCTGCCGTTTCAGAATCTAAGCGGTGATATGGAGCAGGAATATTTTGCCGACGGTATGGTGGAAGACATTGTCACGGCCTTGGCTCACTTTCGTCACCTGTTCGTAGTCGCACGGAATTCGAGCTTCACCTACAGGGGACGGTCCGTAGACATAGAGCAGGTCGGGCGTGAGCTGGGCGTGCGCTATGTGGTCGAGGGAAGTGTTCGCCGGGCTGGCGACCGCCTGCGCATCGCCGGGCAGCTCATCGACACCTCGACAGGGGCCTATCTCTGGGCCGACCGTTTTGACGGAGCGCTCGCCGAAGTCTTCGATCTGCAGGACCAGGTCGCCTCGAGCATTGTCGGCGCAATCACACCGAAAATGGAGGAGGCTGAGATCGAGCGTGCCAAACGCAAACCGACTGAAAGCCTCGACGCCTATGACTACTATCTCCGCGGGCTGGCGGCCTTTGACCGGACGATCACTAGTAGGTCGGCCATTGACGATGCCTTGCGCCTCTTCATGAAGGCGATCGACGGTGACCCGGAGTTTGCCGCAGCCTATGCGCGGGCGGCGCGGTGCTATGCTACCCGAAAAAGCAACGGCTGGATGGTCGACCGCGCGAAAGAGAATGCCGAGGCTACTCGACTGGCCAGGAGAGCGGTCGAACTCGGAAGGGACGATGCGATTGCGCTTTCCTTCGGTGGATACGTGCTCGGCTACGTAGGTGGCGACCTTGACGACAGTGCGGCTTGCATCGATCGCGCGCTCGTTCTCAACCCGAATCTAGCGGCCGCGTGGGGCCTAAGCAGCTGGGTCAGGGCTTGCTTTGGCGAGCCAGGCAAGGCCGTCGAGCACGCCGCGCTTGCCATGCGCCTAAGCCCATTGGATCCACGCCTGTTCGCTTGGCAATTCAACACCGGGCTCGCTCATTTTTGTGCCGGCCACTACGATGACGCCGCCACTTGGGCGGGAAAGTCGCTGCGGTACCAACCGAACTACGTGAGCGCGATGCGTGTAGTGGCGGCGAGTCATGCCCTTGCGGGGCGCCTGTCGGAAGCGCAGCAGATGATGGCCCGGGTCTGCGAGCTCGATCCCTCGCTGCGGCTTTCGAATCTTGCCGAGGTGCTGCCGCCGTTTTATCGACCGGACGATCGCAGCAGGTACATCGAAGGCCTTCGCAAGGCGGGCCTGCCGGACTAACGCCATCTCAGCGTGAGGCGAGGCCGTCTTATGCCGGCTTCGTGCTTCGCGCGTCGGCGGGACGCGCGAGCGCTGTGGTATCAGACCTTGGCGACGATCCGCATGAAGGCCGGCATGTCGTCGCCGAAGCCCACGGTCGCGTCATTGTCTTCCTGGCGCTGACGGGCAGGGCGCTCGCGCTGTGGCCTGGTATCGCCGCGTTCCGGCGCGCGCCGTTCGTTGCGATCGGGCGAAGCGTTCCGTTCAGGTGAAGCTTGGCGCTCGCTGTTTTCCGAGCGGATCGCCTCTTTGCGGGTACGCCGCTCGCCGATGTCGGCGACCGCGGCTTCGGCCACGACCGGCTGTTCCTCGCCCACCGCTTCCGGCGTAGCTTCCTCGCCACGTTTGGCGTGGCGCTCGCGCGGCCTGCGCTCCTTGGTGTCGTCCTTGCGCCCGGCGCGGCGTGGCGCACCACGGCCACGGCGGGGGGCCTCATCCTCGCCGCCCTCGCTGGCGACAACCGTCGACAGGTCGCCGTCATGCCACTCGATCTTGGTGCCGATCAACCGTTCGATGGCGTCGATGTATTTGGTGTCCGACTTGGTCGCGATGGTGAAGGATTTGCCGGAGCGTCCGGCGCGGCCGGTGCGGCCGATGCGGTGGACATAATCCTCGGCGTGGATCGGCACGTCGTAGTTGAAGACATGGCTGACGTCGGGAATGTCGAGGCCGCGCGCCGCGACGTCCGAAGCAACGAGATAGCGCAGCTTGCCGTCACGGAAATTGGCCAGCATCTGCATGCGCGCGCGCTGGTCCATGTCGCCATGCAGGGCGCCGGCGTCGAAATCATATTTCAGCAGCGAGCGGAACAGCTCCGACACCTCGACCTTGCGGTTGCAGAAGATGATGGCGTTCTTCAGCTCGGCATCCTCGGCCTTCATCAGATTGCGCAGCGTCTCGCGCTTGTCCCAAGGCTTTGGCCCGGATTTCACCAGCCGCTGGATGATGTTGGTGGCGGCGGACGCAGCCTTCGACACTTCGACGCGCACCGGCGCGTGCAGGAATTTCTCGGTGAGCTTGGTGATCTCCGGCGGCATCGTCGCCGAGAAGAACAGCGTCTGCCTGGTGAACGGGATCATCTCGCAGATACGCTCGATGTCGGGGATGAAGCCCATGTCGAGCATGCGGTCGGCCTCGTCGATGACGAGGATCTCGACGCCATTGAGCAGGAGCTTGCCGCGCTCGCGATGGTCGAGCAGGCGGCCGGGGGTCGCGATCAGCACGTCGGCGCCGCGCTCGAGCTTCTTGTCCTGCTCGTCGAAGGACACGCCGCCGATCAGCAGCGCGATGTTGAGCTTGTGGTTCTTGCCGTATTTGACGAAGTTTTCCTCGACCTGCGCGGCTAGCTCGCGCGTCGGCTCGAGGATCAGCGTACGCGGCATGCGGGCGCGGGCGCGGCCCTTTTCCAGCCGGGTGAGCATCGGCAGGACGAACGACGCCGTCTTGCCGGTGCCGGTCTGGGCAATGCCCAGCACGTCCTTGCCGAGCAAGGCGTGCGGGATAGCACCAGCCTGGATCGGCGTCGGCTCGGTGTAGCCGGCATCGGTAACTGCGGAAAGGACCTTCGGCGACAGGCCGAGGTCTGCGAAGGTCAACGCTTCTTGAGCGATCTGGGTGTCTGAGGACAAGTTTGGCTGTCTTTGGCTGGTTCGGGGGCGCAACATAAGCAGTCGCGGCAAGCGCCGCGCGCCTGCAAGATTGGTATTGCAGGTAGGCGCAAGCCTACGATTTGTCAACACAAACGGGCGGCATTGGCGCGATTGTGAAGTCGTAACCTTAATCGCGATGCTTAATTTGCGCAGTGGCTGCCGCGCCGGCTCAATAGCGGAACTGTTCGGCGAGAATGCGCTCGTTCCACGAATGGTTGGGATCGAACAGCAGCGTCGCCGTTGCGGTCGGCGATTCCCTCACCGTGACCGTCGTCACCGCCTTGACCTCGGTGTGGTCGGCGGCGGCATTCACGGGCCGCTTTTCCGGCTCCAGAATGTCGAAACGCACGATCGCCTTGTTGGACAGCAGCGCGCCGCGCCAGCGGCGCGGACGAAACGGGCTGACCGGGGTCAGCGCCAGCAGCGGAGCGTCGAGCGGCAGAATCGGCCCGTGCGCCGACAGATTATACGCGGTCGAGCCGGCCGGCGTCGCAATCATAACGCCGTCGCAGTGCAATTCCTCCAGCCGCTCTTGCCCATCCACGGTGATGCGGATCTTGGCGGTCTGGTAGGACTGGCGCCAGAGCGCGACCTCGTTGATCGCCAGCGCCGAAATCGTCTCACCCTCCGCCGTTACCGCCTGCATCTCCAGCGGACGGATCGTTTCGGCGACCGCAGCTGCGATGCGCCCGGTCAAGCCGCTGGCGCGGTATTCGTTCATCAGGAAACCGATGGTGCCACGGTTCATGCCGTAGACCTTCTTTCCAGTGCTCATCGTCTCGCGCAGGGTCTGTAGCAGAAAGCCGTCGCCACCGAGCGCCACGACGATCCCGGCATCCTCGACGGATGCCTGGCCGTAGCGTGCCGAAAGGCTTTCCAGCGCTGCATTGGCGTCGGCTGTACCGGATGAAACGAAGGCGAAACGGCTGGCGGTTTTGCTCATGGCTCTCAACGACAACCGATTGGCAACGACCGATTGGTGGCGACCGGTTGCGGGGTCGCGCCAGCGCCGGGTTAGCATGGGCGGGCATTTCTGCAAAGGGAGGGAGGTGTCTTGAGATGGCGGCCAAACAGGGCGCACTCGCGCATCATGTCGGGGGACAAAATGATGTGATGGTTAAGACCTGCCTTAAACTCTCGTAAAGCCGTATCGATCATGTTAGCCGGCAGTGGATGGGCGGCGTGGGGCTAACCAGTCGAGGCCGATCTATTGCCGCTGGCACGCTTGATTATCGTCTTCCTGATGCTGGCAAGTTTTGCCCTGGCTTTCGCGGAACTGGTGCGTCAGTCGGAGGAAAAGAGTTTTAGACCCGAGCCCACGGCCTCACGCTGCGGCGACGCGGCGGGCACACCCTGCCCGCAAAGGGCGCTTTGACGCTACAACGCTAGTCCCTATCGGGCGAGCAGATGGCAGCCGGCCTGGCGCTTCTGCGCGAGATACTCGTCGACAAGCTGGCGATAGCGGATTTTGCCGAAGCTCGGGAAATGGCCGCCATGCACGACCGAGACATCGAGATCGCGCATGCGCAGCAGCGTTTCGACATAGTCGTCGATATCGGAGTGATAGACATCGTCGATCAGCGGGCCGTCATAGATGATGTCGCCGGAAAACAGGATGCCCGTCCTGTTTTCGTAGAGCGCAATGCCGCCGGGTGAATGGCCGGGCGTATGGATGACCTCGAAGGTACGGTCGCCAAGATCGACGATGTCGCCTTGTTCGAGCAACCGGCCGGCTGGTGCGGGTAGGATCCGGTAGCGATTCGTGTCCCAGCCTTGCGGCATGCCGTCGAACATCTCCTCGGTGGCATAGCGGTCGGCAACCGTCCATTCGTTGCGCGGGTCGGCGAGGATCTCGGCCTCGGCCGGGTGCACGCAGCGGTCGGGAAATTCGTGATGGCAGCCGATATGGTCGAAATGCGTGTGGCTGGCCACGCAGGTGAGCTTGCGTTCCGTGACCAGCGGTACGTGGCGGCGCAGGCTGAAATGGCCGAGGCCCGTGTCGAACAGCAGGTCGCGGTCGCGGCCCCGCACATGCCAGATGTTGCAGCGGAAGAACGGCTTGATCCACGGCTCGTGGATCAGCGTCACGCCATCGCCCATGCGGATGCTTTCGTACCAGTGGCCGGCGTCGATGATTGGAAGCGTGCTCATGTTCAGTCCGCAAGCAGGATGACGTCGCCAGCATCGCACGATACGGCGACAACGTCGCCCGGCTGGACGGCCGATGCGGAGGGGACCTTGGCGATGAAGTGCAACGCCGGGTCGGTCGTGGAGGTTCCCAGCACGCGCTTGAAGCTACCCTGGAAGACGACGTCGCTGACCTTGGCCATGCCAAGCGCTACAGGGCCGCTGGCAGCGCCGAGGACAAGATGCTCAGGCCGGACGGCCAGCGCAACCGTCGAGCCGGCCGGCAATGTGCCAGCCAGCGAGAGCGACCCAAGCTTCGTGGTGACGGTGATTTTGCCGCTCTTCGCCTCGGTCACTGTTCCGGAAATCAGCGTGCTTTCGCCCATGAAGGTCGCGGAAAAGCGCGTCGCCGGCCGTGCATAGACGCGCTCTGGTGGCCCTTCATCCTCGATGCGCCCGTCATTCATCACCACGCAATGGTCGGCCAGCGCCATCGCCTCTTCCTGGTCGTGGGTGACGTGGATGAAGGCGGTGCCGACACGCTTCTGGATCGCCTTCAACTCGTCCTGCATCTGCCGGCGCAATTTGAGGTCGAGCGCACCGAGCGGCTCGTCGAGCAGGAGCACCGCCGGCTCGACCACCAGGGCGCGCGCCAGTGCCACGCGCTGCCGCTGCCCGCCGGAAAGCTGGTGCGGCTTCTTGTCGAAGGCGGTGGCGAGGCCAACCAGCGCCAGCGCCTCGCGCGCCCTTGCTGCCCGGGTTGCGCCATTGACACCCTGCATGCGCAGGCCGAAGCCGACATTGCTGCCGACGCTCATATGTGGGAACAGCGCATAGTCCTGGAACACGGTCGTCGTCGGCCGCTTCGCCGGTGGTACTGCGGTGCAGTCCTCGCCGCGGATCAGCACCTTGCCTTCGCTCGGCATGACGAAGCCGCCGAGAATGGACAAAAGCGTCGTCTTGCCGGAGCCGGACGGCCCAAGCAGGATCGTGTAGCTGCCCGGCTCGATCGTCAGCGAGACGTTCTTCAGCACCGTGTGCTGGCCGAAGCGATGCGAGACAGAGCTTATATCGACCAGTGGCGCCGTCATGCCGGCTTCCTCCGCAACAGCATCAGTTCGAACAATACCACCAACACGATGGAGACGGCGAAGACCAGCGAGCCGACGGCGTTGGTCTTGGGATTGAGACCGGAGCGCAGCAGGTTCCAGATCTCGACAGGCAGCGTCGTGTCGAAGCGCGTCAACAGGAACGAGATGACGAATTCGTCCCAGGAGAAGGTCATCGACAGGAAGAAACCGGCGAAGATCGCCGGCGCCATCACAGGCACGGTGATCAGCAGCAGCACCTTCCATTCGGGCGCGCCGAGGTCGCGCGCGGCGCGCTCGATATTGATCTGGTGGTCGCCCATCTGACTGTAGACGATGGCAAAGCACAGCGGCAGGTTGATCACGACATGGCCGATGCCGGCGGCAAGAAGCGACTTCGGCACGCCGGCCCAGTTGAACAGCACCAGCAGCCCCATGCCGATGATGAGATAGCTGACGGTCAGTGGCAGCGTGATCAGTCCACGCATCAGGCCCGAGCCCGGCAAGGCGAAGCGTGCAAAACCCCAGGCCGAGAGAAAGCCGAGCGTGACGGCGACAGCCGAAGAGAGGACGGCAACCAGCAGCGAGTTGACCAGCGCCGAGGTGAGCCGCGTATCGGCGAGCACGGCCTCGTACCAGCGCAGCGACGGCCCGGTGAAGGGCGGGATCGGAAACGACGTCGCCTGCAGCGAAAACAGTATCAGCACAACCACCGGCAGGAAGATGAAGCCGTAGATGGCGATGGCGTAAAGGCCGGAGACGAGGCGGATGAGAGCGCGCATGGTCAAGCCCGCTCGATCTTCAGCCAGCGGGCGCAGGCGAGATAGGCGATGGTGACGACCGCCATCAGGATGATCGACAGCGCCGAGGCGAGCGGAAAGTCGCCGCGCCGGCCGATCTGCATCATGACGAGCTGCGGCATCAACAGCTCATTGTTGCCGCCGAGGATCTGCGGTGTGATGTAGTCGCCGATGCACAGCACAAAGGTGAGGAAGGCGCCGACCATGATGCCAGGCAGCGTCAGCGGCAGAACGACATGCAGGAATGTCCGGATCGGCCCGGCGCCGAGGTCGGCTGCGGCCTTGCGGTAGCTGGGGCTGAGCTGCTTCAGATTGGCGAAGATCGTCAGCGTCAACAGCATGACGAAGAAATGCACGAAGCCGGTGACGGTCGCTAGCCGCGTATTGGCAAGCTGCAGCGGTTCGCTGAACAGCCCGGAGCCGGTCAACGCGCGGTTGACGACGCCGTTCTGCGCCAGCACCAGCAGCCACGAATAGGAACGCACGACATAGGAGGTCCAGAACGGCAGCACCGCCAGCATCAGCGCCAGCCGCTGCCAGCGCTCCGGCACCTGCTCGGCCAGGATCCAGGCGAAGGGATAGGCAAGCAGCACCGAGATCACGGTGACGATGGCCGTGACCTGCAGCGAATTCACCATCGCCTGCCAGTAGGATGGATTGGCAAAAAACTGGCTGTAGTTGGATAGCGTGAAGCCGCCGCCTTCATGCGCCGTCAGGCTGGATACCGCCATGGCGACGAAGGGCAGCACGAAGAACAGCAGCGTCCAGCCGAGCGCCGGCGTGACCAGCGCCCAGGGTAGGGCACGCCCGCTGCTGGCGGAGTTCACGACCGGCAGCCGGTCATTGCGCCTGCAGCATTTCGGTCCAGACGTCCTGCATCTTCTTGTCGAGATCGGCATTCGGCGCCGGATAGGATTGCGCGCGGGCGAGGAATTCCTCCTGCTCGTCGAAGCGCAGGATCTTCTTCTGCTCGTCGCTCAGCGCCGCCTTGGTGTTGGCCGGCATGCCCCAATAGCAGGACGAGGTGGCGAGCCGCGCCTGGCCTTCGGGGCTCATAATGTACTGGATGAATTTAAGTGCCAGGTTCTTGTTCTTGGAATCCTTGAACATTGCCAGCGACTGCGACCACAGCACGGCGCCTTCCTTCGGGATCGAGAAGTCGAGCGCCGGGTTTTCCTTGGCCAGCCCCGCCGTCACCCATTCGCCACCTCCGACCAGTATGTCGACCTCGCCGGTCGCCAGCGCTGTCTGGCTGGCGGTCACTTCGCCGACCAGCTTGGCATTGGCCTTCATTTTGAGCAGCTGTTCCTTGATGGCGGGAAGGTCGGCTTCGGTCAGTTCCGCCGTCTTCTTGCCGATCGCCAGGGCGGCCATGCCGATGACCGGCAGGTAATAGTCGTAGATGGCGATCTTGCCTTTGTATTTATCGCCGGTCAGCGCCGCCATCGACTGCATGTCGGCCGGGTCGACTTTGGTCTTGTTGTAGCCGATCGTGTTGTACCCGAACTTTTCGGTGATGCCGTAGCGCTTGCCGTCGACCACGGTGGAGCTATCCATCTTCACCTGCGGAAACAGGTCGGCCAGCGGCAGCTTGTCTTCCGGCAGTGGCTCGAACAGGCCTTTTTCGACGCCGCGCGGTATGTCGATGCTGTCGATCACCATCACGTCCCAATCGCCGGGCTGCGATTGTTCGACGATCGCCAGGCCAGCGCCGGTGCCTTCGAACTCCTTGACATTGACCCTGACGCCGTTGGCCTCCTCGAAAGGCTGCAACAGCGCCGGATCGGCGTGATCGCACCAGATCAGCGCGTTGAGGTCCTGCGCCTGAGCGAGGCTGCCCGTCGCCAGCAGCAGTGCCGCCGCGGCACATGCGCTGTGGAGATGGCTCTTCAGAACCGAAATCGTATTCCTGGTAGTTGGATTGGGGGTCTTTGGATTGATGGACATCGAGTGTTCTCCCTTGCCTTTTTTGGCTTGTGGCAAAAAATTGAACCAATTCTAAAATTGAGTCAATTCTGTTTTTGTGGCAAACAGCCGCTATGAGCGGATTGCGGGCAAGGCAGAAGGCGGATCGGCACCGCCGCATCATCGAGGCGGCGGCGGCGCTTTTCCGCGATGCCGGTTATGAAGGCGCCAAGATCGAGACGATTGCCGCGCAGGCTGAAGTCTCGGTCGGCACGATCTACAATTATTACCAGAACAAGGGCGACATCCTCGGCGCCATCGTTTCGATGGAGGTCAACGAAGTGCTCAATGCCGGGCGCGGCGTGGTGGCCAACCCGCCGGCCAATGTCGGCGACGCGCTGGACACACTGCTCGGCATCTATATCGAGCATTCGCTGCATTATCTCAGCAAGGAGATGTGGCGACAGGCGATGGCGATCTCGACGCAACTGCCGGACAGCCCGTTCGGCCAGGCCTATACCGCGCTCGACCGGGCACTGACCGAGCAGATCCGTGCGCTGATCGCCCGCCTGCAGGCGCTCGGCCTGGTGCGCCGCGACATCGATGGACACGCCTTGGGCGAACTGGTGTTCAACAACATGAACATGATGTTCATCGAGTTCGTGAAGCGCGACGGGGCGAGGATGGCCGAACTGCGCACTGCGATACGGCGGCAGAATAGGATATTGGTGGCGGCGATTGGGGTTTGACTGCAGTCACCCAGCCGAAAGACCTGCCCGAGCGAGGGCTTCGGGCGCCGGCGTGACGTGCCCGTGCGGCTTGCAATAGCCGGGGTCGATCGCGCGATAGCCGAGCAGATGGCCGAGTGGCGCCAGGATCCCCAGCGCCACTCGCTGAATCGCAGGTGGCGGGTGCGTGAAGACGATAACGTCGGCAAATTCCCTGGCGATGACCGCCGCCTGAAGCGGCGAAGGCCTGCCTTTTTTGTCCACCTTGCCGGCATTGGCCAGGCCGAAGAGCATGCCAATCAGCAGCTCGAAACGGTTCGGGTCGATATCGTCCGCACCCGGCGCCCGGTCGACTTCGACCAGGACATGCGCTTCTTCGGTTTTGCTGCTGTTCCACCAATCATGTGCGACGCCTGCTTCGATCGCGGCGGATTGGCCAGGCCCCAGAGACAAAGTCTTCCCGGCGATGCAAGCATCGAGCCGGCCGCCGAGGACGGTAAACCGTTCCGTCAGGTTCGGGTGGAAGTGCTCGCCCACCACTGCGGCTCCCGGCCGAGCGGTCAGATGGGCGATGCCTGGCCCATCTCCGCGGTCTTCCGTGCCACGCAGGATGACAGCATATTCGCCGGTCACCTTGTTCTCGTAGACATCTCCACAGCGTGACATGGATCAGCTCGTGGGTTCATAGCATCAGCGCCGCCAACTATACGGTTGAAGGCATGGTGCTTCAACGCCTACAGGCGCCGACGTTCTGTTAACACAGGCGCGACGCCCTACCGAACATGCTTTGGAGGCCGCGCTCGCGGAAACGGCACGACCGTCAACGGCGCCTTGCGGAATTCTGCGATGGCTATTTCTTCAATCAGCGCGTCGAGGGCCTCGTTGACGCGCCGGCTCGTTTCATCCGCGCCGCAGAGGCGGTTTTGTGCGCACTCCAAAAGCTCGCGCGCCGCGGCGAAATCGCTTCGCATGACAACACCCTTTGGTTTTTGGCCCGCCGCACCGACATTGTCGGCGCGCTTAATTGAGCGAGTGCTAATATACACAGGAGCAATTTAATCGAATGGTACGAGATGGCCGAGGCCGGGAGAGCGGGCCGAAATGACGGCTCTGCAACGGCGAAGACACGCCCGGGCTCAGCGTTTCCAGATATGAGATGCTAGCTCGTTGTCTGGCGACAGATTTTGCCAGCAATTTCACGGAAGTTTCTGGTGACCCGACGAGGACGGTCCCGACACGTACGCCCCTAGTACGATCTTGGGCGGCTTAGATATTCTCTGGCGGCGGCAATCTGGCGTCGATGCTCGCGGAGGAAAGCCGCGCCGAAACAAATCGCAAAGGCCAGTACGGAAAGGCTTGTCGTTGCTCTTGATGCTGGATCGGGATCGGGACTTATTAGGAAACGGAAACCAAGCGCGAAGGCGAAGACGATAAGGCCGCCAAACATACCGTTGATGAAGGGGGCGGTCGTGCGTTTCTGCTCCAACGAAGACTCCTAGGTTTTCCGCTAGGGAACTATGGTTTCCGCTAGGGAATATATGCGTTGAAGCTGATGTGCTACCGATCTGACGGCCCCGGCCTGTGGATATCGGGGACGAGCAGATATCAAGCGCCCCCGAGGTCTCAAGAAGCCCGCACTGGTGCCCCCGGACGGAATCGAACCGCCGACCTTCGGTTTACAAAACCGCTGCTCTACCAGCTGAGCTACAAGGGCACGGCGCTCGGGTTAGCATATTTGCTGCGCCAGTAAAGACAAAACTCCGTTTTCGGCTGCCGCGACCGCGCCGGTTCTGCCGCCAGGGCGTCCTGAAAACGGCCAATTCGCTTCCTATATTGACCGAAGGTGCAATCGCATCAGCGAGGCTGTCGCATGATCAGGTTTGTCATCATTCTCCCGCTCGTCGTCGTGGCCTGGGTTCTCCTGGTGAAGCTCGTCAGGGATCTGAAGCGCGCCAATATCGACTGGACCGGCGTCACCACCATCATCGGCTTCATCGCGCTCGCCTTCTGGCTTCGCCATATCACCGGCATGGGCTGAGGTCTGCCGATTGTTCCGGTGAACTGTCGACCGGCGACTGTTCGTGGTCGCGGCCGACGCATCAGGCCGGGCGATTTCTCCCTTCGAGAAAAAATCCAAAAAGATCTTCGAACCTTTTTCCTTGTTGCGACGACTGACGGTCAAGAGGCGGTGGGTCGCCTCTCACAACAAGGAGATCGTCATGTTCAAACGCACCATCGTTTCCGGCCTCGTCGCCACCACCGTCGCCGCCGCCATGCTGGTTGGTACGGTTCAGCCTTCGGCCGCCCATCACAAGCACTACAACAAGCACCTCGGCATCGGCATTGCTGCAGGTGTCGGCGGCTTCCTGCTCGGCAGCGCGCTCGCCCAGCCGCGCACCGTCTATATCGAGGAAGACGGCGGCTCCTGGCATGTCCGGCGCTGCCTCAATCGCTACCAGAGCTACGACCCGTACTCGGACACCTATGTCGGGTACGACGGTTATCGCCATCGCTGCCACCTTTGAGAGCCACTACCGCCCGTTTTGAGAGGAGGTGACCGTTCAGGCAACCGGAAGAAGGGGCATCCCACCGCCCCTTTTTCTGTATGTCTGAGTTCCTATTCGAATGGTCGACTGCCAATGTCGGCATAGCTCATCATTTTTGAATTGGGCGCCGTCGACGAAACTGCCAATCTCCCCCCTTGCGGGGGAGATGCCCGGCAGGGCAGAGGGGGGTGCTGCCCCGCACTACTTGTCAATAGATGACAGTCAAGCCTACGCCAATTCCCAGTTGGAGTGGCTGAACATCGACGTCGGCGATCCTTCGCACCCCCGTCTGTCCTGCCGGACATCTCCCCCGCAAGGGGGGAGATTGGATTGCCGCACGGCTTTCGCCAATCGCCAACACTGAAAACTGCCTTATCCCGCCGTTCGGCTCTTGCCGATGTACAGGGGTTTCCCAGCAGCCTAATCTACAAGCCGAACAGCAATCTACTGCCGAGCCGAAACAGGGAGAGGGCGCTTGGGCGAGCACGATCCGAACGAAGAGCCGATCGAGACGATTTTCCGCAACGGCACAATCACCACCGTCGGCATCCTGCTGGCGTTCTCGCTGGGCTTCATCACGCATTGGGCCGCCAACCCGATACCATGGGAAATCTATCACCTGGCCGCCGTCGTGCCGATTTTGATCGGCATTGCCCTGCAGATACGAGCGCTGCGGTTGCTGCTCGACATAACGTGTCTACAACGGCGCGTTTATGAACGCGCCAATCGCATCTTCATTGCCGGCCTCATCTTCACCGCCTGCGGAGTTGGGCTGGCGATGCTGCTTGATTTCTACGACCTATCGACCAAGAGCGCGGTGCCCGGGGCCTAGCTCTGGCCATCCTGGCAGATGTCGCACCATTCGGCGCTGGTCAGCGCTGCCATGCGCTCGGTTCGCTGCCAAGGCCGGGAGGGGTCGGCAGGCCGCCGATCATCCTCGTCACCTCCGCAGCTGCATCGCGCACCAACGGGCCGATCTCGGCCAGCCGTTCCGGCGTGACCCGCACCGTCGGCCCGGAGACTGAAACGCCGCCAATCGGCTCGCCGAACTCGTTGAAGATGGCGGCGGCAACGCAGCGCATGCCCGGATGCCGCTCCTCGTCGTCTACTGACCAGCCGCGCAGCTTGATCGTCACCAGGTCGCGGGCGAGAGCCGAGATGTCGGACAGCGTGTTTTCAGTGAAGCGCTCCAGCCCGGCCCGGCGCAGGATAGTGGCGACGCGCTCCGGCTCGAGATGCGCCAGCACCGCCTTGCCGATGCCCGAGGCGTGGAAAGAACTGCGCGTGCCCGGCCGGAAGAAGGCGCGGATCGCCTGGTGCGTCTCGACCTGGCTGACGAAGACGACGCAATCGTCCTCGGCGACACCGAGATTGGCGGTCTCGCCGGTCTTCTCCATCAATTCCTGCATGACGATGCGGGCGCGATCGACCAGCTTGCGGCGGCGCAGGAACGCCGCGCCCATGCGATAGGTCTCGACGCCGATCGACCACAGCTGGTCGGTGCCGTCGAACTCGACCATGCCATGGTTCTCCAGCGTCGTCAGCATGCGGTAGGCGGTGGATGCCGGCAGACTGGAGCTGGCGGCGATCTCGCTCAGCGACAGGCCACTGCCGTCGGCCACGATTGCCAGGATGCGAAGCGCCCGGTCCAGCGACTGCACCGAAGCGGCCTCGGACGGTCCGTTGAAGGCGCGCGGCCGGCCGCGCTGGCGTTTTTCGGTGGTTTCCATGGATCCATTCTTCCCCTGTTCGCCCAAGCAAGCAATGAAAAAGTTTTTCATCGATTTGCGAAGCGAATTCATGGAAAACAGAAAGGCCAATCAATTCAATTCACAAGAGCCGCTCTCTAGAAATGAAAAAATATTCTGAAAAAATTGAAAAGTAGTCGGCGCACTGGCATCATCGGCCATCAACAATTCCGTGGAGGCTGACATGGCCAAGATGCGCGCAGTCGACGCAGCGGTTCTCGTCCTCGAAAAGGAAGGCATTTCCTGTGCCTTCGGCGTGCCGGGTGCTGCGATCAACCCGCTTTATTCGGCGCTGAAGGCGAGGGGCAGTATCCGCCACATCCTTGCGCGGCACGTCGAGGCGGCTTCGCATATGGCCGAAGGATTTACCCGCGCCAGATCGGGCAATATCGGTCTGTGCATCGGCACTTCGGGTCCCGCCGGCACCGACATGATCACCGGCCTCTATTCGGCCGCTGCCGATTCCATCCCGATCCTCTGCATCACCGGGCAGGCGCCGCGGGCTCGCCTCAACAAAGAGGATTTCCAGGCTGTCGACATCGCCGCCATCGCCGCGCCCGTCGCCAAATGGGCTGTTACCGTCATGGAACCCTATCTGGTGCCGATGGCGTTGCAGAAGGCGTTCCATCTGATGCGCTCGTCGCGGCCGGGGCCGGTTCTCGTTGATCTGCCGGTCGATGTGCAACTGGCTGAGATCGAGTTCGACATCGATGCTTATGAGCCGCTGGTGCCGTTCAAGCCGGCAATGTCGCGCGCTCAGGCGGAGAAGGCCCTGAAAATGCTCAATGCGGCCGACAAGCCGCTGATCGTCGCCGGTGGCGGCATCATCAACGCCGATGCGTCGGACCTGTTGATCGAATTCGCCGAAGTCACCGGCGTGCCTGTCATTCCGACGCTGATGGGCTGGGGCGCGATCCCCGACGACCACCGCCTGATGGCTGGCATGTGCGGGCTGCAGACCTCGCACCGCTACGGCAATGCGACGATGCTCGAAGCCGATTTCGTATTAGGCATCGGCAACCGCTGGGCCAACCGCCACACCGGTTCGGTCGACGTCTACACCAAGGGCAAGAAATTCATCCACGTCGATATCGAACCGACGCAGATCGGCCGCGTCTTCGCGCCGGACCTTGGCGTCGTCTCGGACGCCGGTGCGGCGCTTAAAATGCTGCTCGACGTCGCCACCGAATGGAGGACGGCCGGGAAATTGCGCGACTGGTCGGGCTGGGCCGGCGAATGCCGGCAGCGCAAGAAGACGATGAAGCGCAAGACGCATTTCGACCAGGTGCCGCTGAAGCCGCAGCGCATCTACGAGGAGATGAACAAGGCGTTCGGCCGCGACACCACCTACGTCACCACGATCGGCCTGTCGCAGATCGCCGGGGCGCAGTTCCTGCATGTCTACAAGCCGCGCAACTGGATCAATTGCGGCCAGGCCGGGCCGCTCGGCTGGACATTGCCGGCGGCGCTCGGCGTTCGCGCCGCCGATCCGGACCGTACCATTGTCGCACTTTCCGGCGATTATGATTTCCAGTTCATGATCGAGGAACTGGCAGCCGGCGCGCAGCACAGACTGCCCTACATCCATGTCGTCGTGAACAATGCCTATCTCGGCCTGATCCGCCAGGCGCAGCGCGGGTTTTCGATGGATTTCGAAGTCAGCCTGGCCTTCGAGAACGTCAATCGACAGGGCGATGCCGAAGCTGGCTACGGCGTCGACCATGTCGCTGTCGCCGAGGCGATGGGCTGCAAGGCCGTCAGGGTGCGCAAGCCGGAGGAATTCGCCGGTGCCTTCGAGGAGGCGCAGCGCCTGATGAACGAGCACCAGGTTCCGGTTGTGCTCGAATTCATCCTCGAGCGCGTCACCAACGTTTCGATGGGCACCGAAATCGACAAGATCACCGAGTTCGAGGAGCTTGCCGAGCATCACGAAGACGCGCCGACGGCGATCGTCATGCTCGACTAGCTGTCTTATGAGGAATTACTGCCATGCCACGGTTTTCAGCCAATCTTTCGATGCTCTTTGGCGAGCACGACTTCCTCGACCGCTTCGATGCCGCCGCCCGAGCGGGCTTTAGGGGTGTCGAGTATATCGGTCCCTATGACCATGCGCCGGATGTCGTTGCGGCAAGGTTGAAGCAGAACGGGTTGACGCAGGTCCTGTTCAACCTGCCTGCCGGTGACTGGGCCAAGGGCGAGCGCGGCATCGCGATCCTGCCGGACCGCATCCCGGAGTTCCGGCAAGGCATTGCCAAGGTCGTCACCTACGCGCACGCGCTGGGTTGCGAGCAGGTCAATTGCCTCGCCGGCATCGCGCCGCAGGGCGTCGATCGCTCCGTGCTGGAAGACGTCTTCGCCGAAAATCTGGCTTTCGCGGCGGAAAAGCTGGAGCAGGCCGGCATCCGGCTGCTGATCGAGCCGATCAACACCCGCGATATCCCGGGCTTCTTCCTGAATTACTCGGACCAGGCGCTGGCGCTGATCGACCGCGTCGGCTCGAAGAACCTGTTCCTGCAATACGACATCTATCACATGCAGATCATGGAGGGGGATCTCGCCCGTACCATCGAGGCAAACCTCAACCGCATCGCGCATATCCAGCTTGCGGACAATCCTGGCCGTCATGAGCCGGGGACGGGCGAGATCAATTTTCCTTTTTTATACAAGCACATCGACAGGATCGGGTACCCCGGCTGGGTCGGGGCGGAGTACAAGCCGAAGGGCGGAACGGAAGCCGGGCTCGGGTGGTTTCGGGACGGGGCCGGGCAGGGGAGTGCGGCGGCATAGACGCTACGTATCGCACGTCGCGTTCCTGCGCGCCCCCCTCTGGCCTGCCGGCCATCTCCCCCACAAGGAGGGAGATTGGATGTCACCGCCGCTTTCGCCAATTTTCGAGGTCGGGAAAGTTTAAGGGCCGGAGCGCGAACTGCCGATCTCCCCGCTCGTGGGGGAGATGGCCAGCAGGCCAGAGGGGGCGCGCAGGAACGCCGCCTTAACAAGAAACGGAGAAAGACATGGAAACCATCGGCTTCATCGGACTCGGCATTATGGGCGCGCCGATGGCGGGGCATCTGCTCGGTGCCGGCTATCAAGTCTTCGCCAGCGACCACCGCTCGAAACCGCCGGCCGATCTCGTCGCCAAGGGTCTGAAGCCCGTCTCCGGCCACAACGCCGTTGCGAAAACGGCCGACATCGTCATCACCATGGTTCCGGATACGCCGCAGGTGGCCGATGTTCTGTTCGGCGACAATGGCGTCGCGTCCGGCTTGACCAAAGGCAAGCTGGTCATCGACATGAGCTCGATCTCGCCGATCGAGACCAAGGCATTTGCAAAAAAGATCAATGATCTCGGCTGCGACTATCTCGATGCGCCGGTGTCGGGCGGCGAGGTCGGCGCCAAGGCGGCTTCGCTGACGATCATGGTTGGCGGTGAGGAAAAAGCCTTCGAACGCGCCAGGCCCATCTTCGAGAAGCTTGGCAAGAACATCACTCTGGTCGGACCCAACGGCGTCGGCCAGACCACCAAGGTCGCCAACCAGATCGTCGTTGCGCTGACCATCGAGGCCGTCGCCGAAGCGCTTGTTTTTGCATCGAAAGCCGGCGCCGACCCGGCCAAGGTCAGGCAGGCGCTGATGGGCGGGCTCGCAAACTCGCGCATCCTGGAAGTGCATGGCGAGCGCATGATCAAGCGCACTTTCGCGCCCGGCTTCCGCATCGAACTCCACCAGAAGGACCTGAATCTCGCCCTTGAAGGCGCGAAAGCGCTCGGCGTCGCCCTGCCCAACACTTCAACGACGCAGCAATTGTTCAACTCGTGCGCGGCGAATGGCGGGTCAAAGGAGGATCATTCGGCGCTGGTCAGGGCTTTGGAAAGAATGGCGAACTTCCAGATTGGCTAGAGAGTTTGCTGGCTGCTGCCAGTCAATTTGAACTTACCGACATTGGCAGCTATCCGCTCAAGGGCTGGGACAAGCGTGCCGTTCTCGAACGCTTCGCTAAGAGCTCCGTCAACCCACCTTTCATCGGCCAAGTTGCTGGCGACCCGATAATGGATCTCTGTGACGTCCATGGAGGCCAGGGCTTCGGCGTTCTCCGGCAACCAACTCTCCCGGCCGGCGTTGACGTCGAGAAATTTTCCAAAATCGGCTGGATTCTCAAGGCCGTGGACAAGCTGGAATATGTCATCCATCACGGCGTGGTAGCGGTCGTTCGCCTCGTCATAAAACTCCGGCGGAGTGAGTGTTCTTAATGTGCCGATCGTACTCGCGAGAAGCGCGAGCCATTCTCCCTGGTTTGAAAACGCCTTTAACATACCAATCGCTCGATCAATCCGCCGAAAGAAACTTCCTCGCCGCATAAAGCGCCACCGCCGCCGCATTCGACACGTTGAGCGAGCGGATGGCGCCGGGCATGTCGAGCCGGGCCAGCGTCGTCACCGTCTCGCGCGTCTTCTGGCGCAGGCCCTTGCCTTCGGCGCCGAGCACCAGCGCTATTCTGTCGCCGGAAAAACTCTTTTCAAGCTCCGCCGGTCCATCCGAATCGAGACCGATGGTCTGGAATCCGGCATCGTGCAGCTGGCCGAGCGCATCGGCGAGGTTCTTTACCTCGATTTGGTCGATATGCTCGAGCGCGCCGGAGGCCGACTTCGCCAGCACGCCGGATTCCTGCGGGCTGTGGCGCGCCGTGGTGATCAGTGCGCCGGCACCGAAGGCCACCGCCGAGCGCAGGATCGCGCCGACATTGTGCGGATCGGTGATCTGGTCGAGCACCAGCACCAACCTGGTGTCGCCGAGCGCATCGAGGCGTTTCGGTTTCAGCGGCTCGGCCTCGATCAGCACGCCCTGGTGCACGGCATCCGAGCCGGTGACCTTGTCGATGTCCCTGGGTTCGACCAACTCCGCCTTGAAGGGCAAAGCGCCGAGATCGGCGATTGCCAGCCGCTCGGCAGCGTTGCGCGTCACCAGCATTTTCTTGATCTTGCGGCGCGGATTGTCGAGTGCGGCCCGCACCGTGTGCAGCCCGTAAAGCCGCACCAGCCCGTCCGCCGCGTTCTCCCCGGGCGGCACCGGCTGGCGTGGCCTGAACGCCGGCGCGCCGCCGCTCTTCTCGTCGCGATGCGCGCGGCGCAGCTTGGCGTAGTGGGTATCTTTCGGGGTCTTCGATTTGTTATCGTTGCTCATGGCGGCCTCTATAGCCGTGTCGTCCGGCGATGGATACAGCTGCACAAGGTGCTTGTCAGGCGAGGTGCGAAATTCAGCGCTTTTTGCCGGGCTGTTGTGGTTGACAGTTTTGGGCGCTGCCGCCATAAGGCGCTTCGCGGAAGGGCTGCTTTGGCGGCCGCGACGCGTCGATGCCTCGTTGCATGGCTCCGGCGGCAGACTGGAGAGGTGCCCGAGTGGTTAAAGGGGACGGACTGTAAATCCGTTGGCTATGCCTACGTTGGTTCAAATCCAACCCTCTCCACCACTGCCGGCCCGGAAGCCCTGAAACGCAGAGCGAGCGTCGGAGCGTATCCGATGCTTGACTGAAAGGCGCGGGTATAGCTCAGTGGTAGAGCAGCAGCCTTCCAAGCTGAATATGCGGGTTCGATTCCCGCTACCCGCTCCAGATTTCCCGCAGCCGCGGCGTCCCTCGCGCACGATCCCGAAGCAGGCACTGCCAAGTGAAGCGCTTTGCCGATAATTCAAAGTGTTGGTTGCGCGTCCAGACGGACGCGCAACGACCTTAATCCGTTGTTTTATGCATGTCGTTGTACCAAACCGCAGGCGGTGTTGGGCGACATGCCTTAACTCGCGAATTTGCTGAATATGGACGCGAGCTGGTTCTGCTGCGGCACTTGCCCGTTCGGCGTCAGCTGGTCGACAAGCCCTGGCAAGGCTGCGGACAGTTGCTTGAGCAGGTCCTGCTGGTTCAGCCCCGTCCTTTGCGCGATCTCCTGAATGATTTGTGGCCCGAGAGCGCTGCCCAGATCGCTGGGGTTGATCGGCTGGTTCTGACCGGTACCGACCCACGAATTGGCGACGTTGCCGTGGCCGGCGTCCTTCAGTTTGTCGAGCAGGCCGCCCAGACCGCCGAGCAGGCCGCCATCGGCGGATGCTGTTGTATCAGGCGGGACGGGGGCAGGGCTTTGCGTTGCCTCCGGCTGGGCGGAACTTCCACCGCTCAGCATTTTTCCCACCAAAAGTGCGCCGAGCGCGATCATCAGCGGCTTGGCGACGTTGCCGCCGGGAACGGCATTGTCAAACAGTCCCATTGTGGATCTCCATGTCAAATTGCCCGTCCGTCTCCGACAATGACGCATCCATGGCGAATTTCAAGCCGGTTTGAGCTTTCTGTAATCATGATTTTCAAGTTGGCTTGAGCTTTGCTTAATAATGTGGAAGTAATCGAGCGCGGGGAACGGAGAGGAAAAATGTCAATATTAAGCTGGATTATTCTCGGCGTCATCGCCGGCTTCATAGGCAGCAAGATCGTCAATAAAAGCGGGCAAGGCCTTGTGCTCGACATCGTGCTCGGGATTGTCGGGGCCATCGTCGGAGGGCTCATCTTCAGCGCGTTTGGCGCGTCGGGCGTTACCGGGCTCAACATCTATAGCCTGATCGTAGCCGTGGTCGGTGCCGTGGTTGTCCTCTGGGCCTATCATCAGTTCAGCGGCAAGAGGGCTCTATAGAAGCCGTCCGGCAGTTGCGTCGGCATTCGGGTGAATGCCGACCGCCTATCTGATCCTTCTGAGGATTTCGCGGATCAGCGTGTTGAGGCCGGCTTCCAGCCCTCTCACCATGATCGGCCATAGTTCCTCCAGCAATCGCTGCCATACGGCATCCCGCCCAATCCTCACCGGCAGATTTGGCATCGAGCTCATTGCCGCCGTCACGTCGCGGCGCAGCCGCTCGCCGCAGCCGCTTGCGCCGCTGATCGTCGGATCGAAAGGCAGCCGGGTGAAATCCCATTTTCCGCGTTGCTCGATGCCGAGATTGCTTTCGACCTCGGCGTGCGAGAGCACCGTTTTGGGCGTGACCTTGATGCGGTAATATTTGCAGAGTTCGGCGACAACCGCGGTCATCGCGTCCCACTGCGCCCTGGTCATCGGATAGCGGCCGGCATCGAACGGCCTTTCCTCCGCCCCGGCCATGCAACAGAGCGAAACCCCGATCGAGCCGCCGTTGCAGTTGAGCGTGTGCGCGGCATATCCCGGTTTTACCCGGCCGGAATTGAGCGCGATCGAAGGCCGGCCCCTGACCAGACGGCCATTCCCCTCGACCAGTATGTGATATGCATCCTTGTCGGTATCGCCGGCCGAATGCGAGCCCGCCGTCCAATGGCAAATGACGCGCCTCATCGCAACATTGGGCAACCACTCGGGCGGTAATGCCACAGAAATCCCCGCGACATAGGTTCGGTGACGGAGCACAGTATAGTTTCTTTGGCGACGGACGCGAAAACGAAACGATAATTTGGTTGAGCGTTTTCTAACGGTCAGCTATTCGTCGGCATCTCCAGCGACCACGTGTTCTTCATATTGCGGCAGGTCGTCGGTGATCGTGAACCACTTCGCCTTGGAGCCGACAAAGATGTGCTGCGTCGGGCGGATGGTCGGCTCGTCGACCAGGGTTCCCATGGCGACATGCACGAAGGCACCGCCGCGGACCACCGAATAGAGCAACGAGCCGCAAGTCTTGCAGTGCGCGTTATGGCCGGTTTCGTCGCCGAAGATCATGAGATTGTCCTCGCCCCTGGTCAGGCTCAGCCTGTCGCGTTCGATGCCGGCGAATGGCTTGAACGCCGAACCGGTGGTGCGCCGGCAGTTCGAGCAGTGGCAGTTCGCGGCATAGATGAACGCGTCCGCCACCGCATACTGAACGGCGCCGCACAGGCACTTTCCGGTGAGCGTGCGGTTGCTTGCATTCTGGTTGCTTTCCGGGCTTGCCATGCGCTTCTCCACTTCCGCTCTAGGCGACGACAGTCAACCGGCGCTTGCGCTCGTCGAGCGAGACGATTGTCAACCCGCTGGCCACCACCAGCAGGATACCGCAGATGGCCAGCGCATTCGGGAGTTGCCGGAATACCACCAGGCCCGAAATCACCGCCCAGACGGTGAAGCAATAGTAGAACGGCGCCACCACGCTGGTCGGCCCGACCCGATAGGCCATGAAGATGAAGAAGTGGCCGAAGATCAGGAACAGTCCGGCCCCCGCCATCAGCAGCAGGTGATGGGTTTCAGGCACGACCCACTGCTCGGAAAGCAGATGCGCGACGCCGGCGCCGGCGAGCACCACGACCACCGCGGAAATGGCAACAACCATCCCCGGCACCTCGGCGGCGACCTTGCGTCCCGCCAGATCGCGTGCCGCGGACAGAGCGGCATTGCCCAGCGCCAGCAGGGCGTAGACCGAAATCCCCTGCATCGTCGGTTGTGCCACCATCACCGCGCCGATAAAGCCAAGGCCGATCAGCGCCAGCCGCACCCCGCCGATCCGTTCGCCAAACAGGATCGAGGAGCCGACCAGCATCAGCAAGGGTGTGATCTGCCCAAGCGCGGTCGAATCGGCGATCTGCATGTTGGCGAGCGCCACCACGTAGCAAAGGATAGCACCCAGTTCGAGCAGGTTCCTGCGCAACACCTTCGCGTCGAGGATCAGCGGGATCTGCTTGCCATAGCCCAGCATGAACAGCAGCGGAATGCCCCACAATGTTGCCGCAGCGCCGCGCAGGAACAGCACCTCATAGGGCGGCAGTCCCGCGGTTGCGAGCTTCATCATCGTGTCGTTCACGATGTAGGACCCGGTCGAAACGACCATGAACAGCGGGCCTCGGATGGCAGTCGGGATGAAATGCATGGGCCGACGAAATCAGACCGGCGCAGCAGCGGCAATGGGCCAGCGGCAAGCGAACGGATTTCCAGCGGCAAGCGAACGGATTATGGCTTCAATTCACGTTGAGCGCTCCAGCCCGCGAAGCCAAGCGTGTCGGAAAAGCCTGCCATGCGCGGCCGACCACCAGGCCTGACACAAGCAGCGCCGAGAGAAAGGCGGTGGCCAGGTGGTCCGAGGGGCCCGAGACGAGCAGAATTCCGGCAGCGATCACGACAGCGCTTTCTTTCGCCGAAAATCCTGATTTTCCTAGAAACGCCAGCGGGATGGCAAGAGCCACGAAATCATAGATGAACGCGTAAGGCGAAGCGAGAATCGTCACGGTTGCGAGCGCTGCTGCCTTGACGTCGAACGCCACTTTTTGACGCCATATCCAGACAATGCCGGCGCTCAGAACTGCGATGAGCAGGCCCTGCGCGGTCCATGCGAGCGTCCAATTCCACCCAAGCGCGCGGACAAAACCGTAGAGGCTTTGAAGCTTGGAGAAGTCAGCCCTACCATCGACGAGAATGGTGCCGTTGACCTTGGCGGCGGCATCGAAGAAATCGGACCAAATCTCGGCGCCGAAGAGGCCGATGGAAAGCATGATCATGACGGTGGTGGAAACAGCGGCCCAACCGATCACTCGCCAAAAGCCTCCGGCGATGAGCGCAAGCGGGATCATCAGACCGAATTGCGGCTTATAGGTGAGCAGGCCGAAGCAGAGGCCGGCCAGCGCGGGGCGTTTTTCGATCGAGGCGATGGCTGCGCCAAGCAACGCAGCGGTAATGAAGCCGTTTTGGCCGACCACGGTATTCCAAAGCACGGGGGGCCAGGCCATGGCTGCCAGAATCGCAACGCGTGTGTTCCCGATCAGCCGTATGGCGGCGGCGTAGAGCGTTATCCCGGTCGCCATCCATGCAACCAATGCAGCCGGATAGGATAGCAACGCCAGTGCGGCGGTCACGATCAGGAAAGTCGGAGGATACTGCCATGAAAAATAGCCGTCGAAGGTAGCACCGCTTTCAGCGGTCGCGATGCTCTTGTGCAGGTCCCAATTATAGGCATCGGCGGCACGGCCTTGCAGGACAAGCTTGCCAGCCCCCCAGAATGCGATGAAGTCGGTCGCCAGCGGCCGCCCGTTTTCGTCGAACAGCCAGCTGCCGATCAATATCGAAATGCCAAGCACGCCGATGTAAGTGCAGATCAAGCCGCATATGGCCAGATAGATCAGACGTTGCAGGTTCTGCCCTGTCGCGATGGTGGCAATCCGCATGATGCTCATTTACCCGCAAGTGCCCAGGCGCCATTCTGCTCCAGTGTCATTAAGCCAGTCTCATTAAGGGAGTGTCATTAAGGGTTTGTGGCGCCTCCGGCCTTGGGTCGTGCCCATCTTACATTTCCGTCTTGCCATTCCCATATCGGCCACATCCCCTAAATCGGATCATGGGTTCGAACCGAGTGAGCCGCGCTCAGCCACAAGGCACTTGTGTTTTTCGGCCTTAGTCGCTAATCGCCCCGCATTCGACTGAACTGAAGGTCCAGGCCGTCCTTAGGCCGTCCAAGGAAAGAGACTATGGCAAAAGGTAAATTCGAGCGCACTAAGCCTCATGTGAACATTGGCACGATTGGTCACGTCGACCACGGCAAGACGTCGCTGA
>NZ_JAMYLU010000032.1:0-50406 GCF_040318135.1 Mesorhizobium sp. M1295
CCGGTGTAAAGCCCGATCGGCATCGACACTTCGATCGCGTCGTTCTTGACCGCACGATATTCGCTCTTGAACACGACGAGCACTTCTTCGGCCGTCGGATAACAGATTTTCTGGCTGCCTTTCTTCGCTTTCAGGTTCTCGGTGCGGATCAGCCCCGCATCCTCCAGCACCTGGATGTTGGTCGAGACGGTCGACTGCGGCAGCGACAGCACGGCGGCGATTTCGTTGACATTCATCGGCCCCTTCTCATGCAGCAGTTTCAGCATCGAGATACGCGCCGAGGAGGCAAGCCCCTTGAGCACGGCAATGCCTTCCTCAGGTTCAATCACCAGAAAATTGCGACTCATGAAATGCCCGGGCCCATGCCAAATCTATATCCGAAATTATCCTGTATATCGGGATATCTGATTTAATCAATGCGCAGGCGAACCCGAGCAATTTGTTAAATCCAGCAGGGCGACCGTCGCGCGGTGGCCCTGCACAGAATTTGTGCAGGAGCCATATGCAGAGTGGACACCTGAACGCCGATCGCCCAATCTAGTCCGGAGTCGAGCCCGGTGATGGCGGCTTGGACATGAAGTGGTTGGACGGGTCGTGACCAAAGGGTGGAAATTATATGATCAGCGACTGGCCTGGGTCCTCGTCGCGCCCGTGCTTTTGCTGCTTACCCTGCTTCTGCTGCTGCCGATCGCGATGATGACTGTCTACACGTTTTTCACCTTCGTTACCGCTGGGGTGGAGTCGGCGGTGCTGACCTTCGACAACTGGAAGGAATTCCTCACCGACAGCTACTATCACGGCTTTCTTTGGAAGACCGTTCGCGTCGGCGCCATCACCGCTGTGATCTGCGCGATCCTTGGCTATTTCCCCGCCTATTTCATCTGGGCCACGACTTTCAAGCACAAATGGCTGCTGCTGTTGCTGCTCATCGTGCCGTTCTGGATCAGCTTCACCATCCGGACATTCTCGTGGATCCATATTCTCGGCGAACAGGGGCTGATCAACGTCGTGCTCATCCGGCTGGGGGTCATCAACGAGCCGTTGCCGATGCTCTACACCGAGGGCGCCGTCATCATGGGGCTGCTGCATTTTCTGCTGCCCTACATGATCCTGAACGTCTATGTCAGCCTGGAGGGCATCGACCGCACCTTGATCGCCGCCGCCCGCTCGATGGGCTGCACCAGCGCACAGGCGTTCCGCGAAGTGACCCTGCCGCTGTCGATTCCGGGGCTGGGCGCCGGACTGTTGCTCTGCTTCGTGCTGGCGGCCGGCTCCTATGTGACGCCGCAATTGCTCGGGGGAAGCCGCGACGCGCTGTTCGGCAACCTGATCTACGACACCATCATGGGGCAGCTCAACTGGCCGATGGGCGCCACGCTTTCCATCGTCCTGTTCGTTCTGCTCGGTGCGGCCGCGGCCGCCTACAGCCGCTATATGGGCCTGTCGCAGATCATGAAGGGTCTCAGTGCATGAGAGCGGAGCATCCCGATCGCGAAGGCAGATGGGCGTGGCGGCTAACCGGCGCGATCACGGTGTGCGTCTATGTCTTCATGTTCGCCCCGATCCTCGCCACGGTCGTGCTTTCCTTCAACGCCTCGATGTTTGGCGGCTTTCCCCTCACCGGCTTCAGCCTGCGCTGGTACGAGAAGCTGCTCACCAACGGGCCGGTCCTCGATGCCTTCCGGACATCGATGTGGATTGCCCTGGTGACGGCAACGGTGACGACGCTGCTCGGCATCATGGCGGCATTGGCGCTGGTGCGCTTCGAGTTCCGTGGCAAGCAGGCGATCAACACGCTTGTCATTCTTCCCGCGCTGGTCCCCGAGACGATACTGGGCGTCGGCCTGCTGGTCATGATCAAAGCCGTCGACCAACCGCGCAGCATGACGCTTCTGGTGCTCGGCCACATTCTGCTCACGCTCCCCTACGTGGTGCTGATCGTTCAGGCGCGCATGGTCGGCATTAAACGTTCCTATGAGGAGGCGGCACTGTCGCTCGGGGCGCCGCGTGTGTCGACATTCCGCGAGATCACGCTGCCGCTGCTCATTCCCGCAGTGCTTGCCAGCGTGCTGCTCGCCTTCACCATCTCGTTCGACAACACCTCGGCCAGCCTGTTCTGGCGACCGGCGGGCGTCGAGACCATGCCGACGCAAATCCTCTCGATGCTGAAGATCTCGATCAGCCCCGAGGTGAACGCGCTGGGCACTGTCATGATCCTTTTGACGGTCGGCATTCCCTTGGCTGGTGGGCTCATCCTGCAAAGCCTCACCTGGTTCAAGGCAGGCAAGTGAAAATGAAAATGGGAGAATGAAAATGAAACTGACAACCACCAAACGACTGGAACGGCTCAACGAACGCTATGCCAATGGCGACATCAGCCGGCGATCATTCCTGACGCTGACGGCCGCCGCTGCCGCCGCCACCGGGCTTTCCATGCCCTGGATGGGACGCGCGCTGGCCGCGGTTTCGGAAGTGCGCTTCGACGGATGGGGCGGCGTGGTGCAGGAGGCGATCGATAAGTACGCGTTCCAGCCCTACACCGCCAAGTCCAAGGTCAAGGTCGTCCAGGGCACCTTTGGCGACGAGAACGAGATCATCACCAAGATCAAGACGTCGAAGCCGGGCGACTTCCAGATCGTCCATTCTTCCGGCGTCAACTACTACATCAAATACGTCAATGGCGGCTTCAACTCGGAGATCAACGAGGCGAACATTCCGAACATGGCGAATGTGCTGACCGCCATGATCGAGCCGTTCCGCAAGATCACGCCGAAGCTGTCGGCAGTGCCATATGATTACGGCACCACCGGCATCGCCTACAACAACAAGGTCATCTCGCCGGAGGAAGCCAAGGAAAAGGGCGCCAACCTGCTTACCGACAAGAAATATGCCGGCAAGGTCGGCGGCTACGCCGATATGACGACGCGCGTCTGGTATGCGGCGCTGCAGACGAAACAGGACCCCAACAACATCCAGGACATGGATGCGGTCTGGGCCAAGGTTCGCGAGACCCGCGACCTGGCCAAGAAGTTCTGGAGTTCCGGCGCGGAACTGATGGACCTCCTGTCGCGCAACGAAATCGTCGTTACCGATGCCTGGTCCGGACGCGTCGCCGCCCTGCAGCAGCAGGGCCAGCCGATCGGCTATCTCGACCCCGCCGGCTCATACGCATGGATGGAGGACATGCTGGTGCTCAAGGGATCGCCGATGGCCGAATGCGAGGAACTGATCAACTTCATGCTGGATCTGGCCACGTCGATCGCTGTCGCCGAAGGCCAGAATTATCCACCCTCGCTTGATCCGACCAAGGTGAAGCTGACCGACAAGATCGCAGCGCTTCCGGCCTTCGACCCGACCGGATCGATGAAGTCGCTGACCTTCGCCGATCCGCTCTACTGGGCGAAGAACGAAGACGCCTGGACCAAGCAATGGGACAGGGTGTCGAAAGGTGCATGACGATAACAGCCACGATCAGCCCCGGCCGGCATCGGCCGGGGCTGATCGCGACCCGCTCGCTCGGGGCGAAAGCCAGCCGACAGGAAAGCCTGCGGTCGAGTTTCGCGACATCGATATTTTCTACGGCAAGTTCGCCGCCGTGCGCGATTTTTCACTGGCGATCCGCAAGGGCAGTTTCGTCACCTTGCTGGGGCCGTCCGGATGCGGCAAGACCACGATCCTGCGATCGATCGCCGGCCTGGTGGATATCACCAGCGGGCAGATCTCGATCGGCGGAAAGCGCGTCGACGACATCCCGATCTACAAGCGCAACATCGGCCTGGTGTTCCAGAACTACGCGCTCTTTCCACACAAGAACGTCTTCGACAACGTCGCATTCGGGCTGAAATACCGGAACGTGCCGAAACCGGAAATCGTGCGCCGGGTCAAGAAGGCGCTGGATATGGTGCGGCTGCCCGGCAGTGAGACAAAGCTGCCGTCACAGCTCTCGGGCGGCCAGCAGCAACGCATCGCACTGGCCCGCGCCATCGTCTTCGAACCGGAAGTGCTGCTGCTAGACGAGCCCTTGTCGGCGCTCGACGCCAATATGCGCGAGGACATGCGCGTCGAGATCAAGAAAATCCAGCGGGAGACGGGCATCACCGCCATCTTTGTGACGCACGACCAGGAAGAAGCCTTGTCGATGTCCGACCGCATCGTCGTGATGAACGCCGGCCTGATCGAGCAGATCGGTTCCCCCGCGCAGGTCTACGACCAGCCGGCCACCGCATTTGTCGCCAATTTCTTGGGCAAGGCCAACATGCTGCCCGGCAGCGTGACGGCGATGGACGGCAAGATGGCGACGATCGCGCTGGCCAGCGGCCATGTCGTAAAGGCGGCCGCGCCGAAGGCGCTCACGGCCGGCAGCGCGATCACTGTCGTCGTTCGCCCGCAGAAGCTTACCGTTGGCGCGGCGGGTGCTGCCAACAGGCTGGCGGGACGAATAGTCTCGACCTCCTATCTCGGCGGCAATGCGGTCTACGAGATCGACATCGGCGCTGGCACGCCGGTGCGCGCCAACACGCTGATCGACGGCCAGCCGCTGCGTGAGGGCGAAACGGTCGATGTCTGCTTCGACCCGCTGAGCTGCGTGCTTCTCGACGCGCAAGGCGTACGCATCGCGTAGCGAGGCGGCGCTGAGCCATTTCAGTCTTTCGCGTCACCTTTTGGCCCGAGAAACCGCGTATAGACCTCACCGACAATACCGCGCCGGAAAACCAGCACGCAGACCATGAAGGTCAGGCCGGTGGCGATGGTCACCGGAAAATTCGAGGTGGCGAGCGTGTTTTCCAGGCCGACGACCAGACTGGCGCCGATGATCGGCCCGACCATGGTGCCGATGCCGCCGAGGAGCGTCATCAGGATCACCTCGCCCGACATCTGCCAGGTGACGTCGGTGAGCGTGGCAAACTGGAAAACAATCGCCTTGAGCGCGCCGGCCAGCCCGGCCAATGTTGCCGACATGACGAAAGCCGCCAGCTTGTAGTTGGCGACGGAATAGCCAAGCGAAATCGCCCGGCTCTCGTTTTCGCGGATGGAACGCAGGATCATGCCGAAAGGCGAGTTGATGATGCGCCAGATGGCGAACACGCCGATCAGGAAGACCGCCAGAACGAAATAGTAGATGTTCATCGAGACGTTCAGGTCGAGCATTCCAAACAGCCTGCCGCGCGGCACGCCCTGGATGCCGTCCTCACCTCCGGTGAACGGCGCCTGCACGCAGAAAAAGAAGAACATCTGCGACAGCGCCAGCGTGATCATGGCGAAATAGATGCCTTGCCGGCGGATGGCAAAGAAGCCCATCACAAGGCCAAGCAGCGCGGCACCCATGACGCCGAGCAGGATGCCCGCTTCCGGCGGCCAGCCCCAGACCTTGACCGCATATGCGCTGAAGTAGGCCGCCCCGCCGAAGAACGTCGCATGGCCGAAGGACAACAACCCGGTGTAGCCGATCAGAAGGTTGAACGCGCAGGCAAACAGCGCAAAGCACAGCATTTTCATCAGGAAGATCGGATAGACGAAGAAAGGCGCCACCAGCAGCGCCAGGATGCCGAGCCCCACCAGCGTCCATTCAAGCCATACCGAACTTTTGGCGCGCGTCTCGCGAAGTGAGAGTTCGGCCATCTCAGACGTCCCTTCCGAACAGGCCGGCTGGCCGGACCAGAAGCACGATCGCCATGATGACGAAGACCACCAGATTGGAGGCTTCGGGATAGAAAACCTTGGTCAGGCCTTCGGCGAGCCCAAGCATGTAACCGGTAACGATCGCCCCGAGGATCGATCCCATGCCGCCGACCACGACAACGGCGAACACGACGATGATGAGATCAGATCCCATCAGCGGGCTTACCTGATAGATCGGCGCGGCGAGAACGCCGGCGAGACCGGCAAGAGCGCAGCCGAGGCCGTAGGTAAGGGTCAGCAGCAACGGCACGTTGACGCCGAAAGCCTGGACCAGGCGGGGGTTCTCCGTTGCCGCGCGCAGATAGGAGCCCAGCTTGGTCTTCTCGATCAGCACCCAGGTGCCGAAACAGACGATCATCGAGGCGACCACCACCCAGCCGCGGTAATTTGGCAGGAACATGAAGCCGAGATTGGTGCCGCCGGACAGCAGCGGCGGCACGGAATAAGGACTTCCCGATACCCCATAGTAGTACCGGAACACGCCTTCGAGCACGAGCGCGAGGCCAAAGGTGAAAAGTAGACCGTAAAGCGGGTCGATATCGTAAAGCCGCGACAGCGCCAGGCGCTCGACCACGACACCGAAGCCGCCGACGATCAGCGGCGACAGGATCAGAGCCGGCCAATAGCCGATGCCGAACCGGGTGAGCAGCAGATAGCCGATGAAGGCGCCGAGCATATAGAGCGCGCCGTGAGCGAAATTGATGACGCGCAACAGGCCGAATATGACAGCCAGGCCGAGGCTCAACATGGCGTAGAAAGAGCCGTTGATGAGGCCGACCAGCAATTGGCCGAGGAATGCCTGAACGGGTATTCCGAAGATCATCGTCATGGCGCCATCATACACCCAGCACTTCATGCAGCAGCGTCATGCGATCAGGCAGTTCGCCGACCGGAAAGCCCGACACTACCTTGCCGTGCTCCATCAGATAGAAACGATCGGTGACACGGCTGGCAAAGCGGAAATTCTGCTCGACCAGCAGGATTGTCATGCCGCGCTTTTTCATCGTCGCCAGCAGATCGCCGATGCGCTGCACGATAACGGGAGCCAGTCCCTCGGTCGGTTCATCGAGAAGCAGCATTTTCACGCCGGTCCGCAGCATGCGCGCGATCGCCAGCATCTGCTGTTCGCCGCCCGACAGCCTGGTGCCGGGGCTGTTGCGGCGCTCCTTCAGATTGGGGAAGAGATCGAATATTTCCTCCACGCTCATGCCGCCCTCGGCTACGATCGGCGGCAGGACCAGATTCTCGTCCACGGTCAGCGTCGCGAAGATGCCGCGTTCCTCCGGCACCAGGCCAATGCCTTGATGCGCCGTCCGGTGCAGTGGCAGGGGCATCAGATCCTTGCCGTCGAAAGCGATCTGGCCGGTCCGCTGGCGGATCAGCCCGATGATGGCGCGCAATGTCGTGGTCTTGCCGACGCCGTTGCGGCCCAGCAATGTCACCGTTTCACCTGGAAAGACCTCCAGATCGACGCCGTGAAGCGCGTGGCTTTCGCCATACCAGGCGTTGAGGCCGCGGACTGCAAGAAGAGGCGCGGCGTCACTCATCGGCGGTGCCCATATAGGCGATCCTCACCCGTTCGTCGCGACTGACCGTGGCATAGTCGCCGGCGGCAAGGATTTCGCCGCGCTGCATGACGGTTATCCAGTCGCAAAGATCGGCTACAACAGTCAGATTGTGCTCGACCATCAGCACGGCGCGATCCCTGGCGACCGAGCGGATGATGTCTGAAACCGTGCGCACATCCTCTTGCCCCATGCCGGCCATCGGTTCGTCGAGCAGCAGCACTTTCGGATCGAGGGCCAGCGTCGTGGCGATCTCGAGCACGCGTTTCCTGCCATAGGAGAGATCGGCGGCGGGCCTGTTCTTGGCATCGTCGAGGCCGACAGACCGCAAAAGCTCCTCGGCGCGCGGCGTCAATCGATCGAGCGCTGCCAGCGAGCGCCAGAACTGAACGCTGAGCCCGCCCGGCCGCTGCAATGCAACGCGCACATTGTCGAGCACGCTGAGATGCGGAAACACCGCCGATATCTGGAACGAGCGCACCAGGCCCATCCGCGCGACCTTGGCCGGCGACGTGCGGGTGATGTCGTGGCCGAGCAGTTCGATCCTGCCGCTCGTCGGCGGCAGGAACTTGGTAAGCAGGTTGAAGACGGTGGTCTTGCCGGCGCCGTTGGGCCCGATCAGCGCGTGGATGTTGCCATGGTAGAGGTCGAGATCGACATTCCTGACCGCGACGAAACCGGCGAAGTCGCGCCGCAGGCCCCGGGCGGAAAGCACCACTCGCGGCCCATTCGGTTCGGGCGGCGCCATCGGCCCGCCAATCACTCGCTGGCCGTAGGACAGCCGCTTTCCTTGGGGCTCAGGAACGCCTCGTTACCGGGGATCGTGGCAAGGGGTTTGTAATAGTCCCATTCCTTGGTGCTCTCGCTCGGCGACTTGACCTGATAAAGATACATATCGTGGACCATGTTGCCGTCGGACTGCACTTTGCCGTTCGCCGTAAAGACGTCGTTCACCGGCATCGAATGCAATTCCTTGGCGACGGCTTCAGTCGCGTCGGTGCCGGCCTTGTCGATCGCCTTCAGATACTGCGTCACTGCCGAGTAGGTGGCGACCTGGATCATGTTCGGCATGCGGTTGGTGCGCTTGAAAAACTGCTGGGCGAACTCGCGGCTCTTGTCATCGCGATCCCAGTAGAAGCCTTCGGTCAGCACCACGCCTTGCGCTGCCTCGAGGCCGAGCCCATGCACCTCGGCCAGCGTGAACAGAAGCGCTGCAAGCCGCTGACCGCCCTGCACGACACCGAACTCGGCCGCCTGCTTGATCGAGTTGGAGGTGTCGAGGCCGGCGTTCGCCAGCCCGACGACCTTGGCGCCCGACGATTGCGCCTGCAGCAGGAAGGATGAATAATCGGTCGAGCCGAGCGGATAGCGCACCTCGCCAACCACCTTGCCGCCATGGCTCTCGACGAACTTGGCGGTCTGCTCCTTGAGCGAATAGCCGAATGCATAATCGACGGTGACGAAGAACCAGCTGTCGCCGCCTTGCTGGACAAGAGCGCCACCGGTTCCTACCGCCTGCGAATGCGTGTCATAGGCCCAGTGGAAGCCATAGGGCGAGCATTGTTTGCCGGTCAGCTCGGTGGTTGCGGCGCCGGTGACGATGTCGATTTTCTTCTTTTCCTTGGAAATCCCCTGGACGGCCAGCGCCACCGAGGAGGTGGTCAGTTCCATGATGGAATCGACCTGTTCGGTATCATACCACTGCCGCGCAATGTTGGAGGCGATGTCCGGCTTGTTCTGGTGGTCGGCGCTGACGATCTCGATCGGCGCGCCTTGTGCCTTGCCGCCGAAATCCTCGACCGCCATCTTGGCGGCCTCGACCGACCACTTGCCGCCGAAATCGGCATAGACGCCCGACTGGTCGTTGAGAATGCCGATCTTGACCTTACCGTCAGAAATCTCGGCGGCTGCGGCAGGCATCGCAGTCGCTGCAAGAAGCGCGACCGAGGCCAGGTACGATATCTTCATTGGTGACTTCCTCCCTTATGGTCGACAACCGAGCAACATGTCGGCGGCTGCCTGCTGCGGCACGAAGAGTGGCCTCCCATATTCCGTCCTCTCCGGCGGAAAATCGCAGCGCTGTACGGCCGCCTATGCCCGTCCCTCAAATCGTAGCATCGCGCGGCAACGCGAGAACAGTTACTTTAGTATTAGGCTCGCGGTGCCCATGCCGCGGACGTCGAAGCGCAACATAGGGCCGGATCGTGCAGGGTCCAGATGGCGTCTGATCTCTCTGAAGCCGACGTGCCGTGATGAAATCCCGGCCCGAGCGGTCGTGATCAGATGATGCAGCTGAACGAGAAACGTGTGTTCTCAACCGCCGGCTGGATGATGGCATGCAACCAGGCGGCCATCGCCGATGCTTTGAAGAAGCGGACGCTCGCTGCGGCAGAGGGAGGTGGCGGCTGGGCAGCGGGTGTGGAACCGGCATCCCGAAGGTGGGTTCATCGGGCCGGGCAGGTCGCCCTTGAGTACCAACCGCCCGCGCCGCGCCCGGTCGATGCTGGGTATCGGAACGGCGGAACGCAGCGCCGCGGTGTAATGGTGTCTGGGCGCCGCAAAGACCTCGTCGGTCGGCCCACTCTCCACGATCGATCCCAGATACATTACCGCCACACGGCTCGAGATCTGACGCACCACGGAAAGGTCGTGAGCGATGAACACATAGGTCAGGTTGAACTCCTCGCGCAGATCGGCGAGCAGATTGACGATCTGCGCCTGGATCGACACGTCGAGCGCCGAGACCGGCTCGTCGGCCACGATAAGCCGTGGCCGCAGCGCCAGCGCACGGGCGATGCCGATACGCTGGCGCTGGCCGCCGGAGAATTCGTGCGGATAGCGCGATGCGTGCTGGGGCGACAAGTCGACCCGGCGCAGAAGGTCGGCCACGCGATCCGCCATTTCCGATGCCGAGAGGCGTTCATGGATACGGAATGGATCGGCCAGCAGATCGCCGACCCGCCGGCGCGGATTGAGCGAAGCGCTGGGATCCTGAAAGACCATCTGCATCTGCCGCCGCAACGGACGAAGCTGGCGCTGGGAGGCATCGCTGATGTCGCGGCCCTCGAATTCCAGCGACCCCGAGCTGATTTCGGTCAGACGCACCAGACACCGGCCAAGCGTGGATTTGCCGCAACCGGACTCACCGACGATGCCGAGCGTTTCCCCGGGCCAGATGTCGAGAGACACCTTATCGACCGCATGTACGGTCCGGCGCTGTGCCGGGAAGATCGAGCGGCCGACGCTATAACGTTTCGACAGATCGCCGGCGCGAAGCAGCGGGCGCGGCACGGCATTCATCGTTGCATCTCCACGCCGCCAGCCTTCTGGACAGCGAATTGTCTGCGCGTGGACTCCGGCAACACGCAGGCGGCGCGATGGCTCTCGCCTTGCATGATCGGCAGCTGGACCAGACAGGCGTCGTGGCGAAAGGCACACCGGGGGCCGAAGGCGCAGCCTTTCGGCAGGTTGGAGAGCGAGGGCGGAATCCCCGGGATAGCGGCAAGCCGGGCCGGACGTGGTCCCTCCATCGGCGGGATCGAGCCGAACAAGCCCCATGTGTAGGGATGCAGCGGCGCCCGGAACACGCTGCTCTTGCCGCCCTCCTCGACAAAGCGTCCGCCATACATCACCAGCACCCGGTCCGCGACTTCGGCAACGACGCCAAGATCATGCGTGACCAGGATCACCGCCGAGCCGAACTGGTCGCGCAATCGTCCGATCAGCTCGAGGATCTGCGCCTGCACGGTAACATCGAGGGCTGTGGTCGGTTCATCCGCGACGAGCAGCGCCGGGTTGCAGGAGAGTGCCATGGCAATCACCGCGCGCTGGCGCATGCCGCCGGAAAGCTGGTGCGGGTAGCTGTCGACGACCCGATCCGGATTTGCGATGCCGACCGCATCCAGCAATTGCACGGCCCGCGCCCGCGCGGCTTTCGCCGACACTTTTTCATGCGCGCGCACCTGCTCGCCGATCTGGTTGCCGATCGTATGCACAGGAGTGAGCGCCGACATCGGATCCTGGAAGATCATCGCGATCTGGCGGCCGCGAATGGCATCGAGCGCACGCCGGCTGAGCCCGATCAGCTCCTGTCCCATGAAACGGATGGAACCGGAGACGATAGCGTTGGGGCTGTCGATCAGCCCCATGATGGCGAGCAAGGTCTGGCTTTTGCCCGAACCGGATTCGCCGACCACCCCGATGATCTCGCGCTGCTCGACGGCAAACGAGACGCCTCCCACCGCCCGCACCAGGCCCTCGTCGCTGCGGAAGGAGACGGTGAGGTCCTTGACCACCAGAAGAGGAGCATCAGCCGACATTGCGTGCCCTCGGGTCGATGATGACGAAGACGACGTCGACGACGAAGTTTGCCATCACCACGAAGAAGGCGGCGTAGATCACCGTGGCCAGGATCATCGGCAGATCGAGGGTCTGCAGTGCCTCATAGGTCAGTTTCCCGACACCCTGCAATCCGAAGACCACTTCGGTCAACAGTGCGCCGCCGCCGACCAGGGCACCAAAATCGAGGCCGAACATGGTAACGAACGCGACCAGCGAGGTCCTGAGGCCATGATGCAGCAACACCCGGCGCTCGCCGATCCCCTTGGCCCGGGCGGTGCGGATGAAATCCTCCTGCATCATCTCGATCAGGCTTGCGCGCAGCACCCGTCCATAGAGGCCGACATAGAGGGTTGCCAGCGTGAACCACGGAATGACGAGCGCCTTGAACCAGCCCCAGGGATTCTCGGTCAGGGGGATGTAGCCGAGCGGAGGAACCCAGGAAAACAGCCAGCTGTCGTGCCAGCGGCTTTGTGTCAGCAGGTTGGCGACCTCGCCCAGCCAGAAGACCGGGATCGACACGCCGACCAGGCTCAGGATCATCAGCGCGCGATCAACGAATGTACCGCGCGTTGCGCCTGCGATCACCCCGACAATCAGTCCACCCAGCACCCACAGCACTGCCGCGCCGCCGACCAGCGACAGCGTCACCGGAATGGCGCTTATCACGGTCGGGATGACGCGCTGCCCGCGATTGACGAAGGAGGTGAGATCACGGCTGACAAAAAGCCGGTTCATCATCAGCCCATATTGCACAGGCAATGGCCGGTCGAGACCGAAATCGTGGCGCACCTGGATCAACGTCTCTTGCGAAGCATTGCGGCCGGCAATGCGCGCCGACGGATCGGCGCCCGGCGTCGCAAAGAAAATCAGGAAAGCAACGACACTTATGCCGAACATGACCAGCACCATCTGGCCAAGCCGGAAGCCGAGCGCGGCAACCACTAGACGCCCCTCGGCGACGATTTCGGATCGAGCGCGTCGCGTACGCCGTCGCCCAGAATGTTGAGGGCCAGGACCGTGATGACGATGGCCAGCCCCGGCGCCAGTGCAACGACCGGCCGCGAATAGAGCAGGCCCTGGCCGTCCTGGATGATGGTGCCCCAGCTGGCATCCGGCGGCTGCACGCCGATCGACAGGAACGACAGCGAGGATTCCGTCATCATGTTGAGCGCCAGGATCAACGGCACGAAAACGATGATCCGGGTCACCACATTGGGCATGATGTCGCGCAAAAGGATGCGCCAGGGCGACGCGCCCAGGCCGATCGCAGCGGTCACGAATTCGGCATGCATCAAGGTCAGGACATGGCCACGGATCGGCCGCGCCACATAGGGCACATAGACGATGCCGATGATGAAGACCGGTAGCCACAGGCTGCCGGAGCGGATTTCGAATGGACCGATCTGGATACTCTGCGCAATCAGCACGATCGACAGCGAGATCGCCAGCAGGAAAATCGGGAAGGCCCAGAGCACGTCGAGAATGCGCGACAGGCCGATGTCGACGATGCCACCGAAGAACCCGGAGACGACCCCCAGAAACGTCGCGAGGACGAGGCACAGCGCGGCTGCAGCACCCGAGATCAACAGCGAATCCCGTCCGCCGTAAAGCAGCCGCGCCGCGACGTCGCGGCCCTGGTTGTCGGCTCCGAGCAGGTAGGGACCGATGCGCCACGTCGGCCCGATCGGCGTCATGCCGAGGCCAAGGCCTTCTGTGGAGGGCTGCAGCACCGGCTGGGTCACCCCATCGACGACGACCTCGCCATTGAGATTGGTCACAAATGGATCGGTGCCGGAGACGTACCGCGCATAAAGCGGCGCCGCGAGCGAGGCGATCACGACGACGACGAGCACGGCGAATGCCGATATTGCCGAACGATCGCCTTTCAGCTTGCGCCATGCCGTGCGCCACGGGCCATCGGTGGCCCGGCGAACCGAGATGGCGGGCTGATCCGCAATGACATTGACCATGAACAGGATTGCCTAGGAAAAATCTCGGCCTGAAAGATGCGCTGATCCGCCGGAAAAGGAAATGCGACGGAGAGCCGGCGGCGCTCCGTCGCATTGGCTCCGGGAGGTTATTCCACCCAAGACTGGCTGACGATCCAGTAGAATTGTGGGCTGAAGGTGAAGTTCTTCAGCCTGGACGAGATGACATCGACCCGCTTCGGCGTGAACAGGACGGCGACCGGCGCCTTGTCCGTCACCGCCTTGTCGATGGCGGTCCAGAGTGTCGCGCCCTTGGCCGGATCGGCGATGGTGGCTGCCTCTGCCTCGTCCATCGATGCGTCGATCGACTTGTCGCAGAACCCCGAAATATTGACCGAGGCGTCGGAACCTGGCGTAAACGAGGCACAGCTGAACAAGACCTGCAGGAAATTCGATGGCGCCGGGTAATCCTGGAACCATTGCGAGATCGAAATCTGCACCTTGTTGTTGGTGTTCTGGATGTAGGTGAACTGGATGTTCTGCGAAATCGGCTTGACCGATGTCTTGTAGCCAAGCTGGTTGAGCACGTCCTGCAGATAGACGCCGATCGCCTTGGAGACAGTGGTGTCCTCGGTGATGATCGTCACCTCCTGACCTGCGGTTCCCGATTCAGCAACCAATTGCTTGGCCTTATCCATATCCGGCGCGGACCACTTCTCACCCGGATTGGCGGTGAACGGGCAATAGGCTGCGAATGACGGGAAGCCCGGCGGCAGGATCTGACAGGCCGGCTGCGCCAGATTGCTGCCGCCGAAAAGCTTGACGATCGCGGCGCGGTCGATGGCGAAGTTCACCGCCTGGCGAACGCGGATGTCGTTGAACGGCGCCAGATTGGTGTTCATCGGCGCATACCACATCGCCGTCAGCGGGTGAACCGTGACCTGCTTGGCATATTTGGTGCCGAGTTCGGCGAGACGGTCGGACGGCGGCGGATCGAACATCCAGTCCGCCTGGCCATTCTCGACCGCCGTCACCGCCGCCTCGTCGGTAAGGCCGAATTCATAGTCGATCTCGTCCGGATATCCGGCCGGCTGCGCTTCCTTGCTCCATTCCTTGAAGTGAGGGTTGCGCACAATCTTCATCAGCTTGTTGGGGTCGTAGCTGGCGATCATATAGGGTCCGGTGCCCGGAATCGGATCGGTGCCGACGTCCTTGAGCGGCGCGCTCGCCGGCAGGATCGACGCGTGTGGAACGGCAAGCTTCTGCAGGAACTCGGCATCCGGCTGGACCAAGTTGAAGGTAATGGTTCCGGCCGCATCATCGACAGACAGGCCACCTTTGAGGGAGCATGTCGCGGGCGCCTTCAAGCATGCATCCGCGCCGATGATGCCTTTGTAGAAGGTCCCGGCCGTCGGCCCGCTGATCTTGAAGATGCGCTGGAACGAAGCGACCACGTCTTTGGTCGTGACGTCCGAGCCATCGGCGAACTTGATGCCCTTGCGCAGCTTGAAGACATAGGTCTTGCCGCCGTTCTCGACCTGCGGGAGGCTTTCCGCCAGGTCCGCGACGACCTCGAAGCCGGTCTTGTCTCCGGCCTTCCTGTAGGTCACCAGGCTATCGTAGAGGACATAATTGATTTGGAAATACTGCAGCGTGTAATTGATGTGCGGATCGGCGGTGCCTGCCGCGGCATTGGCCAGCAATCGGAGCGTGCCGCCTGGCTTGCCCTCGGCGGCCAAGGCACCGCTTGCCGGCGACATCATCGTCACGCCGAGCAGAGCCAGCCCGGGTATCAACGCTGCAAATGCTTTTTGGGGTCGCATATTTGTTCCCTCATGGAGGCGTGTCGGCTTTTGCCGCGCTGAATCCGGTCGATCGACCACCGCGCGGCTGAAAACAGTCCTGGGTTTGCGAACGGCGTTCGCTACTCGCCCAATCGCAAAAGACTACGGCGAGCGAAGCCGGACGGGATAGCTATTAAGATAGATAGGGTCGGACAGGCTTATTCCCGCCTATTTGTTGAGCAGTCGCCCGACATGGCTATTTGACAAGCAATCATCAGCGGGTAAGCTTGCCGGATGCAAAGCCTTCCAGGCGATCTAGAGAGCCGGTTCCGAACTGGAATGAGCATCGACGCTGCCATGGCGATGGCGACGGAGGTGCTGGAGCCCATCGGTTTCACCGCATTCATCTACGACTATACGCCGGTGCCGGTCAGTCACAAGGGCGACCTTATCACGCCCTCGCTGATGGCTCTGCGCAACGTGCCGCGCGACATGCAGGATCTCTGGTGCAAGGGCGGATATTATCAGCTCGACCCGGTGCAGGAGGCCGCGCTCGCGGTATCGAGACCGTTTCTCTGGTCGCACAACGGCGTTCAGAGCAACGTCATGCAGCGTGTGCTTCAGTCCAAGCACGATCCTGTGGTCAGCTATCTGCTTGACACGAGGATGACCTGCGGCGTCACCGTACCCATTCGCCTTGCCGGCGGCGATCTCGCCACCTTCACCGCTATCCGTGCCGATCCGGAGGCCGGGTTCGAGGCCGAAGCCAGACCCTTCATCGCCGAGATCGGCGATCTGGGTCATCTGCTGCATGATTCCGTCTATGCCGGTTTCGATGCTGGAATCCGCACCTGCCAACATGTCCATCTGACGTCGCGCGAACGCCAGTGCCTGCGCCTGGCCGCTGCCGGACTGACGGCCAAGCAGGTCGCGCGTGAGATTGGCCGCGCGGTGCCTACCGCAACGCTGCACCTCAACGCGGCGACGCGAAAGCTTGGCGCGCGCAACCGCTTCCATGCCATCGCGCTCGCCGCCCATTACCGGCTGCTTGAACCGGAGCATTGAGGCTCTCGACCTGCGGGCGATCGGCCTTGCCTCGGGCAAACTCATAACCGGCAAACCTATAAATATTGCTAGCTGTAAATGCGCCGGGCCGCTTAGTACCGTCGGCCGCAAAACAAGGCTTGGGAGGGTCCACACTTCGGCTCCTGCCGCGCCATGATGCGGAGCTTTGATTGTGACGGCGCATGCGATCACCGAAGGATTTAGCCAATACCAGGGCTATCGCACCTGGTACCGAGTGACCGGAAACCTCACCTCGGGCAAGCTGCCCCTGATCGTCGCTCATGGTGGACCGGGCTGCACGCACGACTATGTGGATTCATTCAAGGAGCTTGCCGAAACCGGACGAGCCGTCATCCACTACGACCAGATCGGCAATGGCAAATCGACCCATCTGCCGGATAAGGGCGGTGACTTCTGGACCGTCGATTTCTTCCTGGGCGAACTCGATGCGCTGCTCGCCCATCTCGGCATTGCCAGCCGCTACGCCCTGCTGGGCCAATCCTGGGGCGGCATACTTTCGGCCGAGCACGCGGTGCGCCGCCCGGAGGGGCTCAAGGCATTGATCCTGGCCAATTCGCTGGCCTCGATGGTGCTGTGGGTGAAAGGAGCCCGGCAATTGCGCGCCGGGCTGCCAGCCGATGTGCAAAGCGCGCTCGACCGGCACGAAGCGGCAGGAACCACCGATCATCCGGAATATGTTGCGGCGACGAAGGCTTTCTACGACCGCCATGTCTGTCGCGTCGTTCCGATGCCGCCAGAGGTCGCCCGGACATTTGCGGCAATCGAGGAAGATCCGACCGTCTATCACACCATGAATGGTCCCAATGAGTTCCACGTCATCGGCACGATGCGGAACTGGACCATCGTCGACCGCCTGCATCAGATCGAGGCGCCGACCCTGGTTTTCCGCGGCTTCTACGACGAAGCGACCGAGGCCTGCGTCCAGCCCTTTCTGGATCTTATCCCGCACGTCGAAGGTTTGGTCTTCCCGAATTCCAGCCACATGCCGCATGTCGAGGAAAAGCACGACTGCCTCGCCGCCGTCGGGCGCTTCCTGGCCAAATACGACTGACGTTCCAGCACGCCCTTCAGCCTGCGGTGGCCGAAGACGAGTGACAGTCCGCTCTCGGCGAGGTCGGCGAGCAACTCCTCGTTGCCGCCGCCGGTGCCATGACGATGCCGTCGATGCGGCGCTCCAGCACCCGGTCGATCTCGCGCGCTTCGCGTGCCGTGTTTCTCCTCGGTGTTGAACAGTAGAATATTATAGCGCTCGGCGCGCTGGTGGGCTGCGTCTCCAGTCCGCGTACGAACTCGGCGAAAAAGGGTTGGTGACGTCCGAAATCGGCGCGGCGATGGTGCCGGTCTGGGCGGCGCGCAGGCTGCGCGCTCAGCCATCCGGCCGATATCTCAGCCCGCTGAGCTGTCTTGAGCTTCTTTTGGTCTCGACGCTCAGGGCGCGCGAACCGTTGCCGACAGGCGAGACCATCGCGGCCGACGCCGAGTGCGAAGGTGCCTGCAGGTATGGAACGTGTCCACCCCAAGTTTCGCCAAGCACGTTGCAACCGAATCTATTAGCCGGCGTTAAAGTGCGGGTGGTTTAGCGGGAGGCTTTCATGCAGACGTATCTCGTCGAGCGTATGGACGGCGACGATGTGATCTCGGTGCGCGTCGTCAACGCGCCGAGTCCGTTCAAGGCTGCGGCCATGGTGACCGATGGACATATTACCTTCCGAAAGTGGGAAAAAGACTGGATCCGCGTGACTGACGAAAATCGGGGACAGATCTATGCATATTGTTTTGTCGCCGGCAGCTACTCCGATACTGAACCATTGCCGGTATCGCCCGGGAGAACCACAGAATAGGCAATGTGCCTGAATAGCGGCGATTCCGTCTTCGATCCCACCTTGGCAGATGTGTAACAGGCGTTGCCAACTTGGCACGAACGCCAGTGCTCGCTGCGTCAAGCGCACCACGCGAGCCCGGCATGATTGGCTCTGCCGGCGGCTTGCGAAACAGGCGAAAGTGACTAACCAAGCGTCCTTGGGCGAAGATCGGGGCATCATCAGAATGATCGATGAAAAGATTGGGGCGGGAGGCGATAAGTGATCCTAATCTTAGCGTGGGCAACTCATGTCTTCGGCATATTTGGGATCAGAAGTCGCGGATCAGGATCTAGCGGTGGATTGTCAGACAACGACCTCCAATAAATGGTCAAGTGTTCCACAATACGCACTGGATCAGGGTGGTCCGGTACTGCGCCCATTTCAAGGATTGGGCACCGATTTTACCAACGTTGCCGTATTCGATCACCTGAGAAATATGGTCCGCCAGTACCCCGACAAGCTTGCAATCAGCGACGGCGCCAATCGTCTGACTTATTCCCAGCTTCTCCGGTCAGTTGAGACGCTGTCCTACCAGATCGCTGCCGCCGTCCCAGACGGACAGGCGATAGGGATTCTTCAGGCCAACTCGGCCTGGTATCCCATCGCCATGCTGGCAAGCATGACGGCTGGGCGACTTTCGGTGCCACTCAACGCGCGAGATCCCAGCTCGCGGATCCTGGAAATCGTGGCGGGGGCGCGGCTCTCGGCCATCCTGGGCGAGGGCAATGTCCGACCCGCCGGTTTGCCTCACCAAGTCAGTTGGATCGATGTGCCCACCAGTGCGGCCTCGCAATCGGTACAAGTGCCTCAGCCCTACCCCGTCTCGGTCGATGCGCCCGCCATCGTGCTTTATACGTCAGGGAGCACAGGCCGCCCCAAAGGCATCGTTAACAGCCAGCGCAGCTTGCTGTGCCGGGTCCAGCAATATGTCGATGCATGCCACATCAACTCGGATGATGTTTTCCTGCCATTGACCGGACCCGCCACAATCGCCGGGTACCGGGAGATTCTTGCAGCCCTTCTCACCGGGGCCACTTTGCATCTGGTCGAAGTCGAAGCGGTCGGCTTGCGCGCCGTTCAGCGCCTAGTGCGATCCGAAGGCGTGACAATCACCTATCTGGTGCCGGCGCTGCTTCGCGCGCTCATGGCCGACGGACCTGCTGAAGCGTTCCATTCGCTTAGAGTCGCCCGGATCGGTGGCGAGAAGGTGCCCTGGACCGACATCGCACTGCTGCGCAAGGCCGTCTCCGATACGTGCCTCATCCAGATCGGTTACTCGTCAACCGAGACCACCGGCTCACAATGGTTCTTGCCGCGAGACTGGCCGGAGCATGGAGATTCGGTTCCAGTTGGTTGGCTGCTGCCTGGAATCACCTTCGCAATTGTCGACGAAGCGGGCCGCTGCGTTCAATCGGGCCGCAGCGGAGAGCTTCTGATCAGGAGCCCGTATGTCTTGCTTGGCCATTGGGAGGACGGGGCGGTTATGCCGGCGACATCAGACCCGGACGATCCAGGCCTTCGGATTTTCGCGACAGGTGACCTCGTCCGACTTGATAATCAAGGCTTACTGCACATCGTCGGTCGCAAGGGACGGCAGGTAAAGATCAACGGTCGACGCGTCGAGCCAGCCGAACTCGAACGGGTGCTGCGTTGCGCGCCTGCTGTTGCGGATGCCGTGGCAATCGTGACTGCGGCCAATGAGCTTGTCGCCTTTGCCGTTCCTCGGCGCTCGGCCGAAGCGAGCTTTTCGGACGAGCTTCGCCAGCTTGTGAGGACCAATCTGCCACCGCCGCTGCGTCCCTTGCGGTTACACACGATCGCCGAGATCCCGCGTCTGCCAAGCGGCAAGGTGGACATCTCGACACTTGCAGAGATGGATCTTTCAGCCAGAGGGACGGCAGCGACGGCGCGTCCGCTCGAGCCGCGAGGCAAGCTGACGGCGCAGCAGATCGTCCAGCGGGCGTGGACCAGCATCCTCAATACGCGCGTAGCGGCGGGACGCTGGGATGACGCCGGAGGAGACTCGCTGAAGCTGCTGCACTGCGTCATGGAAATCGAAAGCGCCATCGGGCAGGAAATCGGCCTTGAGGCGTTCACCGTTGGAATGAGCCTGGACGAGATGGTCAAGGCGGTCGCGTCTGCACAGGCAGGCGACCAAAGCGCGCGCGCCCAGAAGCATGATCCTCCAATTCTTTTTCTGTTCCCGGGATCCGTCGGCTACGGCCCGAGCCTTGCTGCCTTTGCAGCAGCGATGGGCAAGATCACCCGCGTTGCCCCGATCAGGTACCCAGCCCTGACCATGATCCTGCGCGGGCAAAACAGCCTCTCCGACATGGCCGATGCCGCCGTCGAGCAGATCCGCCGCGCTCAACCCGCGGGTCATATACGACTTCTCGGTCATTCGCTCGGCGGTGCTGTCGCTTTCGAAGTTGCGGCGCGGCTGCTGGCCGCGGGGCGGACCGTAAGGTTCCTTGGCATTCTCGACACCAGTCTCGTCGGCGAGCGAAGCGCTCGCTGGGAGACGTTTACGCGCACATTCAATCGAATCCGAACCAACCGCGTATCCGCTTATCGGATGGCTTGCCGGGCCCTCGCGAAAGTCGCCGTGGCAATGCGGCGCGAGGCGCAACTGGTCCGGTTTCTCGATCGTTTCGCTCAGGGACAGTTCAACGCGACGAGTTTTAGAACCAAACTGGAACTGCAAGAGGTTTTGCGCGCGCGAGCCTTCTTCCAGTGGGTGGCCGAGCCAAAGCCGGCGCTGCCGATCACAGGCACCCTGTTCCGCTGTGCTCGACCCGGAATGCCTCTGGCCATCGGCTGGGATCGCGCTTTCGGACATCTGGACGTGATTCCGATCGTCGGCAGCCACATCGATCTGGTCGTAGAACCTCACCTCGCCACCAACCGCCCGCTTATCGAGAAAGCGGTGGCGCAAACCTATTCGCCAACCGAGTCTCGCAAACTGGAGTACAAGCTATCGACCTGATCTCAACATTCAGCAAGGACGCGCTTGTGCTCGACGCTGCTGCGGAGGTCGATCGCATCGTCCAGATCCTGCGCCAGCAGGTCCTTGGCACGCTGCGACGTCGAGGCGCGGTTGTCGGCCTCTCAGGCGGCATCGACAGCTCCGTCGTCGCGGCGTTGTGTGTTCGCGCCTTTGGGAAAGACAAGGTCCTCGGAATATTCATGCCGGAGCGCCACTCCTCCGGTGACTCGCTAAGGCTTGGCCGCACTGTCGCCGCACAGCTTGGCATCGATGCGATCCTGGAGGACATAACACCGGCCCTCGAAGCGATCGGCGCCTATTGTCGGCAGACCGAGGCAATCCAGACTGTCGTTCCCGACTATGGGGACGGCTGGAAATGCAAGCTGGTGCTGGCCTCAGTTCTCGAGAGCAATGGTCTCAACATCACGCGCCTCACGGTTCAGGACCCTGAGGGCAGGACCGACACGGTGCGTCTGCCGTCGGCAGCCTATCTGCAGATCGTCGCCGCAACCAATTACAAGCAGCGCCTGCGCAAGATGACCGAGTACTATCATGCCGACCGCCTCAACTACGCGGTAGCGGGCACGCCGAACCGCCTGGAATACGACCAGGGCTTCTTCGTCAAGCAGGGCGACGGAATCGCCGACCTGATGCCAATCGTTCACCTCTACAAGACCCAGGTCTACCAGTTGGCCGAATATCTTGGGGTTGAGGAAGAGGTCCGGCGCAGACCGCCCACCACGGACACCTTCTCGATGGCGCAGAGCCAGGAGGAGTTCTACTTCGCACTGCCTTATTATCTGATGGATTTGTGCCTCTACGGGTTAAACCACGGGATCGCTAGCGAAGACGTCGCCGAGGCCACCGGTCTCACCGTGGTGCAGGTTCAGAAAGTTTTCAAGGATATCGACAGCAAACGGCGCGCCGCACGCTATCTTCACGCGCGGCCGTTGGTGTCCTCTTCAATGGGCGAGGGCTAGGCGATGTGCGGCATCGCCGGAATTGTGTCGCTGAGCGCCGCCGCGGCGCCCCCTTCCCGTGATGCGCTGATGCGCATGGTAGGCACACTGGCGCATCGCGGCCCGGACGAGCGCGGTCTTTACCGGGACAAACGTGCGGGATTGGCGCATGCCCGTCTGTCCGTCATCGATCTCGCCAGTGGCCAGCAGCCACTCGCTGGCGCGGGCGACACAATGTGGATCGTCTTTAACGGCGAAATCTTCAATTACATCGAGCTGCGACAAGACCTGGTCGCGCTCGGTTATCGCTTCCGCACACGCAGCGACACGGAGGTCATCGTCCATGCCTATCATGCCTGGGGCGAGGCCGCCTTCGAGCGGATGAATGGGCAATGGGCAGTCGCCATTTGGGACTCCGTGGCGGGTCGACTCGTCTTGTCGCGGGATCGGTTCGGCATCTGTCCGCTGCATTTTTGCGAGCACGGCGGACGGCTTTACTTCGCCAGCGAGGTGAAGGCCATTTTCGCGGCCGATGCGGATATACCCCGCGCCTTCGATCCAGCCGGCATCGATCAGACTTTCACGCTCTGGACCGTCGTGCCGCCACAAGGCGTGTTTGGAGGAGTAAGCGAACTCACTCCAGGGCACATTCGCATTTATGACAGTGGCATCGTTCGCGAGCGGGCTTTTTGGAAGCCAAGCTATCCAGAGGTTGACGGACCCGGCGATGACGAATTCGCCGGTTCACTTGATGACGCGGTGGAGGAAGTGCGCGGCGCCCTGGAAGCCGCTACGGCGCTCAGGATAGTACGCGCCGACGTGCCGGTCGGCTGCTATTTGTCCGGCGGGCTCGACAGCTCGCTGGTCGCCGCGCTTGGAAGACGCTTCGCCGGCGGGCGCTTCCAGACTTTCTCCCTGCGTTTTGCCGACGCCGAGTATGACGAGACTCATTTCCAGCGCCTGGTTGCCGGCATGGCGGGAAGCGAGCACCATGAGGTGGTTGTTTCGCGCAGCGATATCGCTGGCATCTTCCCTGAGGTGATCTACCACACCGAGCGGCCAATCCTCAGGACCGCGCCGGCGCCGCTGTTCCTGCTATCGAGACTGGTGCGTCAGCATGGCATCAAGGTCGTGCTGACCGGCGAAGGGGCCGACGAAATGTTCGCCGGCTACGATCTGTTCCGCGAGGGCAAGGTCCGCCGTTTCTGGGGACGCCAGCCCGCCTCGACGCGACGCTCCCGGCTGCTGGAGCGCCTCTATCCCTATCTCAGCCGCTCGCCGGTGCAACAGCAGGCGATGGCACGCCAGTTCTTCGGGCGCGACATCCACGCCCATGACGCGCCTGGTTTTGCGCATGGCACGCGCTGGCGTACCACGAGCGCTATCAAGCGGCTGTTTTCGGCAGACATGCGGGCCCAAACGGAGCGCCGCAACGCCGTGTCCGAGCTGCTTGCCCGCCTGCCGGCGGAGTTTTCGCGATGGGGCTCCCTTGCGCAGGACCAGCATATCGAGATCCAGACGCTGATGTCGGGATACCTGCTTTCATCGCAAGGGGACAGGATGCTCTTGGCCCATTCCGTCGAGGGGCGCTTCCCATTCCTCGATCATGAACTCGTGAGGCTCGCGAATTCGCTTCCGGCCGCCTATAAGCTGCGCGTGCTCGATGAAAAGCATGTTCTGAAGCGTGTGGCGCAACCGATTGTGCCGTCGGAAATCGTCACTCGCAAGAAGCAGCCCTACCGGGCCCCCAACGCGCTTTGCTTCGTCGCCGATGGCGCTCCGGCCTATATTCGCGAAGCACTTTCGGAGGCGGCGCTGCGCGAGGCAAACGTCTTCGATCCTAAGTCGGTTGCCCGTCTCCTGAGCAAGTGCCAGGCCAGCGCCGGCGGCGCCGACCTGTCCAACTCCGACAATATGGCGCTGGTCGGGGTGCTGTCGACGCAGCTTCTTCATGAGCAATTTATCGCGAGCCGACCAAGTGGAGCTCGCACGCTCAAGCTCAGCGTCGATATCGACCGCGAGCATCGCGCAGAGGTGCTCGCATGATGCATGGCGCCGTACCGCTCCTGCACGACTATCTCATCCACTCTGCCAGCCGGCTCGGCGGGAAGGTGGCCCTGGTGTGCGGTAATCAACGTGTCACCTACGGCGATCTCGATATGCGCTCGAACGCCATAGCGCATCATTTGAGCCAGGCCGGAATCGCGCGCGGCGATCGGGTGGTGATCTTCGCCGACAACACTGTCGAGGCCGTCGTCGCTTTCTGGGCCGTGCTCAAGGCCAACGCCGTGGTGTGCATCGTCAATCCACTCACCAAAAGCGACAAGCTTGGTTATCTGCTCAACGATTGCCGCCCGACGGCACTGATCACCGACAACCACCTGCATTCGATTTTCAGGGAGCCGGCGCGGAATTGCCCATCGTTGCGGTGCATGATCGTCTCCGGGCCGATCGAACGCGACGACCTGCAAGAACTGCCGCATGCTGTGCGCTGGGAAACTGCGGTCGCGGCAGCCCGCAGCACGCCGCCCGCGCGCCGCTGCATCGATATCGATCTTGCTGCAATCATTTATACGTCCGGCTCGACGGGCGAGCCCAAGGGCGTGATGCTGACGCACCGAAACATGGTTGCCGCGTGCGCCTCGATTTCCTCATACCTGGCGCTTGCTGAAGACGAGGTGATCCTCAACGTCCTGCCGCTCGCCTTCGACTACGGCCTGTACCAGATGATCATGGCATTCGGCGCGGGCGCCCGGCTGGTGCTTGAACGCTCGTTCGCCTTCCCCGCGCAGATCCTTGGGCTGATCAAGCAAGAAAGGGTGACGGGCTTTCCCGGCGTACCGACCATCTTCGCCGCACTCGGGGAGCTCAAGTCTCTCAGGGATCAGGATTTTTCGAGTATTCGCTATGTCACGAACACTGCGGCCGCTCTGCCGCTCAAGCACATTCTCCTGCTTCAGGAGCTATTTTCTCGTGCCCGTATCTATTCGATGTACGGCCTTACCGAATGCAAGCGCTGTACCTACCTGCCGCCGGAGGATCTCGAGCGAAAGCCGTTGAGCGTCGGGATCGCCATCCCCAATACGGAAATGTGGATTGTCGACGAGCATGACAGGCGGGTCGGCCACGGTGTCGTTGGCCAGCTCGTCATCCGCGGAGCGACGGTGATGAAGGGTTACTGGGGCAAGCCGGAGGCGACGGCCAGGAAGCTCAAGCCCGGACCGCTGCCGGGCGAGCAGGTCCTGTACACCGGCGATTACTGCCGGATGGACGCCGAGGGCTACCTCTACTTTGTCGGTCGCGGCGACGAGATCATAAAATCGCGGGGCGAGAAGATAGCGCCGAAGGAGGTGGAAAACGTGTTGATGGAGATTGCGGGCGTACGGGAAGCCGCGGTCATCGGCGTTCCGGACGAGTTGCTTGGACAAGCAGTGAAGGCATTTGTCGTGATGGAGCAAGGAAGCATGATCGGTGAAAAGCAGTTGCAGAAAGAGTGCCAGAGACGACTGGAAAACTTCATGGTTCCAAAGTCGATCGTCATCGTACCCAGTCTGCCGATGACCGACACGGGCAAACTCAAAAAAACCGCCCTGTCATGAGTCGGTATCAGGGCGAAGTTGATCAGCATTCATTTTTTGTACCGGAGGCGAAATCAATGTTGTCTACCAAGGATAGAACCGATACCTGCAGCGATCAAATTCGCGCTTTCCTGGCGTCGAATTTCTATATAGCCGATCCAGAGAGCCTGGAGAGCGACACCTCGCTTCTCGACCAAGGCATCGTGGACTCGACGGGGGTGCTCGAGGTTATCGGCTTCATCGAGGAGACCTTCGGCATCACGGTCGAAGACAGCGAGCTGCTGCCCGAGAATCTCGATTCCATCGAGGGAATTGCGCAATATGTCATGCGCAAGAGAAACTGATTTGCCGACATCTCGCGCAACTCTGTTTCAAGTCCCCGACCGTTTCCGGTTGCGACAGCGCGTCTAGGCCTGTCGCGACGGCGGTGCTTACGCCTGCGCCTTCGTATGCCCCACAACCACCCTGCCCTCGCCGGCCTGGTTGGTGACTGCCCGGATACTCTCATAAGCCTTGGAACGCTCGAGCAAACTCATGACCTGCCGGTCCTGGCCAAGCCCAACCTCGAAAAGCAGGATGCCTCCGCGCCGCAAATAACGCGGCGCGTCCTTGAGCACTCGCATATGGATGCTCAGACCGTAGGGTCCGGCTGCGAACGCTTCACGCGGCTCGAGCTCGACCAAATGCGAACGATCGCCCTCGAGCCGTTTTTCCGAAATATAGGGCGGGTTGCAAACGATCACGTCGATCGTGCCGTCAAGCTCCAAGCCGGAGAAGGCGCCGAACAAGTCGCCCTGAAGCACCGTTACCCGCTCCTCCATATCAAGATGGGTGACGTTGCGGCGCGCGACCTCCACGCATCCGTCGGTAAGATCGCTTGCCCACACGCGCGCGGTGGGAGCGTGGTGCGCGATGGCGCACGCCAGATTGCCCGCCCCACAGCACATGTCGACAACGCGAGGCACCGGCAAGTTCAGTTGGCTCAGAACATCGAGAGCGGCGTTGCCGAGCAGTTCCGTTTCCGGCCGAGGAACAAGCGCACCGGGCGAGACCAGCAGCTGCAATCCCATGAAGGTGCTGCGGCCCCTGCCGTAGGCGTCGGCAACATTGATCTCTTCGCTCACGACACTCGCCTCCCCGTTTTAGCCGGCGTTGGTGGCCGACAATTGCGTTCCGATGAAGTGTATCTCAAAACCGTTTAACTCTCGATCGACAAAATCAAAACCCATCCGTCCCCAGACGCTTCGACGCCTTGATGCTACAAAGATGACCATAAGCTTCTGCGCTGTGTCATGATTAGGAATATCTCCTTACCAGACCCGGTTATCCCCAGCCTGGCGAGCCAGTTGCCGAATTCTCAGCCTGGCGTCACGATTTTGCTACATTTTAATCAAAGAAGGCACATATGTAAGCAATTCGTAATGTTCCAGCAGCGAAGGGCGGAGCTGCTGCTTCCCGGAAGGTTAAAGTTTGTCCCTCATCGAAAGAACCGACGAGATTGCGCGGCAATTTCGCGTCAAAGAGCGCATATCATGAAGTCAACCAAAGGGCGCTCGCTCGATCTACGATCCGCGATGTTCGGCTGTGTGCACGGCCTCGTTGGCGTAGGCGTTTTCTCCGCATTGATAAATATCCTCGCCTTGACCGGCTCCGTCTACATGCTCCAGGTCTACGATCGCGTGCTGCCTTCGCAGAGCGTGCCGACTCTTGTCGGATTTACAGTCGGGATGCTGGGACTTTACGCGGCCTACGGGCTCCTCGATTTCGTGAGGCTTCGCCTGTTGGTCCGCATCGGCAGCCGCCTGCATAGAAATCTGCAGCAAAAGGCGTTCGCAGCCTCGCTTTCCCTGCCCCTCGTTGCCGGGCCGGATGCGAACCGGGTACATCCGCTTCGTGATCTGGACCAGCTACGTGGCTTTCTTTCCGGACTGGGGCCGACAGTCTTATTCGACGCTCCCTGGATACCATTTTATATGGTGGTCATCTATCTGCTGCACCCTGCGCTTGGCGTGCTGGCAACGCTCGGCGCATGCGCCGTTGTGCTTTTGACGGTGGCTGCGGAGATCATCGGCCGCAAACCTGCGGCTCGTGCGTCTGAAACACTCGTTGCGCAGCGGCTTCTGGCCGATTCCGGCCGCCGCAACGCAGAGGTTGTTCAGGCTATGGGCCTGTCCGCCCCGCTTAGCCGGCGCTGGAACGAGGTCAGTCATCTTTATCTGAAGAACCAGGAACGGCTCTCCGACGTCGTTGGCGCAGCGAGCTCACTGTCGAAGACGCTCCGAATGGCCTTGCAATCATGCGTGCTGGGGCTTGGTGCCTACCTCGTGATCGGGGGCGAGGCCTCGCCGGGTGTGATCATAGCGTCGTCCATATTGCTGGGCCGCTCACTGGCGCCGGTCGATGTGGCGATCGCAAATTGGAGAGGGTTTCTGGCAACCCGCAAAAGCTATTCCGAGCTGGCGGCAGCGCTGGATGCTTTTGATAGCCAGCAAGAGCCAATGGAACTGCCACGCCCAAAGGCGGAGCTTGCGGTCGAGGAATTGACGGTCGCGCCACCAAGTCTGCAGAAGCCAACAATCTTCAATGTAAGCTTCCGCTTGGCGAGGGGCGCAGGGTTGGCGGTCGTCGGCCCGAGCGGCTCCGGCAAGACCACGCTCGTGCGCGCTTTGGTCGGGGCATGGAAGCCGCTTCGAGGAACGGTAAGATTGGACGGCGCCTCGCTCGATCAGTGGAATTCAGAGCTGCTCGGCATTCATATTGGCTACCTGCCGCAGGACGTTGAGCTGTTCGACGGCACGATCGCCGACAACATTTCAAGGTTCGGCGGCAAAAGCGACGCAAGGGGCGTGTTGGCAGCTGCCAAAGCTGCGGGCGTGGACAAGATGATCATGCGTCTTCCGCAGGGTTTTCAAACACGCATCGGAGAAGGCGGCGCAGCCCTGTCGGCTGGGCAGAGGCAGCTCGTCGGACTTGCCAGGGCACTTTACGGTGATCCATTCCTCGTCGTTCTTGACGAACCAAATTCCAATCTGGATGCAGACGGCGATGCTGCTTTGGCCGGCGCGATCCTGGCAGTGCGTCAGCGCGGCGGTATCGTGATCGTCGTTGCGCATCGCCCCTCCGCTCTCGTCAACATCGATCAGGTACTCGTCCTGTCGAACGGGATGCTCCATTCGTTCGGTTCGCGCGAAGACGTTCTGGCAAATGTGATCCGGCCCTTCCCGCGTCCGGACAAGCCAAACATTGTCGTTCCGCTGCAGCACGGTGCAAGCGGGCATGCGTGAGGTATTGCTTAGTGTCTAACGTGACCATGTCGTCATATGCTGCGGTCGCTGGCGAAGGCCAGCCGACCGGGGCGAAGCCAGAGCCGGATGGCATTCGAGCCAATTTACCCTGGGGCAATCTGCTCCGGAGCCTGGCAGAACATTCTCGTTCCGCTGCACAGAGGTGCAGCCGGGCATATGTGAGGTATCGCTCTACTGTTACCGTGTCGCCATACGCCGCGCCCGGTGGCGAAAGCCGTTCGTTGGAAACGAAGCCGGATCCGGATGGCATCCGGGCCAATCTGCTCTTGGGCTTGGCAACCAGCTTGCTGTTGATCTTTGGCGGAGGGCTGTGGTTGGGATTGACCAAGATTGCCGGCGCGGTGATTGCGCCTGCAACTGTGGTGGTCGAAAGCAACATAAAAAAAGTCCAGCATCAAACCGGCGGCACCATCGGCGGAATCTTCGCGCAGGACGGCGATCACGTGAAGGCCGGCGACGTGTTGGTCAGGCTGGACAACACATTGACCCGAGCAAACCTGCAGATAATCACCGAGGACCTCAATCGAGCCACCATTCGTCTGGCCCGGCTGGAAGCCGAGCGCCAGGGTCTGCCGGAAATGCAGATCCCGCCTGGCCTTCGGGTTCAAATGGGTGACCCGCAAGTGGCGGCGCTTGTCAGTGGCGAACGTGCCTTGTTCGAAAGCCGTGCTGCGGCGCTGGCTGGCCAGAAGGCACAATTGCAAAGCCGCGCGAAGCAGCTGGAACGTCAGATCGATGGCCTCAAATCGCAGCAGTCTGCGACGGATGAGTCTCTGGATCTGCTGACCAAGAACCTTGCTGACGTTGAATCTCTCTACGCAAAGAAGTTGGTCTCCAAGGAGAGGTTGAGCACTGTCAGCCTGGAGAAGACCCGGACTCGCGGCGAATCGGGACGCCTTGTCGCAGCGATAGCGGAGGTACAAGCTCACATCAGTGAAACGGACCTGCAGGTGCTTCAGCTCGACGAACAAATGCGGAGCGACGTGACCAACGAACTTCGCGAAACGGAAGCCAAGCAGACCGAACTCAGTGAGCGCAAGGTGGTGGCCGAAGACGAGCTCGGCAGGACAGACATTCGCGCCCCGCAATCAGGCACGGTACAAGAATCCTCGGTCCACACCGTCGGAGGCGTGATTGGCGCCGGAGAGGTGCTCATGATGATTGTGCCCGATTCCGACAACCTTGTCGTAGACGCTTCCATTCCTCCGTCGCGCATTGATGAGATCCATCCCGGACAGCAGGTGTCGATCCGCTTTCCGGCGTTCGACGCCGGCACTACACCGGCTTGCGAAGGCTCGGTCAACCGCGTCTCCGCAGATCTGATCAAGGATCAGCAACGTCAGCTTTCCTATTTTTCGGCGCGCATCGATGTCGAGAACGAAGCGACCTGCCTGACAGGTGAGAAAATCCTCAAACCGGGCATGCCCGCCGAAGTCCATATAAGAACCGACGAGCGCAGTGTCTGGTCCTACTTGATGAAACCTCTTACCGACCAATTTTCCAGAGCTTTCAGGCAGTAAGCGGCTGCCAACCCAGTGGCGGCCGCTTGGCTCGAGGCGCAGCCGATCTATCGGATCGCCGCGCTCTCGAGAGCGCTGCTGAACCTTACCTCGATCGTGTCTCCCGGCATGACCTCGGTGTCTTCTTGGGCCGGCTGTTTCCGCCATTCTTCGCCGACCCTGCGAACGATCGTGACCTCGGCTTGGATCGTCTCACCGGCAACCGGCAACGGCAGGGCGGCAGCTCCCGTGGGCTGCAACTTCTGGCTGGCGGCGCGAAGTCTTGCATTGATGTCGGCAAGACGCACATTGGTATCTTTCAACTCAGTCAGCAGACCTATCCTTCTTTGGTTGTCATTGCGTTCGTGCTGTCTGGCAAAATCAGCCTGCTGACGTCGTGCTCTCATAAGTTCAACCGACGTTTCGAGTGCCCGGCTGGAAGAGAGTACCAAAGCGCGCCGGACGTCGGCGAGCCGGTTATTGGTGAGATTTCCGGACTCAAACGCTTTCCTTACGCGCGCCAGCTCGTCTTCGTCCGCCTTCACGCCATCCGCTTCGGCCTGCTCGCGTTTGAGCAAGGTCTCGGTTTGTGCAGCGGCATCCTTGCCACTTTTATCGAGAAAGCTCTGCTCTTGCTGGAAGTTGTCCAACGAGAGCTTCAGCCCTTCTGCTTCGGCCTGGGCGATCGCCGATGCAAAAACTGCCGGCAAGGGCGATCCTTGTGGTGGCTGCATGTCGAAGCTCGATTTGCCCTGAAGTTCGGCGCGAATGCGGGCGCTGTGATAGTAGTCTCTCGTGTATTCCCCCCAAAGCGATTCGTAATCGCGCCGCAGATCCACCGGATCGGGGCCAACCTGGTTTGCCCGGGACCGCAAAAGGCTGAAACCACCTGACACGGCAATCGCCTGCCGCACGGTCATCAGCGGCCGGTAGGCCTGCTGTCCGGGAGTGAGCACATCCCCTGTCACATAGATCGGCCGATATTCTGCGACCACGGCGGTCACGTCTGTCGGCTTGATGACGATCATTTGCTCCCGCCCGTCAGGCAGACGATGGTGGAATATCTTGGTTGGCAGGATCGTCTGCATGCGTGTTTGCAGTTCGGCCGGGCTTAGGCCGCCCACCGAAACCATCCCGACTTCGGGAAGCGCGATCGTGCCGTCCATCTGGACCACGGCACGTTGCGTTCGCTCCGGGATGGAGGCAATTCCTATCTCGACGGTGTCGCCGGCGGAAAGTCGATAGGCGACCTGCGCTTCCGCTGCAGCGGCCGTATCCATGGCAGCCAGCATGCCGAGCACGACAAGAAGGATTCGGTTAACAAGGACCATTGGTGACAATCTCCTTCTGGTTCGAATCCAGCGACAACGGCGGAGCCAATCCACCCAGGCGAAAGCTCATGTCATGTAACCCATCTCATGGCGCACCCGGCCTTCGCTGAGGCGTCCCTGCCACCATCCGATGGTCCGCTCCAACCCTTCGCGCAGGCTGGTCTGGGCGCGCCATCCAGTCTTGCTTTCGAGGAGCGAAGAATCAGCCAGCAAGGCACGCACCTCTGAATTCTGCGGCCGCAGGCGGCGCTCGTCGCGGTGAATTGGTTTCTTGCAGCCACTCAACTCGACCACCAGATCCAATATGTCCGAGATCGTCACGGCGCGCTGGCTTCCGGCATTGTAGGCATGGCCAAATTCGAGCTCGGCCGAACCTGCGGTCAAAAACGCCGCCGCAGTGTCTTCCACGAAAGTAAGATCGCGGATCGGGCTGGTGTCTCCCACCATGATCGCCGAGCATTTCTTGTCGAGAGCCTGACGTATGATGGTCGGTACGATGGCCCGCTCGCTCTGGCGTGGGCCATACGTATTGAAGGGCCGCATGATGACCACGGGGACGTCGAACGATCTGGCGTACGACTCCGCCATCATGTCCGCACCGATCTTGGATGCCGAATATGGTGACTGTCCCTGCAACGGGTGTGATTCGCTGATGGGCATTGTCAGCGCGGTGCCATAAACCTCGCTTGTCGAGGTGTGCACCACCCGCTCCGTCTCCCATTGCCGCGCCGCTTCGAGGACGTTGACCGTGCCCAGGATGTTGGTTTCTACATAGGACTGGGCCGCGGCATACGAATATGGGATCGCGATCAGTGCGGCGAGATGAAACACCACCGCCTGGCCACGCACGATCCGGTTAAGGAACGCGCTGTCACGAACATCACCGCGGATGAGGTTCAGCTGGCTTCGAATGGTGTCCGGCAAATCGTCCAGCCAGCCGTGGCTGTCGAACGAATTGTAGAGAGCCAGCGCAGTGACATCCGCGCCGCTACGGACGAGTGCTTCGGTGAGATGCGACCCGATGAACCCATCGGCACCGGTAACCAGAACTTTCCTGCCCTTGTATGCCATGACCCAAGCGTTCCCCCTATGACGTGAGGCACTGACTTTGCAAATCCACGAGAGCGCGGGTATTCTACCTGCTCTCACGTTCCGATCGGCGGCGGCGAAACGACGCCAAGCACCGCCAGCAAGCCGCGCACCATCCAGACGACATCAGAGACGATCGTGCGCTGCGGATAATAGGAAAGGTCGAGCCTGGCCTTGGCAGGAAACAGAACCTGGCGGTAGAACAATAGCGGGTCCACGGATCGCGGATAAAAATGCGCTTCATTCCGGAAGAGAACCTGGGCCGGACCCAACAAGCCTGGCTTGTATTGTAAAATGTCCTCAAAGCCCCCACGAAAACAATCGGCAAAGGCAAGGCTCTCCGGGCGTGGACCGATGATTGCCATCTCGCCTCTGAAGACATTCCATAGCTGCGGCAGCTCGTCGAATTTGGTGGCGGCGAGGAACCGCCCGATTGGCGTCATGCGGCTGTCATCGGCCATGGTCAGCGCCAGGCCACCGGGATCGCATCGCACTCTGAATTTGCGGAATTTGTACATGCGGAATGGGCGAGCACCGGCCCCGACGCGGGTCTGCGTAAAGAAGATTGGCCGACCGCCTTCCAGCAGCAGCGCCAGGGCAATCAGCAGCATCAGCGGAGCGAAGACGATCGCCGCGGCTGCAGCAATGACGAGATCGATTGCTCGTCTCACAGCCCCGTGGGCGGCGCTCGAGACGTTAGGCCGGTGAATGGCTAGGTCCAGGGCATTCATGCGGCTGTTCCTGTCTGAGCGCAGTTATTGACCGCCGCGGCAAGAGCGACCACTACCGTTTCGACCAAAGGTGCGGTGATCTGCGGATGCAGCGGTACAGTGAGTTCGCGCTGGGCGAAATCTTCCGTGCGCGGTAAATGAGTACCGGGAATGAGCTCACGATAGAGCGTCATCTGGTGCACCGGCGGGTAGTGGATAGTGGTTTGTATCCCTTGCGCGCGCAGTGCGTGGATGACGTCTTGCCTGTCGGCGTAACGCGGCAAAAGGATAGGCATGATGTGGTAGGCCGACGTCCGCGGCTCGTGGAACGGGATGGTCACGGCCGGGCAATGCTTCGCGATGAGACGGCGATACAGCATCACCAGGATACGCCTGATCTCATTCCACTCCTGCAGATTTTGCAGCTGGACCAATCCGATCGCAGCCCGCAATTCATCCATGCGATAATTGAATCCGAGCATGGTGACATCATACTGCGGGGTGCGGCTGTTCAGCCTTTGACGTGTCCCGGTGGTCATCCCATGTCCACGCGCCTGGCGGATCGTCTCGAGCAGACCGGCATCCCTGGCAATCACCGCCCCGCCTTCCGCCGTGGTCATGTTCTTGTTGCCGTAGAAGCTGAAGGCGGCCGCGGCACCAAATGTCCCCACCTCCTTCAGGCCGGGCGCATGCGCCGCGTCCTCGACGATATGCAGCCCACGGGCACGGGCGAACTTCTGCCATTGTTCCCGATCGGCGAGGTAGCCGGCGAAATGGACGAGAATGACTGCCTTGGTGCGGGCCGTGCATTTCGCTTCGGCTTCCGCGATGGACATCAGCGGCACATCGGCCGACTCGATGTCGACGAAAACGGGGGTCGCACCAACATAGAGGACCGCATTTGCGGTCGCCACGAAAGTCAAGGATGGGACCAGCACCTCGTCGCCCGGGCCGATACCAAGTGCGTGCAAAATGAGATGAAGCGCTGCGGTACAAGAACTGACCGCGACGCAATCCTCCGCACCATGCACGTCGGCAAAGGCTTGTTCGAAGGCTCGTACCTGCTCCCCCATGGTCAGCCAGCCGCTGTCGATGACCTTGGTCAAAGCAGTCTTCTCCGGCACACCCAAGATCGGGGCACTGACCAAGAGCATCACAACCTCCTAGACTGATAACTGTGGGAACCGCGCTGGTGACTTCATCATGCAGCCGTCGCAGTGACCTCGATCGAGGCCGACTGGTCTTCCCAGGAAATGGTCTGTGCGTTCTGAAAGTCGTCGACGCGCCCGATATCGAGCCAGAGACCTTCATGCTTGTACACGTGCACGGTTGTGCCGTTCTGCATCATCTGGAGCATCAGGTCGTCGAACCCAAAGGGTATGCCGGACGGGATGAACTGCAGAACGTCTGGATTCATGCAGTAAATCCCCATGCTGACCAGATGCGACAGCGTCGGTTTCTCGCGAAAGGTCTGCACGGTATTGTCGACTTCGTCGATGACGCCGAAATCCATCTTGATCAGGCGACAGGCTGTTGCGATCGTCACTGGATCGGTGTGCTTACGGTGCGCTGCTACAAATCGACTGAGGCTTAGATCCGTAAGGACATCGCCATTGAGAACGATGAATGGCTCCGTCAGTTCGTCCCTGATCAAAGACAATGGCCCGATGGTGCCCAGCGGCTCCATCTCCTGCGTGTATCGAATTTTCAGGTTCCACTGCGAGCCATCTCCACACACGGTGCGGATCAAGTGGCCGAGATATCCGGTTGTAATATAGACTTCCTGAATACCGTTGCGTCGCAACCATTTCAGAAGCATCTCGAGAACCGGCCGTGCACCGATCGGCATGAGCGGCTTCGGCAAGATCGAAGTGAAGGGGCGGAGGCGTGTTCCCATTCCACCACATTGAATCACCGCTTTCATCCTGGTCCTCCCTTGTTCATTCGGCCTGAACGCCATCGTCACGGGCCGGTTATCCTACCCTGGTCAGCACCCGGGAAACGCGTTCTTGTCCCCTCAGAAGAACCGGTGAGATTTCCCGTAGAAGACCGGTGAGATTTCCCCACCGATCCCTGATCCGGACATTGCATCTGGATGGTATGTGGCCGTCGGGGTGCGTGTCGTCGTGCATTCGAATGGTAACAATTCAGCCGTTTTGCTGTTCTATACCTACAGACCTATGGCAGTGCTGAGACCAGCCGGTCTGTCAGCTTTCCAAGAGGTCAGAACACATGTTCGACGACGTTCGGCGGGTTTCGCTCACAAGGGGCAAAAAAAGAGGAGCGTTTCCCGTCATTTAAGATTATATTAGAAATCTGGCGTTTGCGGCGTTGGGGTGCCGCGGCGTCGGCTGGATGAATCGACGAGTGAATGGCTACGACTTTCAGGCCCATCACCGTTCAATCCATTCAGATACGCGTTGGGGTAGTTCAATGTATCGAATCGTCATCGCCGACGATCACGGCTTGTATCGTCGTGGCTTGCGATTGGCACTGACCGCAGGCATTCCAGGTGTGGAGATATTTGAAGCGTCTTGTTTCGACGCGGTGCTCAGTTTGCTGGCAGAGCAATCGTTCGTGGATCTTGCGATCCTGGACCTGAATATGCCGGGCCTGTTCAATCAGGAGGTGCTCGGCGGGATCCTGTCCGCCTATCCGGACACGCGATTTGCGATCGTTTCCGGAAACGATTCACGCTCGGAAATACTCACGGCTCTTTCGATCGGGCTTCATGGCTACATCGTAAAGTCGCAGACGGACGAAGAGGTCGTTTTGGCTGTCAATGAAATCCTCTCCGGCCGCATCTATGTTCCTGCACTTCTGTCACGCCCGGGTGCAACGCAAACAACCCACGCGCATACACACTCCGAGAAAGGCCCACAGCGACGTACCACAGGCCTCAACCTTGGCAGGCTGACCTCGAGGCAAAAGGAAGTCCTCAAGCTGATGGCGGAAGGCTATTCAAACAAGGAAATTGCTCGCGACCTGGAAATCGCAGAGGCGACCACGAAAATCCACGCTGCTGCGGTCCTGCGTGAGTTGGGGGTACGCAATCGGACAGAAGCTGCCGTTATGCTGAAGACATGGCTTTCGAGACATGCCAGCTAGAGCGCCGCGCGTCCTTTTGGACATGCAAACGGCGCCCAAGGTTTCATGCATATACTGCATATACCGAAACTGCGCTGCGGCCTTTGGCCAACGACATCCCTGGAAAAGAACCTAAGCGCATCTCCAAGGCCATTCAGCGCGACGCGTCTTTTAGGTATCTGCTTTTCGATCGGAGCACTGCACTAGGATCCGATTTCCTTGCGTGATAGCCGCAGCGAATACCGCAACCCGTGGTCAGTTATTTCCAGTTTGGGAGAGTGACCGACAAGCGGCGCTCCATCTACTCCGATTATCATGGAACCGAAGCCATGACGGACTACGCTCGAGGTCCGCCGCCGTCCCGATTCCACCCACTCGAACACGATCTCACTGCCTGTGTCTTCAGGTGCAAATGTCCAGCTTACGTCGATCCGGCCTTTTGGATCGCCAAGCGCTCCATATTTCATGGAATTGGTGGCAAGCTCGTGGACGATCATTGCAAAACTCTCGGCGGCGCCTCCCGACATCACCACGGAAGGACCGCTGACCGATATGGCGCGTGTTCCCATATATGGTTGCAACTCTTGAGCAACGAGATCGTTTAGCGCCCCCGATACGCTGCCGTTGCGTGAAAGAAGCAGATGGGTTGCCTCGAGCGCGCGTATCCGGTCGATCAGCATTTCCTTGTATTTGGCAACATTGTTTCCAGGAACATCGACCATTTTCACGAGCGCCGTGATCACCGCGAAAACGTTGCCGAACCTGTGGCGTTGTTCGAGCATAATGCGCTCCCGCTTCTTTGCCGCGGCGCGCAGCAGCGTGGTTTGTCGTCTCTCGCTCAGGTCGGCAGCCACTCCAAGCCGCTGTCCTCCATCACCCTGTCTTTCCTCCCTTCCGCGCAGGGCAACCCAGCGGATATGCCCGTCCGGTCGACGGACGCGTATCTCAACATCGTAATTCATGGCCGATGATGCGGACTTTCTCGATGCCGCCAGCTTTGGCCAGTCCGCCGGATGAACGACAGCTGATAGTTCCTCCAAACTGCGGCTATTGGCCTGGGCCAAGCCGAGAACGTCCCAGAACGTGTCCGAGCCTGTGACTGTCCCGTCTTTAAGGTCGATCCGCCACGTGGCCAAGCGTCCAGCAGACAGAGCGAGGTCTAGCCATTCCTTCTGAGCCCGAAGCGCTTCGTGAACAGCTCGTCGTTCCGAAATATCGTCGACCACCACGAAGATGCTCTCCGAGAGTCCCCCCTCGGGCACGGACGAAGAAAGCGTTAGCCTGGCCCAGAATGCCGTACCGTCCTTTCTTAAAAGACGGACCTCCGAAACGAACGAAGCAATGTCGTTGCCTAGGCCCGCCAACAATTGCGCCAAGGTGTCCCGGTCGTTCGGGTGGGCGAGCGTATCGAGCTGCAATTGGGCAAGCTCCTCCTCCTTGTACCCGGTCATCTCACAAAGGCGTCTGTTGGATTGCAGCAACTCACCTTTCTCGTTGGTGTTCGCGAATCCCATGGCAGCACGTTCGAAGGCCCAACGATAGCGGCTTTCGGTCGCCTCGACGGCAGCGAGCCTGGCCTCCGCGACTTCCAGCAGCTCACGCAAGTCCTGCCGTAGGCGATGGAACGTCATGGCAATCACCCCACCCGAAACCAGAAGCAGGATTGCGCGTGCCCAATCGCCATTTGAAATCTGATCGTATCCTCGCGCCCAAAGGCCGACCGCCACCATCAGAATGGTCGCAGCGAGCGCAGGCACACGATCTTCGAGATAAGCGATAATAATAATAGCCGGAACAAATTCCAGAAAACTGGCGCCTTGCCCAATATAGGCTGACGATTTTATTTCAAATATCAGTGTGGCAGCTAGTACGGATGCAGAGGCAATATGAGTTAGCAATCTGCCCGACGGGTTCGAATTCGACCTGCGCGACTGCGAGCTCATGGACACAGACTACAACCTTCTGACTAGCCCGTCGAGACTAGAGCAAAAAACGTACAGCTTAGTACCACTGCCGGATTGCCATACCGCTATCATAGCGCGCATTTTATCGGATGCAGCAGGGGCTATGAGCTGCCTTAGAACTGTCAGATCATATTGAGTTTTCAAGGTGGTGATGAACACGTTATCCGTCAGCGCATAGAAGACTAGAATCCATCTAAACATAAAAGACTATCCGAATCCCGAATACTTATTTTCGGGCGTGTGTGAAACTTTGGGTTAGGGGTAGAAAATGAATCTGATCGATAGACATGTTGATGCTTCTTCGGGCGGTAGGTACATTGCTACGAGGACCAAGTACGATTTTGACGCGCGGAATACGCGACCCTCTTCTGGTCACCTTCCCGATCGCGCATCGGATCCATTGGACGCACGGCTTGGGGAACCAAAAGGCCGCAGTCTGGAATCCATAACCGGCGTGCTTGATCGCATTGGCTGTGGCTATCTCGTGCTGAATCGCGAAAGAAAAGTAGTCGAGTGGAACGCAGCCGCCCAAACCACGCTTGAGCGCCAGGGCGAAGCGGCTGACACGGCGAGCGGGCTTACGGCCGCACTAAGGCGGCTGATCGCGAATGTTCCGGGCCAATTCCTGCCGGGCTCGTTATCCTGGGTGGTAATCCGCAGCAGGGGCGACCGGCCGGTGATACTGAACGAGAACGGAGTTATTGCTCCCGACGGAACGAGCATCGTGGCGTTGCTGGACCGGGACAACAGGTCGGGGCCAAATCCTCGCACGTTGCAAAGAATGTTTGGCTTGACGAGCGCAGAAACGCACCTCGCCTTGCGTTTGGCTCAGGGCGACGCACCTTTGGAGATCGCTCGCAGCTGGCGTCTCAGCCGCACCACGATCCGTTCCCAGCTTGCCTCGCTGTTCGCCAAGACCGAAACGAAACGCCAGGCGGAACTGGTGGCCCTTCTTGGGCGTATTTCGGTCCTGCCATAAGGGCCGGCCACTTAAATGCAATCGCCGGACGTCGGCGTCCGCCCGGGATCCAGACGACGCAATTTGGAGTGTCATGATTTGGCAGGTCGTGCATCGCGTTGCGCGGTTCGTGGCACCGACGTCGCTTGAACTCCACCAGGTTCGATGCGCTGACGTAAATATCGGAAGCTGGAATCTCGGACCGGCAATTCGGTACTGTCGAACGGAATTCGAAAGGCGACAAGTTGGACAACGATCTATGCAGCGAGTCTGTCCTTGCCGCAACGGAGAAGGTGGAAATCGCCCGATCGCGTTCGGATCAAGCGGTGAAGAGACTTGCGCGGACAGGACCGATCGTCGTCACCGGCGCAGCAGGTTTCATTGGTTTTCACGTGGCCTCGCGGCTTTTGCGTCTGGGTGTCAAAGTCGTGGGCGTCGACAATTTCACACCCTATTACGATCTGCGGCTCAAGGAAGCGCGGTTTGCACGCCTCTGTAGCGAGGCGGAGTTCACGCCGATACGAATGGATCTGGCGGATGCCGCGCGCGTTCAGTTGCTGTTTTCAAACGTTCGCCCCTCACACTTTGTCCATCTCGCGGCTCAGGCCGGCGTGCGTCATTCAATTGTTGACCCGCACGCCTACGTGCAATCGAACATAGTGGGGTTTCTAAACGTCCTTGAGGGCTGCCGGCATTACGGCGTCAGTCATCTCGTCTACGCCTCCTCGAGCTCCGTCTACGGCTTAAATCGAACCATACCGTTTTCCGAGCACCACGGCGCCGATCATCCCGTCAGCTTCTACGCCGCCACCAAGCGTTCGAATGAATTCATGGCGCATTCCTACAGCCATTTGTTCGACCTGCCCGTGACGGGACTGCGCTTCTTTACCGTTTATGGCCCCTGGGGCAGGCCCGACATGGCGGTCTATTTGTTCACGCGCGCGATCATCGAGGGCAAGCCAATCGAAGTAGCCAATGCCGGCCGCGTCTGGCGAGACTTCACCTATGTCGACGATATCGCTGAGGGCGTGGTTCGGGCACTCGCTGCACCGCCGCGGCCCGATCCGAATTGGGACCCTTGCACCGCCGACCCTGCTACAAGTTCCGCGCCGTGTCGCGTCTACAATATCGGCAACGACCGGCCCGAGGAGATCAACCGGCTGATTTCGATCATCGAGACCGCCCTTGACAGCCGGGCGCTTCGCGTGGATGTGCCGTTGCCGCCTGGCGACGTTCTGGAGACGCGCGCCGACGTCAGCGATCTCCGCAAGGCCGTCGGCTTCGCCCCGGCGACACCGCTTGAGGACGGAGTGCAACGCTTTGTCGAATGGTACCGGGACTTTCATGGAACGGATGCCGCGGTCAGCATACGGCAACAAACGTCGGTGAATGATGAGGCCACGGTGTAGGCCGCGCCTTGTCGGGCAACGATCTGCCACTCGGCAAATTTGAGATTTCGCATTTTTTCGGACAGAGAATAAAGCGAGTGTCGGCCCCAAAGCCGCCCCCGCCAGCCTCTATCCGACACAATCTTGGACTCGAAATTTCTGAACGCTGATGCCGTCGAGTATCGGGCGCGATAACATCAGATCAGCGCAGGAACCAATGAGGCGGCTGGCCTTCGACTGCGCGCGTTCTGAGCGACGCCAGCGCAAAGATCAGCCCAGGGAGAATTTTCAGCCGTTTGCTGATATAAATCGACATCGCCACATTCCAAATCGCCAACGCAAGCGCGAGGCCCACTGCGGCGCCCGGCGCGCCGTAGAGCGCAATTCCTGCGGCACAGCCCATGATGCTGGCCGCGGCGCCGGCGATCATGGTTGCGGCTGCCGCCCATTCGTTTCCAGTCATCATCAAGAGGAGCATCTGGGGTCCGCATAGCGCGACAAAGACATATCCGAGAATGAGTATCCGCGCGACGGGTGCCGCTGTACTGAAATCTCCGCCGAACCAGCTCAACAGAGGTTCAATAATCGCAAGCATCGGGATGGCCATCGCTATGGCGCCGCCAGAGGAAAGTAGGGCGGCCCGTGAAAACAGCTGCTGCAGAGCCATCCGATCGCCTCGGGCATGAAGGGCGGCCGCTGTCGGCGCAAACATCGTCGAGACAGCGACCAGGGAAAGGCTCACAAGCAATGCGACGTTCAATCCCAAGGCGAAAATGCCCGCTTCGCGAATGTGATGCGTCCAGCCCAGCACCATGACCCCGGCCCGGCTGATGAAAACATCGAGCCCGGCCATGAGCATCATTGGCGGAACCGCGGACCACCATTCCCGCGACTCGTCGCCTGGCTGAACCTGCCGCAAGCCGGGCGGCTGAAATTTTGCCGCCATGATGAACACCAGGCCGACCGTGATGGCTGAACTTGCCAGCACCGCCTGCATCACCAGGGGTGCGTTGGGGGTCCATGATCCGGATAAGACCGCCATTCCCAGCAACGTCAACAATAGGCCGTCGCGCACGATGCGTTCCGGCATGAGGGCCGAGACACCGCCGCCGAAAGCACGAACAAGTGTTGCGCCCAACGCGTAGGCGGTGACCAAAGGCACTGCTGCCATGCCTAGCAGCTGGCTGGTTTGAAGCTCCTTGTGAGAAGAATCCGAAAAGAACAAGACCAAGGCGGCGCCAATGATGCCGAATAGTGTCGCTGCCGCCAGCGACCTTTGCAGAGCAAACCTGATTACCCCGTGTACCAGGTCAAGCCGCCCTTTGGCACTGTAGGCGGAGACGAAACGCAGCAAGGATACATGGAACCCAAGCGTTGCAAGATAGGCAAGCACCGAGGTCCAGGCCAGAACATAGGAGTAGATGCCATAGCTGGTGGAGCCAACGATGCGCGCAATCAATAACTGCGCCAAGCTGGTCAAGCCCGCACCCCCGATATAGACCAAAAGAGCGAAGATGCTGGCATAGCCGAGACCCCGGCCCGTGTCCTCCTTGTGCGGCAAAACCATATTTGTTGGAGCAACGGAGGCCGCAGGGAAGCGGGCGAGCTTCGGATCGCTGCAATCGTCGATGTCTCTTGCGCCGGCGGGCCCAGCTCCGGTCTGCGAACTCTTCGATATTATCTTCCGCTCGACAGACTGACTGCCGCGACGGTCGTTACGCGGAAGCCCGCATGTGACACTCATGATGTTCTCTCGAGCAAGAGATCTGCGCTGTCCCCAAACCGATAGCCAGCGTGTTTCTGTAGATTGACGTGCGTGAGAACGCTGCCTACGGGGACCTGAGCCGTCTCGTCCTCCGTCAGCAGCTGCAGAACACCGCGCGCGATGCTGCGACGCGTCCTGCCCCAGCGAACGGCGAACAGAACCACGTCAGCCCAGCCCGTCAGTAGCCTGGCCTCAGGTCCTCCAAGTCCCAGCGGTCCATTTATAATGACGACGCTGTAGATTGAGCGCAGCTCATCTGTGACCAGGGATCCGTCGATCATCGACAGCTGCGGCAGCAGATCCTCTGATGGTGCCAGCGCCATGAAGTCGATTCCAATTTCAGGCATTCCCGTGACCGCGTCGTGCAGGGGACAACGGTCGTTCATATAGTCTCCAAAGGATTTATGCGGCCGGAGCGCGCCGAATTCGTTCAGGAACTCGTTCGTGAGGCGGGCGCCCGTGCTGTCAAGATCGAGAAAAAGCACTCGTCCCCCAAGTCGGGTAGCTGCCAACGCCAGGCTCCATGCAAGCTCGGTCTTGCCATCATGCCGGATACTGGACGTTACGAGGATGACGTGCGAAGCGCGGCCCCTCGCCTTGTTGAGTGTCACGGTGACGAGGAGGGAAGTGATGGCTCGGCTGTAGCTGGACTTTCGTTGGCCAAGAACCAGCTGCTGTAGTCGTTTCGCGTGTATTGTGGGCGCTTCCGGTATCAGCCCCAGGCATGGGACCCTGAGCGCGGCTTCAGCTTCGGCCTCGCCGCACAAGGTCTGATTGAGGCGGCTGCGGACCATCACGAAGATCCCGCCAATGAGACCAAACACGATCATGCCGGGCGGAATAAGGAAGATGGGCGGCAGGGTTTTTGGATTCGTCGGCGGCCACGCCGCTGAAAGGATCGAGACTCCGGGCAAGGGAGTTGCGATACGCTGCACCAGATCCTGTTGTTGCGTGAGTAGCTGGTTGTATCGCTGCGTCAAGATGCTGACCTGCGGCTCGAGCGCACGCAAGCCGGAAAGCCGGCCGGCTGTGTCGGCCACCACCGCATCAAGCACATTCTTGCGCCCCTCCAGAGCCGCAATCTGGGCACGGTAGATGTTCGCCTCCGCAGCAATGCGAGCAGTGCCTTGTTCGATCTCGCGGTTGATTGCAGTACTCAGGCCCGCATCCGCATTGTCGTTGGCTTGGCGAGCCGCCATGTCGGCCAGTACCGGTGACCCGATCGCTTCGGCGAGCGCCGCGACCGATGCTCCTTCCTTTCGCAAAGCCTCGATGTGTTGAAGGCGAGATTCCGTTGCGGAGAGATCCGCCTTCGACAAAGATATCTGCTGGCTGAGCTCGGCTGTCTCCTTGGCAGCGTTGTCCGCCGCACCTTGATCGACCGCGCCATGGCTCAGCCGATACTTTTCCAGGCGGTCGGTTGCTTTCGCCAAGTCGCTTTGTACGACCGGTAGGCTAGCGACGATCGAGGCGAGTTCCAGTCTGTCTGACGCCCTGCGCTTCTGTGCGAGATCGTCGATGTATACTTGGACGAACGTATTGGCCACAAGGGCGGCTCGCGCCGGATCGTTGTCGGTAAAGCCGACCGTGATCACTCTTGATCGCAGTTCCTGTCCAACCCTCATGCCCTTCCGTAATGCCTTGAGTTCGTCTTCATCGGCGGCCGCCGGCTTGCCCTGCGGCCAAATGCTTTCCAGCAGACCGGCTGCGAAGGTGCGTATGTTCTGCAAGTCGCCGCCGGCCGGAGCGGGGCGTGAATTTCCGGTTACGACATCCCCTTGCTCAGCAATGTTACCAACCTCCGTCTTGCGCAGGGCTGCCACCACGCGACGCAGATGCCCCTGCGAAGAGAGCATGGTTAAGTGGTCATCAATGCTCGCATCCAGCATCTCCTGCGCAGAATCTGCGCCTCCGGGAGCCGCATTCCTGCCAGGAGCATCGACAATCACCTGTGCGGTCGACTCGAACAGGACGGGACGCGCAAAACCCGCAAGCCCAGCCAACACACCGCCCAAAATCACCATTGCAAGCAGGAACCATTTTCTCCTCGCGACGGTAATAAGGAGTTGATGGAAGGGGGTCTGCGCGTCGATCTGTTCGCGCAGGAATGGCCTCATGCGCGGGTTGATCTCGCGCGTCGGCACGTGCATTTCAGTGGCGCGCGGAAGGTGAATGCGGCTGACTATGGAACCTTCCATCTTATACTCCTGTCAGTTCGAGCACTGTAGACATGCCCGTTGCCGGCCCTGGGGGCCGCCCGGCCTCGTTGCGCCAGGCCTGGAACATCAATGCGGGCCACAAATCACGAGAATGGTCCTGTCTTCCGTCAAGGTGGTCGCGCCAGCACATCGCGACCTTCGCAAAGTCGAAGATCCCATCTCCGGAGAGGCGCATATCGGCGACCAGATCGCTGGCCCAGTCGCGCAACGGGCCTCTCAGCCAGACCGCTATGGGAACATCGAAACCCTGCTTCGGCCGGTCGATCAGCCGTTGCGGAAGATAGCGGCTCAGCAACTGACGAAGTATCCACTTGCCTTTGCCATTGCGAACCTTCGCATGTGCGGGCAGCCGCCAAGCGAATTCGACAACCCGATGGTCGAGAAGCGGGCACCGGCCCTCGAGGCTGTTGGCCATGCTGGCACGGTCCAACTTCACCAGTATATCGTCGGGCAGGTAGCCGGCCATGTCGTCGTACAAGAGACGGGACAGCAGGCCATCAAGCCGGGGTGACTCTTGAATTGATGTGGGCGGCTTGTGGAGTGTGAGGCTCTCGGTCGATACTCCGGTCAGCCGTTGATACAATTCGTCCTCATCTGCTGCGGCGAGCAGCCGAGCGAGGCGGTGCAGCCGATCGCTCCGCAGCGCGAGCCGTGCACTCGCCGAAAGCGGCAGCTTGCTGACGAGATCGTAGCGCGCCGCACGGGCCAGCAATTCGACCCCTGCAGCAAGCGTGTGACGCAGCGGCGACGGCAGCGCATGCTGTCGTTTCAACCGCGCCGCCATGAAGTGGCGGGCGTAACCGGCGAAGCATTCATCGCCACCGTCGCCTGACAGGGCCACGGTAACATGCTGGCGGGCGAGCCGCGCCACCAGCAAAGTTGGTATCTGCGATTCGTCGGCGAACGGCTCGTCCCAGATCTGCGGCAATTCTGGAATGACCTCGCGCGCAGCGGCGGCCGAAAGGTGTAGTTCAGTATGATTGGTGCCCAGATGCCGCGCAACCTCCGCGGCGTGGGGAGCCTCATCAAACCCGCCTTCTCCGAAAGCAATCGTGAATGTGCGCACCGGCTTCGGCGACTGAGCCTGCATCAGCGCCACAACGGCGGAGCTGTCGATGCCACCAGACAGAAAGGCACCCAGCGGCACATCGGCTACCATGCGTTCCCGGACGGCAAGTCGCAGCAGGTCGTCGAGTTCGTCGGTCAGTTCTTCGTCGGTGCCGGCGATTGGATTCAGTCGACCGTTCGCGGCGACTTCAGGCAGCGACCACCAGTGTCGGACGCGTTGCGAAAGGGATGCGGCACTGCGCGCCTCGGCAAAATCTGCCGCCGTCACAGACAGAACCGAGCCAGGAGGTAACTTGAATACGCCTTGCCAGATGCAACTGTTACCCGGCACCCATCCCTTCGAAAGCATCGTCGCAGCCGCGTCGAGATCGAGCTCCTGACAGAACCCTGGAAAACGATTGATCGCCTTCAACTCGGAGGCAAAAACAAGCGCATCGCGTGTTGCAGCAACATAGAGCGGCTTTTTGCCCATTCGGTCGCGGGCGAGATGGAGGGTCCTGGTCTTCAGATCCCACAATCCAAATGCGAACATGCCAGCGAGGCGCGTCAGTGCGGTGTCGAGACCCCAACTCTCGATTGCGCACAGCATGACTTCGGTATCGCTGGCGCCACGGAACCGATGGCCAGCGCCTTCAAGTTCGCGGCGCAGATCGCGGAAATTGTAGATCTCGCCGTTGAACGTAATGGCATATCGGCCACTTGCCGAATGCATTGGTTGGCGTCCCGCCTCCGATAGATCGACGATAGCCAAACGCCTGTGGCCGAAGGCGATGCCGGCTTCACGGTTGACCCAGAAGCCTTCACCATCAGGCCCGCGATGACGAAGGCCCGTCGTCATCTGCCCTATGGCCGTGAGCGGCCTGGCACTGGCTGCATCGGGTGCAAGGAGAATTCCGGCAATCCCACACATGCCATCACCTCCGGTCGCTCGAGGTTGCCGAAACCGTTTGCGGCGTTCCGGCAACAAGGCAAATGGTCAGCGCAAACCACACGATTGGATGGCGGATGATCAGATGTGGCATCCCGAAGATAACGATCGACACGACGAGCACGAACAGGGCATCGAGCTTTGCACGCCATGCGCATAAAGCCGCCGCGCCGACAATCCAGGCCAGGGCTAGGACTGCAATCAAACCACCTTGAGTGTATAGATCGAGAATCGTGTTGTGAGCCTCGAAAGGCCGGGGCAGAAACTGGCTGTAGGAAATGGGCGGGCGCTCCAGATGCGGCCCAGGACCAAGGCCCAGGGATCCTGACGTCAGGCCCTTGCCCAATGCATCTCCCCAGAGATGGAGGCGAAGTGCGGCGGTTTCGGCGGTCGCGTCGCCGCCCTTGTCCTTGGTGAGACTTAAGGCGAACTGTTCGACGCTGCCCGCTTCCGTGAGAATGTAGGGCGTCATCGACAAGGCCAACGGAAGGAAGCCAATCATCAACAGGAGGGTAACTTGCCGGGAAAAGCTGGCCTTGCCGTCACCGGTTGCGAGCCATGTCCGAACCCGCAGCCCAAGAAATATCAGGCAGGCCAGGACCGTCGTGTACAGATAGGTATCACTCTTCGTCAGCCTTCCGATATAGATGGTCAGGATAAGGCTGCTGAGCCCGGCCAATCTCGCCCACGGATTGCTAGTGGTCGTCGCAAGATGCAAGGCGAATGGGCCAAAGAGTGCACAATAGAGCGCGAGCTGGTTCGGGTTCTCGGACCAGCCGCGGAAGCGATCCCAGTACCACGGATCGACGCCGGATTGGTGGATCCAACCCCATCCAAGTGCCAGCTGAACAATAAAGCCTGCATTCGCGATCGCGACCACCCACCACGCAGTACTGCGCAGATGACGATCAGCCTCGGGCTCCGCGGCGGCTAGGCAGGTGACGCAGATCAGCAGCAGGTAGGCTATCATATCGTGCATCACCACCGACAGGTACAGCACCGTGGTCAGATAGCCGACGATGGTGCCAATCCCCAGAGCAAGCGTCATGATCAGCCAGAAGCCCGCGACACGGATCAGGGCGGGCCTGACTACCAAGTGACCGCCGGCGAGCACCCGGCCGATCGACAGCATGATCCAAAGCGCGAGAAACAGCTCGCCATAGCCGAGCGGCACTCCCGGAATGGTGAGCTGCGCCGCATAGGACATCGCAACGCCGCAGGCCAGCAACGCGTCGCGGATCATCGGCGCGCTCCACCCAATGCGCGGTTTACAGCAGCCTCTTCAAGCAACGCCGGCGACGCCGGTCGAGCGAAGCCGCCATGGGATTTGGCGCTAAGGACATTGTCGTAGAGATCACAATATTGCTCGACCACCCAGGGCAGCGAGAACTGCGTCCGGACCAGCTCGACAGAGCGAGCGCCCATGGTCCTTCCTTTCCGGCGGTCGGACAAGACGTCTATAATTCGACACGCAAGGCTGTTCGGATCGTGCGGTGGGACGAGATGGCCGTTCCATCCGTCTTCGACCACCTCATTGCAGCCAGGCATCCTTGAGGCGACGATAGGCAATCCTGCCAGCCCTGCCTCCAGCAGGACGCGCGGAATCCCTTCGCGGTATTGTGTCGGAAAGGCGAACAGATCGGCCATGCCAAGCAGGGCAGGAACGTCGCGTCGTGGGCCCAAGGCGATGACATGGGGCGCATGTCGATCAATCTCCGCCTTGTCCACCGCAAATGGGCCCTCGGATTCCAATGGCCCGACAAGCACGAAACGGGCATCGGGCCTTTCAGCCAAAATGCGAGGGACTGCCTTGAGGAGTGTCGGGATGCCTTTCTGGCGAGTTAGCCGGCCGACAAAAATTACGATCTCGGCGGATTGGAGCCCAAGCTCCTCGCGCATTTTCATCGCCGACGGGCCAAGATGCCTTGCCATGGCGAACGCATCGACGTCGATTCCAGAACTGCGGATCACTCGTCCGCTGCCACGTATGATCAGTCGGTAGCGTTCAAAGAATGACTGATCGTCCCGATTTTGGAACACCGTAGCGGCCGTCCATAAGGACGAAAGCCATTGCAGTCCGCAAAAGATTGGGCGCAGGGCCAGGGCGCGCGGTTCCAGGGACGAGAACGTCCAGCCCAGACCGTTGATTGTGCGCACGACTGGAACGCTCCCGCGCACCGCAAGTGGCGTCACCAGGTTGGGCTTGGTGTCGAAGCTTTGGATAATATCCGGCCGGAGTTCCGCCATCAGCTTTCGAATGGTTTTGATGGCGGCCCATTCCCCGCTGCTGCTGGAAAAGCGGTCGAAACCGTAGCTGCGATGCGGAATGCCATGCCGCAGGAATGCGGCTTCACCGCCGCTCGAAACCGCAGTAACCTGGAATCCCTTCTCTCGCAGCGACATCAGGAAGGGGATTCGCAGGGCGTGATCCTCGCCTCCAACACACACGAGGTGCGGATTCATCCTGCGTCTCCTGACCGTTCGCCGTAGCCCGATCGCGCGAAGTGGCCGGCCGTTGAATTTGCTTTCATAGTGTTGGTTTCGTTACCCATCACGCCCAAGATCACGGTAGGGGCAGGCCTTGCCACTGTCCTCGTCTGTTTGAATGACACACACCGTGTCCCGGAAACGGATCGCCGTGCCCAGCCGGTTCAGGTAGCCGCGCGTTGCATCAAAAAGGTCGGCACTGCCCAGATGCCCGAGCACGGAGTGGTCCGTTGACAAACGGCTCGCGCTCCGCGGCACTTTCCTGTCTTGGTGCTGGTTGCCGTCGGAATGCCGCCTAATTTGCGCGGCTAGCTCATCCTCTGGATGCGCGAAGTTTGACCACGCGGGAGATGATCGCCCGTGCCTCCGATGCTAGCAGGATCGGAATGCCGTCGCGTACCGGGTAGGCAAGTCCTGCGCTCTTCGATACGAGTTCGTCGCGATCCCCATCCCAGGCAAGTGAGCCTTTGGTCACTGGGCATACTAACCGTTTCAACAACTCAGGATTGAAAGAGGCATTCTCTTCGGCTCGCCTATCCGCATCCATCTGCTATTCCTTTCTCGGCTCCGACGCGAGCGTCTTTCGCACAAAAGCCATCACCCGACGTTCGAGTCATTTCTGTAAATCGTAGAGTTCCGGCAAGTGTCATAAGCCTTGCAAACTGCACTTTCACGGTAGGTGCAGGCTTGGCCACCTGTCGTCGTCTGTTTGAATGAATTGACATTGAACGGAGCTGCGTGGCGGCGAAGTTGGAGATAGTGTCCTGAAGGTTCTGCAAAAAGTTTTGGAGAGAGAACGGCGCTTGCTCTGAAGGGCGAGCGGCCATGGCACGGTGGTGA